>NZ_JAKKFF010000070.1 GCF_022229015.1 Micromonospora foliorum
GGCCGGTGGGGTGGGGTGGCCGATGACGAGCGCCGGTCAGGGGCGACAGGTCGTCGCGGGCAGTCCACGGACGGCAACCGGGGACCGGCCGGCCGGCCGGGCCTTGCCGGCGAGCACGGCGGCCAGGCCGGTCATCGACGCCCGGCTGGACGAGTACGTGGCAAGCAGCGTCGGCGACTTCGCGTCGGCCAGCACGTACGGGGTGTCCATGGCGACCGTGACCGCCGCGTCGGGGCGCAGGTCGCTGGCGCCGTCGCCGTAGCCCACCAGGTGCACGATCGTGCCGCCGCTCGGCTTGACCTGCACCCCGGCGGCGGTCAGCGCGGCGGTGAGCGTGGCCCGGGTGCCGTCCCGACCGCCGGACGAGGTGACGGTGACCGGCCCGCGTACCGCTGCGCCGCAGGCGCCCCGCAGCACGGTGACGGCGGCGGTGGCCAGCGCGTCGGCGGCCGCCCGGTGCGCCGGGGTGTTCAGCGTGGACATCTGCGCCGCCGGCAACTGCGCGAGCTGGAACTTCATGGTCAGCACCCGGGTGACCGCCTCGACCAGCCGGGTCCGGGGCAGCGACCCACCGCGCAGCGCGGCGAGCAGCCCGTCGTACGCCTGACCGACGTTCGGGGTCATCAGAATGAGGTCGTTACCGGCGTTGAGCGCCCGGACCGCCGCCTCGCCGGGAGCCCAGCGCATCGCGGGCGGCATGTTCATCCCGTCGGTGATCACCACGCCCTTGAAGCCGAGTTGGCCGCGCAACACGTCGGTGAGCAGTTTGTGGGAGAACGTCGCCGGGGTCCCCGGGTCGATCGCGCGCGCGTCCAGGTGACCGGACATCACGGCCATCGCGCCGGCGTCCATCCCGGCGGTGAACGGCGGCCACGCGCCGCTCTGCAACGCCGCGGCGGTCTGGGTGAGCACCGGAAGATCCTTGTGCGAGTCGTCGGCGCTGTGGCCGTGCCCGGGGAAGTGCTTCAGGGTGGCGGCCACCCCGGCCGCCTGGAGGCCACGGACCGCGCCGCTCACCTGCGTGGCGGCCTGCTTCGGGTCGGCGCCGTACGACCGGGAGCCGATCACGGTGCTGCGGGTGGCCAGCACGTCGGCCACCGGGGCGAAGTCGATGTTGATGCCCATGGCGGCCAACTCGGTCCCGGCGGCCCGCCAGGCGGCCTCGGTCAGCTTCGGGTCACCGGCCGCGCCGGCCGCGAGGGCGCTGGGCAGCACGGTGACCCCGTCGGTCACGCGGGTGACCACGCCGTACTCCTGGTCGGTGCCGATCAGCAGCGGCGCGGGACCGGCGGCGAGCCGACCGGCGGCGGCACGCAGCCCGGTGGTGAGCTCGTGCACCTGCTTGGGATTGTCGACGTTCGTGGTCTCCTGGTTGCCCTTGGTCGGGTCGTCGGCGCTGAAGCCGACCAGGATCAGGCCACCCAGTCGGTACTTGGCGATCATGTCCGCCGGGGTGTCGACCCCGGCGAGGGCCTGGTTACCGGCCGCCGAGCCGGCGGAGACCTTCGTCGCCGAGTCGCCGTAGGCGTAGGGCATCAGCACCTGGCCGACCAGGTCCTCGTCGGAGAGCGTCGCGACCAGCGCGGCAGCCCGGCTGGCGGGGTCGCCGGCCGACGGCGTGGCCGGGACGCTCGGGCCCGCGGACGTGCCGACCGGGCTGGGCGTCGGGGTGGGGCGCTCCGGGTCACCTGAGCAGCCGGAGACGAGCAGGGCGGTCAGGGCGGCGACAGCGACACTGGCGCGCCACGGGCGATTCGACACGCCGCCCATCCCACCAGCTTCTCCCTTATCGGGGCAACTTGACCTTACCGGTCGTCACCGTCTCGACGGCGTACGGCCAGCGGCCCGTCGGCCGGGTCAGCCGACCCGAGTGAGCAAGGTCACCGGGGCACCGTCGCCGGCGTACCGGTAGGGCTCCAGGTCAGCATCCCACGCCGTGCCGAGCGCCTTGTCGAGGGCGTGCGCCAGCGCCTCCGGTGCCCGGGAGGCCACCATCAGCGCCCGAAGTCGGTCCTCGCCGAGCTGGATGTCGCCGGCCACGCCGACCGTTGCCCGGAACAGGCCACGGGCCGGCACGTACATGAAGCGCTCGCCATCGGCACCGGGGCTCGGCTCCTCGGTGACCTCGAAACGGATCATCGGCCACTGCCGTAGGGCAGCAGCCAGCTCGGCGCCCGTCCCCGGACGACCGGTCCACCCGCACTCGGCCCGGCGTGCGCCGGGATCGACGGGCTGAGCCGTCCACTGCAGGTTGACCGGCGCGGCTAGGACGCGCGCGATCGCCCACTCGACGTGTGAGCACACGGCGAGCGGGGTCGAGTGGACGTATACGACGCCACGCGTTGGCACGGTGACCTCCCGGAGAGCGAGGTGCGTCTTCCCCTACGACCTCGTCCACCCAGGTGGCTGCTGCAACACATGATGACTTGTGTGACGTGTGGTGCGCCAGGGAATCGGAAAAAACGCCGTCTGGAATAGCCGGACGGGTGGTCGCCGTTGCCTCTCAGGACACCGCGACGACCAGCATGATGTCGTGGTCCTGTACAGTTCCACCGGCGGCTTATGCCGCGTTACACCTTCGCGGGCCGAGTCACGTACGACCCGCACACAGCCCCCGGACGTCCAAGTCCTCCCGTACGTCTTGCAAGGAGTACCTCCGTGGCGAGCAACACCTCTAAGACCGCGCGCGCGTCCGTCCGGGCCGGCCAGGCTGGCCAGGGTGGCGCCCTCAGCGTGCTGGGCGAGTTCAAGTACCTCATCCCGCTCAACGGCGGCAAGCACGCCTACGTGCGGAACCTGACCAACGGCAAGACCGCGCACCTGCGCACGGACTCCGACGCCTTCGTCGAGGAGATCCGCGTGCTGGCCGCCGCCGGCCACGCCGCCAAGATCCGGGCGGAGATCAACAACCTGGCCGCCACCCACCCGGGTGACGGCTGGGAGGCCACCGAGAAGCGCCTGGTCGCGGCCGGCGTCTTCGAGGGCTGAGCCCTCCCCCACCGCACCAACCGAACCGCCCGCCGGGAGTTCCCGGCGGGCGGTTTCGCGTGTCCGGGGTCGGGTCAGCCTGGATCGAGCAGGGCGACCTCGCCGGTGGCCAGGTCGTAGAGGCCGCCGACCACGGCCACCCGGCCGGCGGCCACCGGCCCGGCCAGCAGGTCGTCCCGGCGCAGGGTGCGCACCGTGCGCCGGACGTGCCGGCGGATCGCCAGCGGCTGCACCGCCGGATCGTCGAGCCCCACCTCGGTCACCGCCGGGGCGATCTCGTCCACCAGGTGCGCCAGCGACCCCCCGGGACGCTGCCCGGTGCGCAGCGCCTCCACCGTGGCCTGCACCGCGCCGCACCGCTCGTGGCCGAGGACCATCACCAGCGGTACGCCGAGCTGGCCGACCACGTACTCGATCGAGCCACGGACCGCGCGGTCGAGCACGTGTCCCCCGGTACGGATCACGCAGATCGCGCCGAAGGTCTGGTCGAAGATCGCCTCCAGCGGCACCCGGGAGTCGATGCAGCCCAGCACCACGGCGTACGGCTGCTGGTCGCCGGAGGCCGCGGCGGCAGCCGTGACGTCGTGTCCGTGCACCGGCTGGCCGCTGACGAACCGTCGATTACCGGCGAGCAGATCGGCCAGCGCGGCGCGGGGCGTACCGCCGGCCTGCCGCCCCTGCCCCGACGTCGCGCCCATGGGCGCTCCCGACGACCCCATGCCGTTCAGCTTGGCCCGCCACCGTCCCGCACGGGCGAGGTCGGGAATGTTCGCCACGGCGCGATTGGCGTGGTGTCATGGCGGGTAGCCGGTGTTACCGCCGGGTATCCCGGTGCTGGTGGTGCTGGGCGGCCCTGGGGAGGTGGCGATGCCGGAGCGGTTCGAGGTCGGTCTGCCGGACGGTGTACGGCTCAACGTCGAGGCGACGGGTCCGACGGACGCCCAGGTCACCGCCATCCTGCTGCACGGCTGGACACTGGACGGGCGCGCCTGGCACCGGCAGGTCGACGCGCTCACCGCGGTGCCGTTCGGCGATGCGGTGCGGGTGGTCGCCTACGACGCGCGGGGGCACGGCCGGTCCAGCTGCATGGCGCTGCCCACGGCCACCCTGGCCCAGTTGGGTGACGACCTCGCCGCGGTGATCGACGCGGTCGCGCCAACCGGCCCGGTGGTGCTGGTCGGGCACTCGATGGGCGGCATGACGATCATGGAGTACGCCCACCGCCACCCCGCGCACTTCGCCGCCCGTACCGCCGGCCTGGTCTTCGTCTCGACTACCGCCGAGGGGCACACGCACACCGTCTACGGGCTCTCGCCGCGGATCGCCCGGTTGATCCGGCTGGCCGAGACGACCGGCGCCGGCGTGCTGGCCCGGTGTGGCTCGTGGCGCGCGCCCCGGGCACTGCTGAACGCGCTGCAACCGAGCATCCGGTGGATGCTCTTCGGTGACCGCTGCGAGCCGGCCGACATCCGCCTGGTCACGTCCGCGGTGGCTCGGGCCTCGCTGCGCTCGATCGGCGGGTTCCGCGCCTCCATCGGCACCCAGCACCGACTGGACACCCTCGCCGCGTTGGCCCACCTGCCGGCCGCCGCCCTGGTCGGCGACCGGGACCGGCTGACCCCACCGCCGTGCGCCGAGTCGATCGCGGCGGCTCTGCCGGCCACCGAGCTGACCGTCTGCCCGGGCGCCGGGCACATGCTGATGATGGAACGCCCGGACGAGGTCAACGCCGCGCTCACCGGGGTGCTGCGGCGGGCGCTCGCCGAACCGCCGCCGGCCCTGCGGAACGCGACCCGCGCCGAGACGGGTGCCTGAGCACGTTCGCGCACCTCGGGCGCGGCGGGTCAGGCCCGGGGCCGTACCCTTCTCGGTTGGCCCGCGCGGTTCCCGCCGCCTGCCGGCGACCTCTGAAGGAGCGTGCGTTGACCGACCAGACCGGCCTGGAGCAGGAGATCGCCGTCGAGCAACGACACCTCGACCGGGTGTACGCCCGACTGGCCGAGCTGCGGCAGTCGGCCGTCCGCGCCGAGCGCGACGGCTACCGGATGGCCCGGGTCGGCACGCACGGTGCCCTGGTCGAGCGCGACGCGATGGTCTTCCACGCGGCGCAGCGGCGGCACACCCTGGACGCCGAGCACGAGGGGTTGGTCTTCGGCCGGTTGGACCTGCGCGACCGTCAGGTGCTGCACGTCGGGCGACTGGGCATCCGCGACGAGAACGCCGTCACGCTTGTCGTCGACTGGCGCGCGCCGGCCGCCGCCGCCTTCTACCAGGCCACCCCGGCGCAGCCGTTGGACGTGGTGCGGCGCCGCACGATCCAGTCCCGCGCCGAGCGGGTCACCCGGATCGAGGACGACCTGCTGGACCCGACCGCCGCCCCGGAGGGGATGACTGTCGTCGGTGACGGCGCGTTGCTGGCCACCCTGTCCAAGGCCACCGGCCGGGGCATGCGCGACATCGTGGCGACCATCCAGCGGGAGCAGGACGAGGCGATCCGCTCACCCGGTTCCGGGGTGACGATCGTCGCGGGCGGCCCCGGCACCGGCAAGACCGCGGTCGCCCTGCACCGGGCCGCGTTCCTGCTGTACTCCGACCGCAGCCGCTACGCGGGCGGCGGCATCCTGGTGGTCGGGCCGTCGTCGGTCTTCGTCGAGTACATCGGCTCGGTGCTGCCGTCGCTCGGTGAGGACACCGCGACCCTGCACTCGCTGGGCACCCTCTTCCCGGGGATGACCGCCACCCGCCCCGACCCGCCCGAGGTGGCGGCGGTGAAGGGGTCGCTGCGGATGCGCCGGGTGCTGGAGCGGGCGGCCCGCGACGCGGTGCCGGGCGGTCCGGGTGAGCTACGGCTGCTCTACCGGGGCACGCTGCTGCGGCTGGACCGGGCCGCCCTGGACCGGATCCGGGACCGCGCGCTGCAACGCGGCGCGCGGCGCAACGAGGTGCGCCGGGCCGGTTTCGACGGCGTGTTCGCCGCGCTCTGGGCGCAGGCCCGTGAGCAGAGCAGCGGTCGACTGCCGGAGCAGCCGGCCTTCGAGGCGGAGATCGCCGAGCGGGCGGAGTTCCGGGAGTTCCTCAAGGCGTGGTGGCCTCGGCTGCACCCCCGGCACGTGCTCGGCTGGCTGGCGCAGCCGGACCGGCTGCGCCGGTACGCCGGGGGAATCCTCTCCTCGGCGGAGATCCGGCTGCTCAACGCCGCGTACCGGGACCTGGACTCGGCCGGGCTGACCATCGCCGACGTGGCGCTGCTGGACGAGTTGGACGCGCTGCTCGGCAAGCCCGCGCAGCCGGCCAGGGCGCGACGCGATCCGTTCCAGCTCGCCGGTGGCGTGCGCGAGCTGAGCACTCTCGGCGAGCGGCAGCGGGCCGCCCGCGCGGCGGCCCGGGAGCGCCCGGAGGACTACCGGGAGTACGCGCACGTGGTGGTGGACGAGGCGCAGGACGTCTCGCCCATGCAGTGGCGGATGATCGGTCGACGCGGCCGGCTGGCCTCCTGGACCGTGGTGGGCGACCCCGCGCAGACCGCCTGGACCGGCGATCCGGAGGAGCTGACCCGAGCCCGCGACCAGGCGCTGGGCCGGCGCAAGCGGCACGATTTCACGCTCACCACGAACTACCGCAACTCGGCGGAGATCTTCGCGGTGGCGGCGGCGGAGATCCGTCGGCTCTACCCGGACCTGCCGCTGCCGACCGCCGTACGCTCCACCGGGGTCGAGCCGGTCGAGCTGGTGGTGCCCGCGACGGGGTTGGAGACCGCGACCGTGGAGGCCGCCGCCGGCCTGCTGACCGAGGTGGAGGGCACGGTCGGGGTGATCACGCCGGTGCCCCGCCGGGACGAGGTCGCCGGTTGGCTCGGCGCGCTCGGCGCGCCGAGGTTGCAGGTGGTGACCAGCCTGGAGGCCAAGGGCATGGAGTACGACGGGGTGGTGCTTGTCGCCCCGAGCGAGATCCGGGCGGATCCGGGCGCCGGGGTGCGCACCCTGTACGTGGCGCTCTCCCGGGCCACCCAGCGGCTCACCACCATCGACCCGACCGGCTGACCTGTGCGGACCGCCGCCGGCGGAGGGCGCTGCCCGTACACTTGCACACATAGCGATGTGAGCATACATTTGACCGGGTCCCGACCAGCGGCGGAGGGTGGTTCTCGTGGGCGCAGGTCATGACCACCACCATGGGTCCGTCGCCAATGCCGCACACCAGCACCGGGGTCGCCTCTGGGCGGCATTCGGCCTGCTCGCCACCCTGATGGTGGTCGAGGCGGTGGCCGCCCTGCACACCGGCTCGCTCGCCCTGCTCTCCGACGCCGGGCACATGTTCACCGACGTGCTCGGCATCGGGATGGCGCTCGCCGCGATCACTGCGACCCGCCGGGCCACCGGCGACCCGCAGCGCACCTTCGGCCTCTACCGGCTCGAGGTGCTCGCCGCGCTGGCCAACGCCGTCCTGCTCTCCGGCGTCGCGATCTACGTGGTGATCGAGGCGATCCGCCGGTTCGGCGACCCGCACGAGGTCATCGCCGGTCCGATGCTCGCGGTGGCCGTGCTCGGCCTGCTCGCGAACATCGCCGCCTTCGCCCTTCTGCGCGCCGGGGCCCGGGAGAGCATCAACCTCCAGGGCGCCTACCTGGAGGTGCTCGGCGACCTGCTCGGCTCGCTCGGCGTCATCGGCGCGGCTCTGCTCATCACCGTCACCGACTGGTGGTGGGCGGACCCCCTGGTCGCGGTCGCCATCGGCATGTTCATCCTGCCGCGCACCTGGCGGCTGGCCCGCGCCGCCATCCGCATCCTGGTGCAGGCCGCCCCGGAGCACCTCCAGGTCACCGCCGTGCACGACCGACTGGCCGCGGTCCCCGGTGTCGTCGAGGTGCACGACCTGCACGTCTGGACGCTCACCTCGGGCATGGAGGTGGCCTCCGCACACCTGACCATGGCACCCGGCGCGGAGGTGGGCGCGGTGCTCACCGCGGCGCGCACGGCCCTGCACGACGACTTCCGCATCGAGCACGCGACGTTGCAGATCGAGCCCGGCGCCGCATCCGGAGCGTGTGGCTCCATCGAGTGGTGAAGGGGCTTTCCGGCCCATTCGTAGGCTTCCGCCGTAATTTTCCGTGGTGACGCACGCACCGTCCGTCACATCGGCTGCAGCAGCCCCACCGGCACCGGTAGGCTCGGTCCCGGCCCCCACCAGGCGGCGCCCTCCCGGCGCCGGTGGCGGTCGCCGCCTAATCGCCCACCTGGGCGAACCGGGGAACCATGTTCCTGGGGTGCATCCGCGTCAGCGGTAGGGATCTTCCGTCCCGAACCCGTCAGCTAACCCGGTCGGCGGCTGACGGAAGGACATGCGCAGTGGCACCAGCACGACCACCCGCCGCCCGACTGGCGGCCCTGATCGTCGCGATGTTCGCCCTCGGCGTCGCGCTTCCGGCCGGCACCGCCTCGGCCGCTCCCCCGACCGGCCTGCGGGCCGCCGCACCCGACTCCGACGAGGAGGGCGGCACCCCGGCGCTGCGCGCCCAACTCGAGGCGGCCAGCAAGGGCTACCTGGACGCGAAGCGCGCCCTGGACACCTCCATTCAACGGCAGCAGCAGCTCGCCACCCAGCTGAAGACCATCGAGGTCGAGATCGACCAGCGCAACGGCAAGGTCGGCGAGATCGCCGAGGTGGCGTACCGCACCGGCCGGCTGGGCGCGATGTCGGCGCTGCTCAACAGCAACACCCCGGAAGGCTTCATGGACCGGGCGGCCGCGCTGGACGCGGTGGCCGCCAACGAGGACCGGGTGCTGCGCGACCTGCTGAACAGCAAGGACAAGGCCAACCGCACCCGGGTCGCCCTGGACGGCGAGATCAACGAACAGCGCAAGCAGGTCGCGGTGATGGCCAAGCGCAAGGAACAGGCCGAGCGGGCCCTGACCGTGGCCACCACACCCAAGCCGCAGACCGCCGCCGGCACCGACTCCAACCGGGGCACCTCAACCGCCAACGCGAAGGCCGCACCGCGCAACTCCGACGGCTCCTGGCCCTCCGAGTCGTGCAGCGTCAACGACCCGACGCCGGCCAACGGCTGCATCACCCCGCGCACCCTGCACGCGCTCAACCAGGCCAAGGCCGCGGGCTTCACCCGGTACGTCTCGTGTTACCGCCCCGGCGGCTCCGGCGAACACCCCAAGGGCCGGGCCTGCGACTTCGCGGCACAGAAGAACGGCTTCGGCGGGAACGCCACCGGCGGCGACAAGACGTACGGCAACAACCTGGCCGCGTACTTCATCCGCAACGCCGACCGGCTCGCCGTGCTCTACGTGATCTGGTACAGGCAGATCTGGCTGCCCAGCAGCGGGTGGAAGTCGTACAGCGGGGCGCAGGGCACCCCGTCCACCGACCACACCAACCACGTACACCTGTCGGTCTACTGACCGAGTCGGTTGTGATGCCTGTGAGTCGTCTAGGCGGCTCACAGGCATCACGTCGTCCGGGGCCGGGCTACGTCGCCGGGCGTACCCCTGATGTCGTCGCTCGTCGGACGACCCGGCCGGAGTCGGCGGGCAGCATCGCGGTATGCCTCGGATCCGACCCACCACCCGCAAGGCCCTGCTCACCCTGCACCTCGTCACCTCGCTGGGCTGGCTCGGCACCGACCTGGTGCTGCTCACCCTCGGCATCGCCGTGCAGCGGGGCGCCGACCCGGCGGTGGTCTATCCGGTCACGGCCCTGGTCGGCACGGTGCTGTTCGCGCCGCTGAGCGTCCTGGTCTGGCTGATCGGAGTCGCCAGCTCGCTGCTCACCCCGTGGGGCCTGCTGCGCCACCGTTGGGTGCTGGTCAAGCTCGTGCTCACCACGGTGATGGTCGGGCTGGTGCTGTTCCTGCTCACCCCGAACCTGCGCCACGCCGGGGCGGTCGGCGCCGCCCTGCCCACACGTGATCGCGCGGACCTGGTCATCGCGCCGGCGGTGTCGACCAGCCTGATGATCATCGCGACGGTGCTGTCCACCTACAAGCCGTGGGGCCGACGCCCCGCCGCCCGACCCGCCCTCGCCGGCCGTAGCCGCGCCACCTCATCGCGCTAGCCGCGACCACTCCCACGATCGCGCTGGCCGTGACCACTCCCATGATCGCGCTGGCCGTGACCACTCCCATGATCGCGCTACAACCGGGATGTAGTGGCCTCCAGGCGTCGGGAGGCCGCTACATCCTGGATCGAGCGCGATCATAAAGCGGGCCGGCAGTAGGCGCCGGCGGGTCAGGCCGGGGGCGGGGGGTTGCCGCTGCGGTCGAGGGCCGCGCCCAGTCGGGTGGCGAGGGCGAGGTGAGCCGCTCGGGCCTGGCGGAACGCGTAGCGGAACAGCGGCGTCGGCGCGGTCAGGGTGATCTCGACGTCGATGCGGACCACGCCGTCCGGCTCGGCGCGCAGTCGGGTGTGGTTGCGTACCGTGGTGGCTGGCCACTGGCGGGCCACCATGACGATCTCGTCGGCCTCGCTGATCAGCACGTCCGCGTGGTAGGTGGTCCGGAAGCGCAGCGGGCCGGCCGCCAACCGGTCGTTGATCGTGTAGCTGGCCTGGGCGCCGGGCCGGGGCGGCACCCGACGGACCCGGACGATCAGTGGGTGCAGCTCACCCTGCCGGGTCAGGTCGCTGAGCAGCGCCGCCGCCTCGGCGGGTGAGCACCGGGCCTGAACGGTGTAGCTGAAGGTATCGCTGCTGAGCACACCGTCTCCCGCCGTCGTTGGTCGCCCGATCGTCCCGTACCGATGTCTGGCTGGCAACGTCCGACGGCCCCCAGCGCCGCGCCCGGCCCGTGCCGATGGCACGACCTGCCACTATCTGCGCCATTAAGGTCGGTTAGTACAAATATCCCGAGATGCCGGAGGGTGGCCAGCATGAACGGCGACGACCGATGAGCGGGCACGTGATGGTCTTCGCGCCCACTCCACAGCTGACGGTGACCGTGGACCAGCCCAACGACCACCCTGAGCTGCACCTGCACCCCGGCGGGCAGGGCGTCTGGCAGGCCCGGATGGTGATCTCCCTCGGTGTCGACGTGGTGCTCTGCGCCGCCCTCGGCGGTGAGATCGGCCAGGTGCTGGAACCGCTGCTGGTCAGCGAGGGCGTGGACCTCAAGGTGGTGGTCCGTGACTCCGGCAGCGGCGGGTACGTGCACGACCGCCGGGAGGGCTCACGGCAGGAGATCGCCGACGTGCCCGGGCAGCCGCTGAGCCGGCACGAGATCGACGAGCTGTACAACCTCGCCCTCGGCGAGGGCCTGCGGGCCTCGGTGAGCATCCTCAGTGGGCCGAACGAACCGTGGCTCGTACCCGCCGACCTGTACCGACGCTTCGCCGCCGACCTCGGGGCCAACGGCGGCCGGGTGGTCGTCGACCTCTCCGGCGACCACCTCGGTTCGGTGCTGGAGAGCGGGGTGTTCTTCCTCAAGGTGAGTCACGAGGAGTTGATCCGCGACGGCCGCGCCCGCAGCGACGACAGCGCGGAACTGACCCGGGCCATGTACGAGCTGCACGCGGGCGGCGCCGAGACGGTGGTGGTGAGCCGCGCCGACCAGCCGGCGTTGGCGCTCATCGACGGGGAGTTGTTCCAGGTCGAGATGCCCCGGCTGGAAGCCGCCGACCCGCGCGGGGCGGGCGACTCGATGACCGCCGGAGTGGCGGCCGTCGTGGCCAGGGGCGGGGACATCCGGACCGCCATCCGCACCGGCGCCGCCGCTGGCGCGCTGAACGTGACTCGGCACGGCCTGGGCACCGGGCGGCTGGACTCGATCACCGGACTGGTGGACCGGGTCCGGCTGGTGCCGGCGGACAGCCGGCAACAGGAGCGGACCACCCCGGACGAACTGGCCGACCGGGTGGCCGAGCGATGACCCTGCGGGTGCTGATCACCAACGACGACGGGATCGCGGCACCGGGCATCCAGGCGCTGGCCTGGGCGGCCCGGCAGCGGGGCCTGGACGTGGTGGTCGCCGCGCCGATGGAGGAGGCGAGCGGCACCAGCGCCGCGATGAGCGCCATGGAGCGCGACGGGCGAGTTGTCGTGAACGACCACCCGCTGCCGGACCTGGCGGGTGTGCCGGCGTACGGGGTCGCCGGGTCCCCCGGCTTCATCACGCTGATCGCCCTGCACGGGGCGTTCGGCCCACCGCCGTCGGTGGTGCTCTCCGGCGTCAATCGGGGCGCCAACGCCGGCCGGGCGGTGCTGCACTCCGGGACCGTGGGCGCCGCGTTCACCGCCGCCACGAACGGCTGCCGGGCGATGGCGGTCTCCCTCGACGTGCTCTCGGCCGGAGAGGCGACGGCCGCCAGCGGTGGCGCCGCGGTGGACGCCGCCGCCCGGGTACGCGACGCCGAGCGGCACTGGGACACCGCCGCGCGGGTCGCCCTGGACCTGCTCCCCCGGTTGACGTCCGCGCCGATGGAGAGCGTGCTCAACGTGAACGCCCCGGACCTGCCGCACGGGCAGCTGCGCGGGGTGCGGCGAGGCACCCTGGCCAGCTTCGGTCAGGTGCAGATGACGGTGGCCGAATCCGGCCACGGGTTCGTCCGTACCTCGCTGGAGGAGCCGGGGCAGGCCGCACAGCCGGGCACGGACGTGGCGTTGCTGGCCGCCGGGTACGCGTCGGTGACGGCCATCCGAGCGGTCACCGAGGCGACCGACATCGACCTGACCGGCCTGGACGAGCAGCCCTGAGGAGGACGCCTGGCGCGCTCAGGCGCCGGGCAGCACCTCGGGGGTATGGGCACCGGCGAAGTAGGGCTCCGGGGCACCGAAGAGGCCGAGCAGGCCGGTCACCCAGAGCTGCCGGTGCACGAACCGGCTCGGCTCGGTGACCACCAGCTTGACGTCGCTGACCTCGGCCGTCTGGAAGCCGGCAACCATGGCGCTGATGCCGACGGAGTCGATGAAGGTGACCAGCCTCATGTTGAGTTCGATGCGCAGCGGGCGGCCCTTGGCCAGCACCTCCGCGATCGCTTCGCGCACCTCGTACGCTGTGTCTACGTCGATCTCGCCCCGCGGGGCGATCTCCACGACACCACCGGACAGAACCGACTTCACGATCGACAGGCTCACGCGAGCACCTCCACCCGCCCGTCCCCCGGGCGCCTCATCAGTACGCGGGCCGCGACCGAGAGTATTCCTCCGACGGCCTCGGTCGCCACCCCTCGGGATGAGCAATTCGCGGATCCGGGCCCACAAAGCCGCCCATATCCGCACTTTTCAGTATCTGATTACTCAAGACTTTTTGTTATTTGAGCATCGGCGATCCGGTCGTGACCGACGCGCCGCCGAACCAGGGTAGCGGTCCGGAGCCGACGCACCCGACAACCGGTCCACGACGTACGCCTGCCCCGTGTGCCGTCGGCGTGTCGCCCACAGCCGGCCGGCGCGGTCCGCGCCCAAGGTTGCCGACGCGCCTTAGCATCGGCCGGGGACACCACCGCGACGGAGAGGATCTTCGATGATCAAGCGACTTGCCGGCCTGGCCGGCGTCGGCGTTCTGCTCGCCCTCGTCTTGGCCTGCGGTTTCGGTGGCGGAGACGACGATGACGATGACGATGACGACTTCGCCCGGGGAGTCACCGTGTCAGCGGTGCGCTGAGTTGGTGGCGCGTCGAGTTCTGGCGCGCCGAGCTACCGGTGCTCCGCGGCGGTCGGGGTTTGCGTCCGGCTGACGCGGGGCACTGCGGGGTAGGCGACACCGTGACGCGCTGGAAAGACGCCGAAGTCCGAAGTGGCCGGCGGCTTCGGCACCTGAGGAGGTAACCACGATGTTCGGAACCAACCTGCTGGACCGCCGCAGCAAGCCGGAGCGGATCGCGGACCAGGCCTGGGAGCACCTGCTCTCGGCCGTCAGCTCCGCCGGAGACAGTGTGCGGGACACCGCCCGCTCGGCCCGCCGTAACAGCAGCGACCTCGCCGACGGGGCGGGTGACCTGGTGGGATCCGCCGCCGAGGAGGCGCGACGCCGTGCCTCGCTGGCCTTCGACGCGCTCGCCGGCCGCCAGCCGGCACTGCCCTGGACGCTCCTGATCGGCGCCGCGCTCGTCGG
>NZ_JAKKFF010000071.1 GCF_022229015.1 Micromonospora foliorum
CGGCGTGGGGCCGCTGCTGCTGGTCGTCGACCCTGACCCGAGCCCGCCGACGCTGACCGCCTATGACGTGGCCGCGCCGGACGGCCCGCCGCGGTGGCGGGTGACGGTGGCGCCCGCCTCCGGCTGGTCCGCCGAGGTCGCCGGTGACCTGTTGTTGTTGGTCGAGCGTGACCAGGCGCGCGGGGCGCGGGTGACCACCGCGCGGTCGATGCGGACCGGCCAGCCGGTGTGGCGGCGACCCGAGCGGGTGTACGCGGCCGGGAACGCGGCGGTCGCGGTGAGCGAGGTGCGTAGCGCCTCCGAACCGGGACGGCGGGTGGAGGGCATGGTGCACGGCGTCGACCCGGCCACCGGCGCGACCCGGTGGTCGGTTCCGCTGCCCTCCACGGCGGTGCTGCGGGCGCTGCCCGGCCTGCCGGGGCGGGTGCTGCTGGTGCAGGACGACGGGCTGGCCCGGCTGCTCGACGGCCGCGACGGCACCGAGCGCGGGCGGGGACAGCTCCCGCCGGCCGACTACGGCCCGGACAACCCCCAGGTCGTCGGCGCGCACCTGGTGCTGCGCCACCCGAGCGGCGGCGCGGTGGCGCTGACCGGGTACGACCTGCCCGGGCTGGCACCGCGCTGGCAGGTGCCGGCGCAGCCGGGTGAGTTGACGCTGCGGCCCTGCCAGGGCCTGATCTGCGGGCAGGACGAGCAGGGACGCTGGGCGATCGACGCGGGCACCGGGGCGCGGGTGTGGACGTGGCCGGCCGGGGCGCGCTGGCGCACGGTGGCGGGCCCACGGGTCGCCACGGAACCCCTGGTGGTGCTGGGGATGGCGGCGGACGGCAAGCGCTCCCTGGTGGCGACGGTGGGACGCCACGGTCCTCGGGTGTCCGCGGTACTGCCGGCGGGTCTGACCGACTGCCGACGGGTCGGTGCCGGGCTGATCTGCCGCGACGGCACGGCCCGCGTGACGTTCTGGCCCCTCGACGGCCCCTGACCTCCACTCGGGGCGAGTGTCGCGGGCCGGAGTTGTCGGGCCTCGGCGGCATACTGCCGGCGTGACAGCTTCTGCCGACCTTGCGATGGTCAACCTGGACAGTTCCGACCCCGCCGGCCACGCCGCGTTCTACCACGAGGCGCTCGGCTGGGAGGTCACCCACAGCCAACCCGAGTACGCGATGATCAGCTCCGGTGGTGTCTCCATCGGCTTCGGCCTGGTCGAGGGCTACCGACCGCCCTCCTGGCCGGACCAGAGCGGCGACAAGCGTTACCACCTGGATCTCTACGTCGACGACCTGGCTGCGGCGGAGGAGAAGTTCGTCGCCGCGGGCGCGTCGAAGCCGGCCTTCCAGCCCGGTGGTGAACGGTGGGTGGTGCTTCTCGACCCGATCGGGCAGCCGTTCTGCATCTGCCCGCGCCCGCAGGGCTGACGCCGCCCGGGGGCGTCAGCCGCGGCAGCGCCGCCCGGGCGGCTCAGCCGCGACGACGCGACCGGGCCGCCCACACCGCGTAGGCCGGGTCGCGGTCGAGATTGTGCCGGTCCCGGTCGTAGCGGCGGGTGGTGCGCGGGTCGGCGTGCCCCATGGCGTCCTGCACGTCCTCCAACGGCACGCCCTCCGAGCGGGCCGTGGTGGCGAAGGCGTGCCGCAGCGAGTGCGGGGACAGCTTCGCCCAGGCCGGGATGCCGGCGGCGCGGGCGAGCCGACGGACCATCCGGAACACCGAGTGCCGGTCCAGCCGGGCGCCGCTGGCGGTGACCAGCAGCGGGCCGGTGAGCTGCGGCACCGGCACCCCGGTGGTGGCGGCCCGCTGGGCCAGGTAGGCGTCCAGGGCGTGCCCGGTGCCGGGGGTGAGGGCGCGGCGACGTTGTTTGCCGCCCTTGCCGACGAAGCGCACGCTGCGGTGGCCGCGTTCGGTGCCGAGGTCGGTCAGGTCCAGCGAGATCAGCTCCCCGACCCGCAGACCCAGATCGGCGAGCAGCGCGAGCGCCGCGCGGTTGCGTACGGCGGTCGCGCCGGTGTCCGCGTCGGCGGCGCTGAGCAGGGCGTCCACCTCCTCGGGGGTGAGCCCGACGGTGGCGGAGTGGTCCCGGTCGACGCGGGGGCGGTCGGCGCCGGAGACCGGGTTGGCCGGCACAGCGCCCAGTTTGACGAGGAAGTCGTACCAACTGGACAGCGCCGAGAGTCGGCGCGCGACGGTCGCCGGGGTCAGTGGGCGGCCGCTGCGGGCGCCGACGCTGCTCTCCAGCGCGCGGGCGTACTCGTTGACGTGCAGGAACGTGGCCCGAAGCGGGTCCAGGTCGCGGCCGGCGCACCAGCGCAGCCAGCCGGTGACGTCGCGCCGGTAGGCGTCGCGGGTGTGCTCGGACAGCCGCCGGTTGCGCAGCCACGCCTCGGTGACCTCGACCGGCCCGCTCGGCAGCGCCGGCGGCGCGGGTGGGCGGGCGAGCACCGGAGCGTCGGAGAACACCATGTGAAAAAGGTTCTCAGCCTCGGGTGGGATCGGCGTGCAGGCGCGCCGGTCCCACCCGTCGCGGTGGCGGATCAGGCGTTGATCTCCCGGCGGGCGCCGTTGGAGTGGATGGTCACCCGGCGGGGCTTGGCGCGCTCGGCGACCGGGATGCGCAGCGTCAGCACCCCGTTCTCGTAGCCGGCCTCCAGCTTGTCGGTGTCCAGCGTGTCGCCGAGGAACAGCCGCCGCGTGAAGGTGCCCATCGGGCGTTCGGCGGCGACCAGTTCGACGCCGTCGCCGGCGGGCCGGCGACGCTCGGCGCGGACGGTGAGCACGTTGCGCTCGACGGTGCAGTCGATGCTGTCCGGATCGACGCCGGGCAGGTCGAACGCGGCGTAGAAGTGGTCGCCGTCGCGGTAGGCGTCCAGGTGCATCGTCGCGGGACGGGCCGCCGTACCGAAGAACTGCTCGGCGAGCCGGTCGATCTCGCGGAACGGGTCGGTACGCATCAACATCGTCATGCCTCCTCGGTTCTCCTGGCCGAAGGTGATGAGTTGAGCCGGGGTGACTCAACTTCCTCTTCTTATTTAGCGCGTCCGCGCGCCGGCGTCAACCGCTCAGGGCAGCCGCTTCTCAAACCAGTGGTCGGCGTAGGGGCCCTGCGAGTACGCCGGGATCTCGGCGTAGCCGTGCCGGGCGTACAGGGCGCGGGCCTCGACCAGGTCGTCCCGGGTGTCGAGCCGGATCCGGTCCGCCCCGGCCGCGCGGGCCCGCTCCTCGACGGCGGCCAGCAGCACCGCACCCCCACCGGCACCGCGACGCTCGGGGCGGACGAACACCCGGGTCAGCTCGGCCCAGCCCGATTGCCAGCGCAGTCCGGCGCAGCCGGCCAGGTCGGGCCCGTGGTGAGCGAGCAGGAGCAGCCCGGTCGGCGCGGTCAGGTCGTCGCTGGGCATCTCGGCCAGGGCCGCGTCGACCTCGCCGGGCAGGGCCGGGCGACGGTGATAGCGGACCACCATCTCGCTCATGAACTCGCGCAGCAGCAGCACCGCGTCGGGATGGTCGGGTCGGCTGGGGGTGGTCGTCCAGATGGGCCGGATGGTCGTGGTCACCTGCCGATCATCACCGCCCGGTCAACGGCATTACCCGGTCGCCCGGGTTCGCGCACCCGGTGGCGACGACGACGGCACTCGTCGACGACGCGCTCAACCTCAGTCGGTCGCCGGGGTGCTCTGCGGCTGCTCGGCGACGAGCAGCACCCGGCGCAGCAGGTCGGAGAGGTGTCGCCGTTCGGTCGCGGTGAGCGCGCCGAGCAGGCGGTGCTCCTCGGCGCCCTGGACCTCCATCGCCCCGCGCCACGCGGCCTGACCCGCCTCGGTGAGTTCCACGTCGACGCGGCGACGGTCGACTGTCGACGGAATCCGGCGTACGAACCCCCGCCGCAGCAGCGCGTCCACCCGCGCGGTGATCGAGGCGGGGGCCATCGTGAGGTCCGCGGCGAGGTCCGAGGGTGCCGTCCGGCCACCGCGGCCGGCCAGGGCGTGCAGGGTGTCGTACTCGTGGGCCGGCAGGTCGAGGTCGACAAGGACCCGCTCCTTGACCGCCCGCAGGTGCCGGGTGAGTCGGATCATCCTGGTCACCGCCCCCTCGACGTCCGCGTCGAGGTCGGGCACCACGGGCAGCCACCGCTCGATGTGCCGGTCGACGGCGTCCGGGGTGGTGGTCACCGCGCCAGCTTACCTCAGCACCGAAATATTCATTGCCGAAATATTCGATGTCGAAGTATGTTGGGGTCATGGCTCACCCGCTGCGCAACCACTCCTTCCGGCTGCTGTTCCTGGGTCGCACCATCTCCGCCCTCGGCGACGCGGTGGTGCCCGCCGCGCTGGCGCTGGCCGTCCTGCGGGCCACCGGCTCCACCGGCGCGCTGGCCGTGGTCCTCGCCGCGGCGGTCGTCCCCCGGCTGCTCCTGCTGCCGTTCGGTGGGGTGGTGGCCGACCGGTTCGACGCCCGCCGGGTCGCCCTGCTGGCCGATGTGGTCCGCTGTGCCACCCAGGTCGCGGTCGGCGTGGAACTGCTCGGCGGCCACCCGTCACTGACCACCGTGGTGGTGGCGTCCGCGCTGGGCGGCGTCGCGTCGGCGTTCGCCATTCCGACCGCGTCGCCGCTGGTCGCCGGCACCGTCGAACCGGCCGAGCGACAGCGGGCCAACGCCCTGATGGGGGTCACCGCCAACACCAGCCGCCTCGCCGGGCCGGCGCTGGCCGGCGCGCTGATCTGGGCCGCCGGCCCCGGCTGGGCGTTCATCCTGGACGGTGCGTCGTTCGCGCTCAGCGCCGCGCTGCTCGCGTTGGTGCGGGTCCGCCATGTGCCGGTGCCTCGCCGTTCCGTCCTCGCCGACCTGCGGCACGGCCTCGGCGAGGTACGCGCCCGCGACTGGTTCTGGACCAGCCTGCTCGGCCACGGCGTGTGGAACGGCGCCGCCGCCGTGCTGATGACCCTCGGGCCGGCCGTCGCCATCGACCGTCTGGGCGGCGAGGCAACCTGGGTGCTGCTGTTGCAGGCCGGCGCGATCGGCATGCTCACCGGATCGCTGCTGGCCGGGCGGGTTCGGCTGCACCGGCCGGTGTTGCTGGCCAACCTCGGCCTGGCCTGCTACGCCGCGCCGCTGTTCCTGCTCGCCGTCGCCGCGCCCGCGCCGGCGGTGATCGCGGCGTACGCGGTGGCGCTGACCGCCCTCGGCTACCTCAACCCGGTGTGGGAGACCGTCGTGCAGCACCACTTCCCGCCGGAGGTCCTGGCCCGGGTCACCTCGTACGACTGGCTGGTGTCGCTGGGCGCCATGCCGCTGGGCTACGCGCTGGCGCCGTTGGCCGCCGACGCGTTCGGCGCACCCGTCCCACTGGCCGTCGCGGGCCTGCTGGTCCTCGCCTCCTGCGCGGGCACCGCCCTCGTCCCCGGCGTACGCCGGCTCACCTGGCCGGCGACCCCGCAACCGCAACCGGCCGAACCCGCCGCCGCCATCCGTTGATCGGATCGTCGTCGGTGTGCGGCGGCCGACGGCCGGGCCCGCCCACGGCAGAGGCCCCCGACCAGCGCCGGGAGCCTCTGTGCGATGTGGTCGGTCAGCCGGCGTCGCGGGCCATGGCGACAAAGCCACGCCATGACTGCGGGCTGAAGGTCAGCGTGCCGCCGTCACGGTCCTTCGTGTCACGGACCAGGACCACGCCCGGAAGGTTGTCGGCAACCTCGACACAGTCGCCACCGTTGCCGCCGCTCTTCGTGCTTTTCCGCCACCGCGCACCGGTCATGTCCATGCTGCTGCCGCTTCTCTGAGAAGGTCCACCGAACGCCCTCGGGGCAGGGCCTCGCCGCGAATACGCTCCCACCGCCGCTCCAGGCTAACAAGATCCGACGTTTGATCGAGGATCTGCGCCTGCGCCGCGCTGTCGACGTGCGCGACCCGTGACCCGTCCGGCATGTCGGCGATGGTGAACGGTCCGTCGAGCCCGGGGTAGCTGGGCGCGTCCGCCGGGACGATGTGCAGCTGCACGGTGCCCGCCTCGGCGTGCCCGAGCAGCCGCGCGAGTTGCACCGCCATCAACGCCCGGTCGTCGCCGACGCGCCGCCTCAGCACCCCCTCGTCCAGCACAGCGATCAGCAGTGGTCCGCCGCCCCGGCCGAGAATCGCCTGCCGGTTGATCCGCGCCTCGGCGAACTCGGCGACCGCCTCCGGTGTCAGCACCCCACCGGCCAGGGTCGCCCGCGCGTACGCCTCGGTCTGCAGCAGGCCGGGCACCCACGCGAGTTGGAACGACCGCAAGGTCACGGCCTCGCGTTCGAGGTCGACCCACGGCCGGAACCACACCGGCTCACGACGACGAACCACGTCCGGCCACAGCGCGTCGGCGTCCTTCGCCAGCAGCCCTGCCACCGTCGCCCGGTGTCGACTCTGGGGAATGTGCCCCGGGTTTGCCCACCTGGCGACGGTCTTCGGGTGCACGCCGAGCTGACCTGCGAGGCTCTCGGCGGTGTGACCCGCCGCGGCCAGCGCCGCGACAAAGGCGTGGTTCATGCCGTCCCTCCCGTGGAACAAATCCGCTGCCCTGAAGAGATTAGTTAACGCTGTGTGTTTGTCCAGCAACCCCCGGCAAAGTGCGGTGTGGACGCCACCGCAACGAGGAGGAAGCTGTGCAGAACGAGGTACCGGGCGCTCTCCGGGCCGGGGACGTGGTCCTCCTGACCACCGCCGCGAGCGTGCAATTCCGCAAACCGATCGTCGTCCGGGTCATCCGCGAGCTGCCCGACCGGTACACCTACGACGGTTGGCTCTGGCTCGACGCGTACGAGCTGGGCAGGAGGGGCGTAGCGGTCGCCCGGCGCGAGTTGTTCGTGATGCGCGCCGGGGTGCAGGTCGAGGCCCGCCAGTCCCGTTGCGCAACCGTGGGGGTGGGCTGATGCCCGAGCGTCCGAAGCACTCCCCGTTGCGGCCGTCGTGGCGCTGCCCGGTCTGCGGCATCCTGTGGCCGTGCTCGGCCGCGAAGCTGCGCCTGCTCGGCGAGTACCGCGAGGACCGGCCGGGCCTGTTGATCCACCTGGCCAAGGTCCAGGAGGAAGCCGCCGCTGATCTCACCAAGCTCAACCCGGGCGTCGCGCTGCCCGATCTGACCCCGCGTTTCGTCGGCTGGGCGGAAGCCCGCTGATACGTCGTCCACCCACTGCCATGCGGCTCCTACCGAGCAGCACGATGCGGGAGACTGACGGCGTGACGACCCGCCCCGGGATGAGGCCGGCCCGATGAGCCGACCATTCAGGATCGTCGTCGCCGTGCTCGCCGCGGTGGGCGCCATGCTGATGTACGCGGGCGTCACCGCCCAGGTGAACTCCATGTCGGAGCCGTTCACCGTGACCCGGACCGCCGTTGACTTTCGGACCCTCGTCGCGAAGGGGGTGGTCTTCTTCGCCCCCCTCGACCCCACGGCCGCCCCCATGATGGACGCGGTGACGCCGCTGATCCGTTGGGTCGTGGTCCTGCTGATCGGGGTGTCGACGTACCTGGCCTGCGGCCTGGTCACCCGGCGGACGCACCCGTTCACCGCAGCGGTGACCGGCGCGGCCGCCGCCCTCACCGCCACGGCGATCGGGGATCTGCTCTGGTGGGCCACCTTCGTCGTCCGCGTCCACACCGCCCCCACCGGCTGGTACGCCGACGTGGCACTGGACCACTCCACGCTCCTGGCCAGCGCGCACCTGACGCTGACGGCCTGGACGTCCGACGCCCTCTTTCTCGGCTGCCTGCTGGCAGGCGCGAACGCCTCGCTGGTAGGTGGCACCAGCCTGGCGATCCTGCTGCTCGGCCGGCTGACCAAGGGCACCGACGACGGTGAGAACGAGGCCCAGGAGGCGGCCGACGATACCGAGCCCCGCGTTCCGCTGATCGGCGACGTGCGCGGACGCAGCGCGAACCTTGCCCTGGCCGGTGTCCTCCCGGTGCTGGTGCTGCTGCTGGTCAACGGCACCCAGGCGGTGTGGGAGAGCTACGCCGGGAGAGGTTTCCTGGGACTGCTCAGGGAGTTCCTGTACCGCCCCGCCCTGTCGCCGCCGCCACGCGTACGCGATGACGTGGGATACCGACTGACTCACGAGACCGAGCCGAACCCCCTGTCGATGGACGTCTGGGTGCACAGGTCGGTGCTCGCCCTCGCCCTGCTGGCGCTGCTGTGGCTCCTGCTGTGGGCGCTGCTCGCCGGCCTGTCGAACTCCGGGCACCGTCTCGGGCTCCTCGTCGTCTGTTGGGGCGCCACGATCGCGGCGGCCGGGCTGACCGCGACGTCCGACGTCCTCGTCGACTGCGCCATCTCGAACTCCCCGACCGGCTGCGCGCCCTGGGAGTCCCTGGGCCGGCAATTGACCTCCTCGCTGCGCTTCGGCGCGGCCTGGGGTTGGCTCGTCGCGCTACCCGTGCTGCTGGCCCGCCGGCTCCTCGACACGAACACGTCCACCGACACGTCTATCGATATGCAGGAGACGCCGGTTCATGAGTCCACGTAACAAGCGCCCGCGTCGCCGGAAGGGCCCCGCGCCGGCCCCGGTGTCGTCGCCCGCGCCGGCAACCGTCGCCTGGTGGAAACGTCCCGTCACCTGGCTGCTGACGATCGTGGTCGGTGCCGTCGCCACCTGGCTCGGCGCCGTCGTTCTCGGCATGATCAACCAGTGGAAGCCCGCGAACGAGTTGGCCGAGCAGCTGGCCGGCCGGGGGCCGGTCGTCGTCCTCGACGTGACGCACGTCCCCTACCCGCAGGAGGGTGCGCTCGACTACGTCTACCCCGCCGGCGCTGACCTGGCGCGCCTGGACGCCGCGCGGCCGAAGGATCCGGCCGTCGAGGCCGGCGCGGTCGACATCGAACGGAGCACCTGGGAGATCACCCTCGTCGGCACCCGGGACGAGGCCGCCGAGGCGGTCGACCTCCGGCCCGTCCTCGTCGAGCCCTGTCGCCCCCCGCTCACCGGGATCCAGGAGCCCAACGAATCACAGGGCGACTCCAAGAAGATCGTCCTCGTGACACACGTGGACCGGCCGAATCCCCGGATGCTCGTCGAGGACCCGGACAGCGAGGAAGCCGGTGCCCCGTTCTTCGCCACCCACAAGATCACCTTGCCCAAGGGTGAGAAGAACGTCATTCAGGTACGGGCGCTCAGCGCGAAGCAGCACTGCCGATGGCGACTGGAGTTGGACTACCTCGCCGAGGGACGACGCCAGACGACGGTGATATCGGCACCCGGCGACAAGCCGTTCGAGGTGACCGGGCGCGCGGACGACTCGGCCTACACCTGGATCTACCTCAGTTCGTTCAACAGCTGTCGGGCCAAGGACGGCACCAGGACCGACCGGTTGCGCATCACCGGCCTCGAGTACGCGCAGATGGTGCGCGACGGGCGCACCTGCCCCTACTGACAGCCGCTGGCCGTCCACCAGCTGCGCCACCCGGATTCCCGGCCCCGGCCTCCACCAGGTCCGACCCGCCGAGGGGGAAGTAGCCGGACCGGTAAACCTCGCGAGCCGACGTGGTGTCTTGCTGGTTGACGAGGCCGGGAGGTCAGATGAGGGATTCGCGCGGGGCGGAGTTCGACGACTTCGTTCGCACACGGTCGGCGGTGCTGTTGCGGGTTGCCTTCCTGCTGACCGGGGACCGGCACGCTGCCGAGGACCTGCTTCAGGAGGTGCTGGAGCAGCTGTACGTGCGCTGGCGTCGGGTGCAGAGCAGCCCGGAGGCGTACGCGCGGCGTGCGCTGGTCAATCGGTCGATCAACCGGTGGCGGTGGCGTGCCCGGCGTCCGGAGCAGTCGCTGGGCGACCACGACGGAGTCGCCCGGGACCACGCCGACACCGTGGCGGTTCGCGAGCTGGTCGTCGGGGCGCTGCGGGCCTTGCCCGCTCGGCAGCGGGCCGCTGTCGTGCTCCGCTACCTGGAAGACCTGCCGGTCGTCGACGTTGCGGCGGCGATGGGCTGCTCCGAAGGTGCGGTGAAGAGTCACGCCTCGCGCGGGTTGGCTCGGCTGCGCGGGGCGCTTGCCGAATCGAGTCTCGTCATGCCCATCACCGGAACCGGGAGTTCGCGATGACCATGAACGACAGTGACGTGCGCGGCATCCTGCATCGCGCGACGGATGACCTGGTCAGCCCGCCGGGTCTGCTCGCTGAGGTGCGACGGGGTGGGCGGCGTCGGGTGGTGCGCCGGCGGGCCGTGTTGGCGGCGGTCTGTGCGGCCGTGGTGGCCGTGCCCGTGGCAGGCGTCCTCGACCTGCCCGGCAACGCCGGAGACGCACCGATCGCTTCACCACTGCTCGACGAGCCCACTCGCGGTGATCTCGCCACCGACGACGGGTACCTGCGACAGGTCCGCGCGGTGTGGCAGCGCCAGATCGCGCAGTCGGATGATCCGCCGCGCGGCGAGCCGAACATCGTGTGGGCAGGAGATACGCCTGCCGGCCCGGCCGCCTACGTCGCCCACGCCACCGTGCACGGTATGACGGTGGGGTTCGTCAAGCCCACCGTCGACGGGCCGCGCGTCAGCACCCTGACGCAGGTCACCGATACCGAAACAGATGGCCTTGAGCAGGCGGCACTGCTCGGACCGCAGCGCGACGTGCTCCTTGTGCTCGACTTCGGGCAACCGGTGGAGTTCTCCCCCCAACTGCGGTACGCGCCCGGTGGCAAGGTCGAGCGGACGTTCGAGCCGGTGGTGTTCCGAGACGGCGCGGCGGTGTTGTCGGTGCCGCCACAGCGTACGAAGCTCACCGTCGCGCTCTCCCGGACCCCCGTCGAACGGGAGAACATGATTCACATCGACGGCACGAGCGAGATCTACTTCCCCGACCACAAGGATCGGCCGGGACCGCCGCTGGTTCGCTACACGTTGCCCGGCGCGGAGCAGGTCTGGGGCATCGACCCGGTTGCCGAGGACGTGATCGCGCCAACCAAAGCCCTCGCCGAATACCTCGACCCTGTCGGAGCGCACACGCACAACGGCTCTCCACTGTTGTGGGTCTACGGGGCAACCCCCGACGGCCGGCGGCTCCTCATGGAAACCGTCCAGTACGACGACGATCCTTCCCACGTCATCGCGTTGCTCGCGGGTCCGCAGCTCCCCTTCGAGGCGGTGGCCAGCACGACCGCGGACTGGTCGGCGCCGCTGCCGGTGCGGCTACGGCTGCCGGACGACCAGGGCGTCGTCGTCGTCGCCGAGGGGTCGGCGCTGAGCTACCGGGTCGGCGACGGCCAGTGGACGGACGCCGGTCGTAACGCGGCGCTCCTGCCCGCGACCGCCACCGAGGTCCGGGTCACCGACGCCAACGGAACCACCACCACCGTCCCGGTCGGCTCCTGATTCCATCGAGGTCGCCAGTCGTGCGTGCCGGTGCATGTCGTGCCAGCCGTCGGTATGCCGCACCGACCCGCGGGCCACGCCCTCCTCGGTGAAACCGGCCCGCGCGGCCACCCGGCAGGACTCCGCGTTGCCGGTCGAGTGCTCCAGCGCCAGCCGGTGAAACCCGCCCCGGGTGAAGGCCCACCGGGTCAGGGCGAGCAGCGCCTCGGTGGCGAGCCCCCGACCGCGCGCGGCGGGCACCACCCAGTACGACACCTGCGCCGACGCCTCGGTCAGCAGCACATCGCGCAACCCCACCTGACCGACGGGCCGGTCGTCGGCGTCGACGACCGCCCAACTGGCGGCGCTCTCGTCGCGCCAACGGCCGGCCCACTGCGCTGTCCACGACCGTGCCTCGTCGTCGCTGTCGAGGCGACGCACGTGCCATCGCTGGATCACCGGGCAGTCGAAGGCAGCCCGGACGGCCGGGGCGTCGTCGTCACGCCACGGCCGCAGCGCCAGCCCGGGGCGTACCGGAAGGTGGGGTTGCTCCTGGGCGGCGAGGCTACCGGCGGGCAGGGCGGGTGCGACGAGCAGCGGCATCAGCCCATTATCGAGCCGAGGGCTTTCCTCTCCTGTCGGGCCGCCGGCCAGTTCGGGTTTCCCTTGTCGGGCCCACGTCTTGTCGGCCGATTGCGGTGCTCGCGAGGTGTGGACCCGGCCCCTGTCCAGTGCTGGCTCGGCTGGTCAGGGGTTGATCAGTCTCCAGTCGCCTTCGGAGATGACCTCAACGGTGCCATCGACCACCTTGATGGCGGTGTTGTCGTCGATGGCGTAAGTCGGGACCGGGATTCCGGACGCCCACTTCTGGATGTCGGACAGCGCGACGTCCTCCATGTCCGGGTGATCGAGGTGGGGGTACAGCGTGAAATCCACGAGCCCCAGCGCCCGGTCGGCGCCCTGCGCCATGTCGCTGCCGTCAGGGACGAATCCAAGGTCGAATTCGGCATCGCAGTTGTACGGGGTGACCGCGATGCTCCCGGCGCTGACCCCCACATAAACCGTGTCACTCAGCGACGGCAGAAGGTCAGCCAGGCCCGACTGGCGCAGCCAGTAGGTCAGGTACAGCACATCGCCGCCCCAGACGAGGAGGGCGTCGGCCTCCCGGACCGCCGGGACCCAGTTCTCTTCTCGAATGGTCGGCAGCGCGGTGAGTTCCAATATCCCCAAGGATTTCCAACCGAGCTGGGACAACGGGATCGAAGCCCGGCCGTGGACCGCCTTCCACGCCCTCTCGGCTCCGCCGGGAAAGGGGTAGACACCGGTGGGGATGAACAGGGCCGTGGACTCGGCGATCGGCTTGCCCAGCAGGTCGACGAGCGCGTCGGAGATGCTCGGGTTGCAGATGCCCGACGACGTGAGAAGGAACTTCATGGATTCCGCTCTCCTGAAGCCACCGCATGACGGCGATCATGTCGCGCGTTGACCGCTACAGCCTAGGTCACCGTCCGAACCAGTCGCTACGCGCAGATCTTGGACAGTTTCCGTTCGGGCGGCGTAACGGAAACTGTCCGAGATCTGGTGGTACCGCTGCCCGACTGGGTCACCGCAGGCCCGGTCGCGTACCCACCGGGCCCCGCGCTGGACCCCACCCCACCAGCCGAGCGGACGGTCTCACTCGCCGGTCGGGCCGTCGGCGAGTTCGGCGACCACGTCGAGGTGGCCCAGGTGGCGGGCGTACTCCTGCACCAGGTGGAACAGCACCCGCTCCAGCGACGCCGGGTCCGCGCCTCTCCAGCGCGGGCCCGGCGCGCCGATCTCGGCCAGGTCGTGTGCCGTCACCACGGCGGTGGTGTGCGCGCCCTGCGCCCGCAGCGCCGCTACCAGATCCGCGCGGGTCTCGTCGGGGGCGACGTACCAGCGGTCGTCGCGGCGGTCGCCCCACGGCTCGGCGACCGCCCGGCCCTGGAAGCCCCACTCGATCCAGCGCAGCTCGACGTGGCGCAGGTGGGTGAGCAACTCCAGTGGGGTCCACCCGGACGGCAGCCGACTGCGCCGCAGCTCCGGCTCGGCCAGCGCCGACACCTTGGCCACCACCGACTCACGGAAGTAGTCCAGGTAGCGCAGGAAGACCTCGGTGCGGCTGCCGGCCGGGGTGGTGGGCTCGGGGAACGAGGTCATGACCCGCTCGGCAGGTCACGCGCGCGCTGGCGCACACCCGCGCCGCCGTACGGGTAGTCGCCCACCAGCGGGGCGCTCGCCTCGTCCAGCAGCCGCATCTGCTCGGCGTCGAGGACCAGGTCGGCGGCGGTCAGGTTGTCGTCGAGCTGCTCGGTGGTCCGCGCGCCCAGGATCACCGAGGTGACCGCCGGTCGGGCCGCCAACCAGGCCAGCGCCACGGCCGACATGGACACGCCCAGGTCACCGGCGACCTGGCGGACCGCGTCGAGCACCCGCCAGGTCCGCTCCTCGGCGTTGCGACCCGCGTACGCCTCGACGCCGCGTTGCGGGTTCTCGCCGAGCCGCGTCGCGCCGGTGGGCGTGCTGTCGCGCTGGTACTTGCCGGTCAGCCAACCACCGCCGAGCGGTGACCACGGCAGGATGCCGATGCCCTCGTTCTCGCAGACCGGCACCAACTCGAACTCGATCTCCCGGGCCAGCAGGTTGTACTGCGGTTGCAGGGTCACGATCGGGGTGAGGTTGAGGTGCTGGGTGAGCAGGGCGGCCTTCTGCAACTGCCAGCCGGTGAAGTTGCTGACCCCCGCGTAGCGGATCTTGCCGGCGCTGACCGCGTCGTCGAAGAACCGCAGCGTCTCCGGCAGCGGGGTCAGCGGGTCCCAGGCGTGCGCCTGGTACAGGTCGACGGCCTCGACGCCGAGTCGCCGCAGGCTGGCGTCCAGGGCGCGGGTGAGGTGCACCCGGGACAGGCCGGCGTCGTTCGCCCCCGGGCCCATCGGGAACCGCCCCTTGGTGGCGATCACCAGGCGGTCACGCAGGTCGGGTCGGCTACGCAGCCAGCGCCCGACGATGTCCTCCGAGACGCCGGCGGAGTAGACGTCAGCGGTGTCGATGAACGTGCCGCCCGCCTCGACGAACCTGTCGAGTTGGGCGAAGCTGCCGGCCTCGTCGGTCTCCGCGCCGAAGGTCATCGTGCCCAGACACAGGGTGGACACCACGGTGCCGGTGGTGCCCAGAGTGCGATAGCGCATATCGTCCTTTCGGTCCGAGTGACAAAGCTGATCTTCGCACTCGTCCCGACCACCCGCATTCGGGACTGTGCCGAACGCCGTACGGGCACCCACGCGGCGACGCCGCCGGTCATCATGGGCCCGTGAGCGAGCCCGCGACCGACATCGACCGCCCGCACCAGCCCACCCAGTCGCCGCCGCCGGCGGTGCCACCCGAGCCCGGCGCGCGTACGCGTGGTCCGTGGCTGGTGGCCGCCGCCACCACCGTGACGCTGCTGCTGCTCGCCGGCCGCTACGGCTACCACCGTGACGAGTTGTACTTCCTGCTCGCCGGTCGGCACCTCGACTGGGGCTACGTCGATCAGGGTCCGCTGGTTCCGGCGCTGGGGCGGCTGCTCGACACGATCGCCCCGGGCAACCTGGTGGTGCTGCGTACCCCGTCGGCGGTGCTGGCCGGCGGCGCGGTGCTGCTGGTCGCCGCCATCGCCCGGGAGCTGGGCGCCGGCCGGGGCGCGCAGCTTTTCGCGGCGGTGCTCGCCGCGCTGTCCGGCATCGTGCTCGCCAGCGGTCACCTGCTCAGCACCACCACCGTCGACCTGCTGGTCTGGTTGGCCGCGGCCTGGTGTGCGGTGCGGTTGCTGCGCACCGGTGACAGCCGGTGGGCGCTGGGCATCGGGCTGGCGCTCGGTGTGGGCATGCTCAGCAAGCTGCTGCCCGCCCTGCTGGCCGTGGGCCTGGTCGCCGGGGTGCTCGTCGCCGGGCCGCGCCGGCTGCTGCGTGACCGGTGGGTGCTCGCCGCCGCCGGGATCGCGGTGCTGCTGGCCGCGCCGAACCTGATCTGGCAGGCTTCGCACGGTTTCCCGCAGCTCGGCGTCGCCGCGTCCATCTCCGACGGCGACAGCTCCTACAGCGGTCGGCTCGACGCGTTCACCCTCCAGTTCGTCATCATCAGCCCGTACGCCGTACCGATCTGGATCGCCGGCCTCGTCGCGCTGCTACGCCGACCGGCGTGGCGGGCCTACCGGGCGGTGGGCTGGGCGTGGCTGGTGGTGGTCGGCATCGTGCTGGTCGCCGGGGGCAAGGGTTACTACGACGCGCCGCTGCTGCTGGTCCTCACCGCCGCCGGTGCGCTGGTCACCGTGGCGTGGGCGTCGCGTGGGTCGCTCTGGTGGCGTCGGGGGGTGCTCGCGCTGGGCGTGGTGCCGTTCCTGCTGCCCAACGTCGTGCTGCTGCTGCCGGTGCTGCCGGCCGACCGGTTGCCCGGGTTCGTGGTCGACGTCAACTACGACGCCGGCGAGACGATCGGCTGGCCGGAGTTCGCCGACTCGGTCGCGAGGGTCCATCGTGGCCTGCCGCCCGAGGAGCGGTCACGGGCGGTCGTCCTGACCGCCAACTACGGCGAGGCCGGTGCAGTGGCCCGCTACGGGCCGGCCCGTGGTCTTCCCCGGGCGTACTCCGGGCACAACAGCATGGTCGACTTCGGTCGGCCGCCCGCCGACGCGGACGTGGTCGTCGCCGTCGGTTGGGAGCGCCCCGACCAGCTGAACACCTGGTTCGAGCAGTGCACGCTCGCCGGGGTGGTGGACCAGCGGGTCGAGGTGGACAACGACGAAAACGGCGGCCCGATCTTCGTGTGCCGGGGGCTGCGGCGTCCGTGGGCGCAGATCTGGGATTCCGAGGTACGCCACACCGGCTGACCGTGGTTCAGCCGGCTCCGCTGTTCAGCCAGGCCTGGATGCCGACCAGGGCCTCGGGGCCGGAGGTGGCGTCGACGTCGCGGGCGAGATCGGCGATCGTGACCGCGGCGAGCGCCTGGCGCCACGCGTCCTCGGCCGCCCACATCGCTCGGGCGACCGGGCACGGCGTGGTGCAGGCGTCGGCCGGCGTCGCGAACGGGCCGCGCTGGCGGATCTCCGTGCAGACGAAGGTCGGGCCGGGACCGTCGACGGCGCGGACCACGTCGAGCAGGGTGATGCTCTCCGGTGCGCGGGTCAGCACGTAGCCGCCCGACTTGCCCTGCACGGAGTGGATCAGGCCGGCGCGGGCCAGCGACTGGAGCTGCTTGGCGAGGTAGCTGCTGGAGACGTCGTGCAGTTCCGCCAGCTTGGCCGCCGGAACGGGCGTGTGGCTGGCGGTGAGCACCACGCAGCAGTGCAGCGCCCACTCGACCCCGCCGGACATCTTCATGATGTCACCCTAGTCACCCCGTTACTCGGACTCATTGTGTCCGAGTATAGTTCCCGGACAAGAGAGGTCCGAGTTTGGCGGGCGTTTTCACCAGCCGGACAAACGACCACACAATCACGGAAAGGTGCATGGGCATGAAGATCGCCGTACTGGGCGGGACCGGCCTCATCGGGTCGCAGGCCGTCAAGATCCTGCAGGGCGCGGGGCACGAGGCGGTGCCACTCTCGCCGTCCACCGGGGTGGACCTGCTCACCGGGCAGGGCCTCGCCGACGGGCTCGCCGGCGCCGAGGTCGTCGTCAACCTGACCAACTCGCCGACCTTCGACGAGGCCTCGCCCGCCTTCTTCCAGACGACCATGGACAACCTGCTGGCCGCCGCCGCCCGCGCGGGCGTCGGCCACGCGGTGATCCTCTCCATCGTCGGCGTCGACCAGGTGCCCGACCTGGACTACTACCGCGCCAAGGTCCTCCAGGAGGACATCCTCAAGGCCGGACCCGTTCCGTACTCGATCGTCCGCGCCACCCAGTTCTTCGAGTTCGTCGACGCGATCCTGTCCTGGACGGCCGACGACACCACCGTTCGCCTGCCCGGCACGCCGGTGCAGCCGATGGCCGCCGCCGACGTGGCGCAGGCCGTCGCCGAGGTCAGCATGGGCGCGCCGCTGCGGGGGGTGCGCAACGTGGCCGGCCCCGAGGTCTTCGCCCTCGACGAGCTGGGGCGGATCACTCTCGCCGCCCACGGAGACCAGCGCACCGTGACCACCGACAACGGCGCCGGCATGTTCGCCGCCGTGTCCGGCGACGTCCTCACCGGCTCCGACGACGCCGTCATCGCACCCACCGCCTACCGGGAGTGGCTCGCGCGCCGGGCCTGAGCAGGCACACCCCGCGTCTCGCGGCGGCGATCGACCGCCGCCGCGACGCGCGGGTGCGGCGATACCGTGCTCTCGGCCGTATCCCCGAGCCCCGGAGAGCCGACTCCATGAACACGCACACATCGGATTCCCGCGTGACCGTCCGGAATGCCGTCGCCGAGGATGCGCCGTTCGTCAACGAGGCCTTGGCCGACACGTTCGGCAGCACCATGATGGCGGTGCACGACGAACTCCTGGATGCCACCGGTGATGCTGCCGCCGTAGCCGAGCGGGACGGCCGTCGTGTCGGGGTGATCACCTACCGCCTCGACGGCACCCAGACCTGGGAGATCCTCTCGCTCGCCGCCACCGAGCCGGGGATCGGTGCGGGCAGCGCCCTCCTCGACTGGCTGCGGGCCGAGGCGACCCGTCAACGCGTTACCCGGCTCTGGTTGGTGACCACCAATGAGAATCTGGCGGCGTTGCGCTTCTATCAGCGGCGCGGATTCGACCTGGTACGCGTCGAACGGGATGCCGTGACCAGGGCCCGGCGGCTCAAGCCCAGCATCCCGCTCGAGGACGACGGGCTCCCCATCCGGCACGAACTGGTGCTCGAGTGGCGTCTCTGACCAGGGCTTCAGCCGGCGTGAGGCCGGTTACTGGCGCATCCCACCCTGTGACGTGCTGGTCCCGGCCCGCCACTCGTTCGCCAGGATCGCGAAGACGAGCTGGTCGGCCCACTCCCCCTTGAACAGGTAACTTGCGACATGGCGAGCCTCCTGCCGCATGCCGAGTCGAGTCATCAGCCGGGCCGACGCGGCGTTGCGACCGTGGCACCGGCCGTAGACGCGGTGCAGCCCGACCTCGGTGAAACCCCAGTCCAGCACCGCGGTGGCGGCCTCCGTGGCCAATCCGCGACCGCCGTGGTCGGGGTGGAAGACAAACCCGAGTTCGGCGGTACGGTCGGTCTGGCTGCGCCACACCAACTCCACGATCCCGATCACCCCGGCGTCGGTGACCGCGGCAACCGTCAGGCAATCACCCTCCGCGCGCCACGCGTCCTCGCCCGCCATCGCGAGCACCGACACCCGCGACTGCTCACGGGTACGCGGCTCGGTGCCGAGCATCCAGCGCACGACGTCGGGCCGGCGCTGATACGCGTACACGTCGTCGAGGTCGTCGATCGTGACCGGGCGCAGGACGAGCCGTGCGGTGCGGATCGGGTAGGTCGGCTGGAACATCACGCGATCGTAGAGACCCGCGCGGAGTGCTCCGGTGCCGGTCGACAGGCGTGCGGGTGGCGGGGCAACAGCAGCGGGCTCGCGAAGATCATCAGCCCCGCGACCGTGATCGCCGTGCGGGGGCTGGTGGCCTGCGCGAGCAGCCCACCGAGCGCGCTGAGGATGGCGATGGTCGCGCTGCTGCCGATCGACCAGGCCGAGAGGGTACGGACGACGCGATCCCTCGGCGTCTGTTCCAGGCGGTAGGTGGCGAGCACCGGGTTGTACAGGCTCATGCTGATGATGATCGCGAACTCGACGGCGATCACCGTGGCGAGACCGACGACGCCGGGCTGGACGGCGGCGAGGCCGATCAGCCAGATCGCCCGCAGCGTGCCCACAACGCGGATGATGCGGTGTTGGCCGTGACGCGCCACGACCCGACGGGCCAGACGTGACCCGATGAGCCCGCCGACGCAGGGCACGGCGAAGGCGAGGCCGTACTGCCAGGGCGGAAAACCCAGCTCGCCGAGCAGGAGCACCGCCAGCAGCGGCTCGGTGGCCATGATCAGCCCGCCGACCAGCAACTGGTTGAGGTAGAGCGCCCGCAGGCCGGGGTGGGTGAGCAGGTGCCGCCAGCCGTCCAGCAGCTCACCGGCCCGGACCCCGGCTCTGCCGGTGCGCCGGAGGTCTTCCTCGTGGCCACGAATGGCCGTGATACCCAGCGCGGAGAGCAGATAGCCGAGCGCGTCGGCCACGATGGTGACGACCGGCCCGAACAGGCCCACCGCTGCGCCGCCCAGCGGCGGCCCGAGCGCGATCGCGCTCCAGGTCGTCGACTCGAACCGCGCGTTCGCCACCAGCAGGTCGTCCGGTCGGACCAGGGTCTTGAGGAAGGCGCCGCCGGCCGCGTTGAAGGCGATCTTGGCGGTGGCGACCACGGCCGAGACGACAAGCAACTGCCCGAAGCTGAGCCGGCCGAGGGCGTACGCGACGGGGATCGTCAGCAGAACCGCGAACCGGGCCAGGTCCATCGCGATCATCACCTGCCGCTTGCGGTGGAACTCCACCCACGGACCGAGCGGCAACGCGAGCAGCGCGCCCACCGCCGGCCCCAGCGCGGCCAACACGGACACCTGTGCGGGGCTGGCCCGCAACACCAGCACGGCGATCAACGGCAACGCGCCGAACCCCAGCCCCGAGCCGTAGGCGCTGACCGCGTACGACGCCCACAACCACCCGAACCGCCGACCCAGAGATCGCCTCCCGGACAAGCCCGCACCTCCCGCTGCAACAACTCACCGTTGACCGCCGCGATCAAAGCAAGCCCGGTGACCATGGATCAAACAACCGCATGTGCGGCGCGGCACAACCAGACGTTGTGTCAGTAGGGTTGCCGGGTGAATCTCGACGCCGTCCGCACCTTCGTCGCCGCCGCCGACGCCGGCCAGTTCCAGGACGCCGCCACCGCGCTGTCGATCACCCAGCAGGCCGTCTCCAAGCGCATCGCCGCACTGGAGAAGGACCTCGGGGTACGGCTGTTCACCCGCACCGCGCGCGGCACCCACCTCACCGTCGACGGTCAGACGTTCCTGCCGCATGCCCGTGAACTGCTCCGGGCCGAGGCGCGCGCCGACGCCTCCGTACGCCCCGGCCGACGGGCACTGCGCGTCGACGTGCACAGTCGACGGATCGCACCGGCGGTGCTGTTGCAGGATTTCCACCGCGCGCATCCCCGCGTCGAACTGGACGTCGTCACCCTCGACGCCGACGTGCACGCCGCGATGGCCGCCGTCGAGGCGGGGACGGTCGACGCCACCTTCCACGCCGTCACCGTCGCCGCGCGCCACCTGCCGGACGCGATCAGGACCACCCGGGTGATCGACGAGCACCACGAACTGCTCGTCGGCCCACGCCACGCGCTCGCCAACGCCCGCACCGTCACGCCCGCACAGCTCGCCGAGCACCGCATCTGGATGCCCGGCATGGCCCCCGGCACCGAGTGGGCCGACTACTACGACGAACTCGCCGCCGCGTTCGGCCTCACCATCGACCTGGTCGGGCCGGTCTTCGGCAACGAGGCGCTGCTGGCCGAGATCGCCGACTCCGCGGAGCTGGCGACCCTCGCGGGCGAACGCACCCGGTACCTCTGGCCGGACAGCTACGACCTGCGGCGCATCCCGGTCCGCGACCCGGCGCCCATCTACCCCCTGTCACTCATCTGGCGCGACGACAACCCGCACCCCGCGCTGCGCGCACTGCGCGACTACCTCGACTCCCGACGGGAGCAGGCGCCCGACATCGAGGTCTGGCTGCCGCCCTGGGGATAGCCCTCAAGCGCGTACGCGGCGACTACCCCCGGGCAGGTCGGTCCGGTAGCTCCACGCGGCGTCGATCGCGTCGAGCGGACATCGTTGGACCCCGACCTCCAGGTCGCCGCGATGTCCCGGCGTGTTGACACGCGTTCATCCGGCACTACATTTAACGTGTTGGTTAAGTGACTGGAGGCTCTGGTGTCGGGCAGCGATCAACTCAGCGCGGTGTTCTCGGCCCTCGCCGACCCGACTCGACGGGCGATTCTCGCCGAGTTGGCCGACCGCGACGCCACGGTCACCGAGCTCACCGCTCCCCTCCCGATCTCGATGCCAGCGGTGTCGCGGCACCTGAAGGCGCTCGAGCGCGCGGGGCTCATCTCCCGTACCCGGTCGGGGAAGCTGCGGATGAGTCGCATCGAGGCCGCCCCGCTGCGCGAAGCGGCCGAGTGGATCGAGCGCTACCGGCGGCTCTGGGACACGTCCCTCACCCGCCTCGACGCCCACCTCGCGGCCGTGCAGGCCGCCGGTCGCGCAACGGACCAAACGGCCCACGACCCGGCGATTCCCGACAGGAAATCCCCGGACAAGGCTCACGACAAGGAGAATTGATGGACAGCGACAACCCGCCAATCGTCATCTCGCGCGTGGTGGACGCGCCGCGGGAGCTGGTCTACCAAGCTTTCACCGACCCGGACCACCTGGCGGCATGGTGGGGGCCGATCGGCAACTCACTGCCCCGCGAGGAGATGGAATTCGACGTCCGCCCTGGCGGCTACCAGCGGTGGACCGAGGTCTTCCCGACCCAACCCGGACTTCGAGTCGAGGTCCACATCGAGCTCACCGACGTCGTCGATGGCGAACTGCTCGACGGCATCGCGCACGTCACCGGGCAGCTGCCGGACGGCCTTCAGCCGCACGAGACAAGGATGCGGGTCGAGTTCCACGACGAGGCCGATGGACGGACGCGACTCGAGATCCGTCAGTGGCTCCCCGAGCAGCTGGTCGCCCCCGCCGGCCAGGGTTGGAACGAGGCCTTGTCCAAACTGGACGCGACACTGCGGAACGCCCACCCCGTCGCAGTCGACGTCGAGGTGTAGCGCCGTGGCCAAGCTGATCTACGTGACCAACGTGTCCCTCGACGGTTACATCGAGGACGAACACGGCAGGTTCCACTGGACCCCACCCGACGACGAGTACCTCGCGTTCATCACCGACCTGGTTCGGCCCATGGGCACCTACCTCTACGGCCGGCGTCTGTACGAGTCGATGTCCCTCTGGGAGACCGACCCTGCCCTGGCCGCACATTCGAAGCTCACGGCCGACTTCGCCGACGTCTGGCAGGCAGCGGACAAGGTCGTCTACTCCACCACGTTGGACGCGACCTCGACCGCCAGGACCCGGCTCGAAAGAAGCTTCGACCCCGCCTCGGTACGCGCCATGAAGGCCTCGGCCACCAGCGACCTCACCATCGGGGGCGCACACCTCGCGGCGCAGGCGTTCCGGGCCGGGCTGGTCGACGAGTGCCACCTGCTGATCCACCCGATCCTCACCGGCGGAGGCAAGCCGGGGCTGCCCAGCGGCACCCGAGCCGGCCTGGAGCTACTGGGCAATCGCCGACTCAGCAATGGTGTGGTGTACGTGCACTACGGCGTCCGCACCTGAGACGGTCGTCGGCGTCACCGACCCGGACGTGTGTCGGTGACGCCGGCGGAGCGCCGAGCCCGAAACAGCAGACCCACCGCCCAGCGCTGGCGTGGACAGCACGGCCGGCCACCGGCCCGAGCGCCACCATTCGCCGAGCAGGCACCCCGGCGTGTCCGGCGTCGCTCGACCGCCCTGCGCCACCTGGGTACGGTGACACGGTGCTCTCGGCCGTGAAGGGTCTGTCCCGGTACCACACCGAGGAGTCGCTGCGCGCCCACCTGCTGGAGCGCTCACACCGCACCGAGAACGGCTGCCTGGTCATCGAAGGCTACGGGCGGCGACGCGGGGTGCACCAGAAGGTCGCCGGCCGCGCGTGGGCGCACATCGCCGCGTACGTCGTCCTCGTCGGCGGGTACGACCCCGCCCTCGACGTCGACCAGACCTGCGGCGCCGCCGACTGTATCGAGCCGACACATCTGCGCCAGCTCAGCCGGGCCGAGGCCTGCCGCAGCCGGAACCAGCCGGCACGGTGCCGCAACGGTCACGACCGTGAGCTCGACCCGGCGACCGGCCGGTACCGACGGGTCTGCCGGGCGTGCAACCGGGAGGCTCAGCGCCGGTGGCGTGAACGCGAGGCCGCCGAGGTAGCCCAGGCCCGCGCCTCGTACGGCCGCTCGTAATCTCAGCCCTCCGTCCGCTTACCCCGGGCGTCGGCGACTTCGACCGTGGCCGCATTCCCGCTCAGTCCAGATCGATCAATCTGGTTTGATGTATCTTCGGGTCATGGGGCCACCGAGTCACACCGCGCCGCCGTTCGTCCGGCTGGCCGCACACCCGCTGCGCTGGCAACTGCTGACCGCACTCGCCCGCAGTGACCTGCGGGTCCGCGAACTGGCCAGTCTCCTGGCCCAGCCGCAGAATCTGGTCTCCTACCACCTACGGCTACTGCGCGACGGCGGCCTGGTCACCGTCACCCGCAGCAGCTTCGACGGCCGCGACAGCTACTACCACCTCGACCTCGACAGCTGCGCCCACGCGCTGGCGGCCACCGGCACCGCTCTGCACCCCGCCCTGCAGGTGGGCAGCACTCCACCGGCCCCGCCGGTCCACCCGCCGCGAACCGTGCTGTTCGTGTGCACGGGCAACAGCGCACGTTCCCCCATCGCCGAAGCCCAGCTCCGACACCACACCGCCGGCCGCGTGCAGGTGACCAGCGCAGGAACCCGCCCCCGGCCGCAGTTGCACCCCCATGCCGTACGGGCGCTGCGCGACCACTTCGGTGTCGACGTCGCGAGCCGGCACCCGCGGCACCTGGACACGCTCGCCGGCCGCCGCTTCGACTATGTGATCACCCTGTGCGACAAGGCCCGAGAAGTCTGCCCCGATTTCGGTAACCCGGCCGGCCAGCTGCACTGGAGCGTCCCCGACCCCGCCGCAGCCGGCGCCCGGGACGACTACCCCGCCTTCCTGCGGGTTGCGACCGACATCGACACCCGCGTGCGGCATCTGCTGCCCGTCCTCGCCACCGAACCCCAGGAGACCAAAGCGTGAGCACACCCGAGCAGTACGTCAGCGTCCGCTACCTCGTCGACGATGTGCACGCCGCCGTCGACTTCTACACCGCCCACCTCGGTTTCCACCTCAGGACCAGCGCCGCCCCGGCCTTCGCCGACGTGGTCCGCGGTCCGCTACGACTGTTGCTGTCCGGACCCGCCAGCTCCGGTGCCCGCGCCACTCCGGACGACGCCACCAGCCCCGGCCGCAACCGCATCCACCTCATCGTCGACGACCTGGACGCCGAGATCGACCGGCTCCGCGACGCCGGCCTGTCGTTCCGCAGCGAGCTGGTCTCCGGGCCCGGCGGCCGTCAGATCCTGCTCGCCGACCCCGCCGGCAACCTCGTCGAACTTTTCCAACCCGCCCGCGAAGCCACCCCCGCCAACACCTGAACCTCAGTCGCACCTCGCCGCCGGTCTGTGGGTCGATGACTTGCCGGGCGATTAATCCCGCGCGTACACCATCCTCAGTCGTTACGCACAAGAACTGTCATTATGGTGCATGGCCGGTTCGCACCTTTTGTGGCAGGTATTTATTGGATTATCGGTAATAAGAATCCAATAAATACCTTGGAGGAGCAGGCCGAGCCACTGGCGGCGTACGTCGGCTTGAGGAAGAGCGGGCGGGCCCGCTGCTGTTCGGGGTGCGCCATGGCACTCAGGGCGAACGGCCGGGCCCGCGTCTCCACTCGCCCCAAGCTGCTGTCGCAGCTGGCCGCCGCGGGCAAGCCACTGGCCAGCGCGCTGGTGCTGGGGATCGAGGAGGTCTACCCGCACTGCCCCAAGGCGCTGCTGGGTGGCGGGGCTTGGAAGCCGGAGCAGTGGCTTGCCGACGGACGCCTAGCCGAACTGGCCGAGGTGACGCTGGCCCGGCTGCGGATGCCGGTGCCGACGACCGCCGACATCGACCAGGTGGAGTCGGACTTGCTGAAATACCGCTACGAGTGACGGGCTGGGTACCCCACCGCCTTGCGCCGAGGTGGAGGTCGGCGCACGGCGGTGGGTCCGTCGTCGGGCCCTATTCCTCCGGATCCCACGCGATCAGCTGGTCGAGGACGCGCCGGTCGCCGTCGAGCTGCAGGGAGTCCATCGTGATGCGGCCGTAGAAGAACATGACCAGCTCATTGGCCGTGCCCCGGGCGGAGACATAGGCCACCTCCGGGCCCTCGACGTCGGCCGGCGCGGAGATCCGGGCGGTCCGTGCGCCGTCGGCGGAGAACCAGAGCCGCCAGGAACGGCCCTCGGTGGCGTGGTAGTCGATGACCGCGGGTTGGTGCGGCCACGCGCTTGTCGTCGCTACGCAGGTGGTCACGAACTCGTCGACACCGTCGAGCGCCACCTCGCCCGGCAACGGCTGCGGGGCGCCTACGGCGACCTGGGCGTCATAGGTGTGCACGGCGACCTGCTGAAGCTGGTGCCGGGCAACGGCACCAGCCGTCTGCGGCGACTGCGAATCACCCCACCACGTCCAGCAACCACGATCCGGGCCGGCCTTCCGCAACGCGGCCAGCAGTTCCTCCGTGGACGCGGCGAACCAGGCCAGCAGGGCCTCGTGCTCCCGGGGCGCCACCGGGGCGGAGATGGCCGGCGGAGCGTCGGCGGGCCCCGCGGCCACGATGGCGGCCCACTTACGGCGCCCCTCGCCCAGGTGCTGCACCAGGTCGTACAACGTCCACTCGGGGCAGGTCGGCACCCGCACGTCGAGGCTGGGTGCCGCGGCGACCGCCGTCCGGAAAGCGATCGATCGATCGTCCATCAGCCGTAACAGGTCAGCGAACGCCAGAGTCTCTTCCACCGCGGCTTTGTACCACCCCCCTCCCGACAACCGACAGTGGATTTCCCCCAGGCCCTGGCGGCGGGGCAACGCGGAAAATCCGTTGCCCGGCGGGCCCTGCCGTACCGCCCGTGACGCCACGGCGAGCTGTTGGTCAGGATGGCTGGACTTGGTCGAAGAGGGCGAGGGCTTCGGCGGGGTCCGGGCTTACGAGGCGTTCCAGACCGGCCGTCGTGATCTTCGCCCACCTGGCGGCCCGTGCCGACATCTGTTCCTCAAAGGTGCGGACGGCCTCGTCGAGATCTTCCGGGTCGGCAGCGATGGACTCCGCAAGCTCGGCACCGTCCAGCATCGCGAGGTTCGCGCCTGCTCCCAAGGGTGGCATCAGGTGGGCGGCGTCGCCCAGGAGCGTCACCCCGCGGACGTGGGCCCAGGTGTGGGATGCGGGCAGGACATAGAAGGGACGGTGGATGAAAGAGGTGCCGTGGCCGAGCAGGTCGAGAACAGGAGCGGCCCAGCCGTCGAACAGAGCCAAGATGCCCGATCGCGCTGCCTCGACGTCAGCCAGGTCCAGGTCCGCGTGCCAGTCCAGCGGCGCGCGGAGCTTGGCGTACACCTTGACGTGACCGCCGCTGTTGCGCTGGGCGACGAGAGATCGGTTCACGCCGTACACGGCCACCGAACCGTCGCCGATCAACTGGGCGAGCTCAGGGTGGCGGGTGTCGACGTCGTCGATGGAGGTCTCGACCGAGGTGACGCCGGTGTACTGCGGCGTCACCGGCGAGACTGCCGGGCGGACCCGGGACCAGGCGCCGTCCGCGCCCACCACGAGATCGAACGTCTCCTGCCGCCCGTCCGCGAAACGAACCAGTGCGCCATCCCCGGTCCCCGGCACCACCTGTGCCACCTCTCGCCCCCACTGCACGTCGAGAGAGTCGAGCAGCAGGTCGCGGAGTTGCCCGCGGTCGATCTCCGGATTGGCCCGCTCATCCGGACCGGGTCGCCAGTCTCGCAGAACGGTCCCGGCAGCGTCCAGGATGCGCATGGCCTGCCCCTCGGGACGAGACAGCGTCTGGAACTCCGCCAGGAGTCCCGCCTTGTCCAGTGCCAGCTGGCCCAGCTCTTCGTGCAGGTCCAGCGTGCCGCCCGGAGGACGGAAGTCGCGCGCGGGATCGCGTTCAAGGACGGTGACGGGGTAGCCGTGGCGGTGCAGCACACGGGCAAAGGTAAGGCCGGCAGGGCCGCCCCCGACCACAGCGATACGGCGTCTCATAGCAATACACCGTATCGCTCCTTTAAAATGCATCGCAACAGTTAGGAGGTGACCATGACCGTGTGGGACCGGCCGGAGCCGCCGAATCCCCCCGTGCCGCTCGACCGGGAGCAGATCATCGCCGCCGCCATCGCGCTGGCCGACGAGGGCGGGCTGGAAGCGGCGTCGTTGCGCAAGGTCGCCGCCCGGCTGAACGCCGGCCCGATGCGGCTGTACGGTCACATCTCCACCAAGGACGAGCTGTTCGACCTCATGGTGGACGCCGTCGACGCCGAGATTCTCCCCCGGGAACAGCCCGGTGACTGGCGGGAGGCGCTGCACGTCCACGCCCACCGCACCAGGCAGGCCGCTCTGCGTCACGAATGGCTGGCCGACCTGCTCGGCGGCCGCCCGACCCTGGGCCCGAACGGCCTCGCCGTGACCGAGGCCAAGCTGGCCGCCCTCGACGGCCTCGCCGACATTGAAACCGCCATACGCGCCGTGGAAACTGTCAGCGCCTACGTCACCGGCGCGATCAGGCGCGAGATCGCGAACCTGCGGGCGGAGCGCGCCACGGGCCTGTCCAAGCGCGACTGGCAGCGCGCCTCCGGCCCGCACGTGACGAAAATGTTGGCCACGGGCCGCTTCCCGGCACTGACCAAGGCCGTGCACAGCGGCACAGAGATGGACGCCGAAAAGTCTTTCGCGACCGGCCTGGACTGGGTCCTCGACGCCGTGGCCACCAAACTCACCCGACCACCGGCGTAACGCTCAACCGATCGATCGCCCAGCTCAGGGGGTCAGACCTGTCATGCGGTAAGTCTGCCGGCATCAGCAAGGCGATCGATCAAGTGCTGGATCAGTGGTGACGCGCCGGCAGACGGCGAGCTGGCCGTCTGCCGGCGCATCGGCAGGCGTCCCGCAGCCAGCACGGCGACTGCTTCTCACCGACAGGCCCGTGCGGGGCCGAGATCAGTGGGCGGGCGTGCCGAACCAGCGGGCGAGGTGGTCGTCCAGATCCTGCTGGTCGTCACCGATCCAGGCGACGTGGCCGTCGGGGCGGAGCAGGACGCACGGAACGTCCAGTGCGGCAGTGGGGTCCGCGAGGTGGTCGACCCGGTCTGACCAGCCGCCGACGGTGAGGCGTTCGGTGCGGTCCAGCAGTAGGCCGCGGCCGCGGTGCAGCAGTCCGTAGAGGTGACCCGGTTTCACGTCGATGTCGGGCAGGCGGCGACCGAGCAGGTCGGGGCCGACGCCGAAGTCGTAGCGGATGCCGATGGCGGTGATCTTCTTGAGCAGGTGGAGGTTCACCTCGTCGAAGTCCATCAACTCGGTGAGCAGCCTCCGTACGGCCTGTGGGCCCGGCTCGGTGGACAGCAGTTCCGTCTGGGTCCGGGTGTTGTCCAGCACCTCCTCGGCGACCGGGCGTCGTTCGGCCTGGTAGGTGTCCAGCAGTGTCTCCGGCGCCCAGCCGCGGATCCGCGCGGCCAGTTTCCAGCCGAGGTTGAATGCGTCCTGAACGCCCAGGTTGAGGCCCTGTCCGCCGATGGGGGGATGGATGTGCGCGGCGTCGCCGGCCAGCAGCACCCGTCCGACCCGATACCGTTCGGCCAGCCGGGTGGCGTCGCCGAAGCGGGACAACCAGCGTGGGGAGTGCACGCCGAAGTCGGTGCCGGCGATGGCGCGCAACTGTTGTTTGAAGTCCTCGAGGGTGGGCGGTTCGGCGCGGTCGGTGACCCCGGCGGCGGGGACCAGGACGCTGTAGACCCCGACGCCGGCGGGCCGGAGCCAGAATCGCTGATGGGTCTCGCGGATCTCGGCCACCCTGGCGGCGATCTCCTCCTGCGGGACGCCCACCCCCATCTCGCCCATCAGGCTCTCGGTCCGAGCCGCCTCGCCGGGAAAGCCGACGCCGAGCAGTTTGCGCACGGTGCTGCGCCCACCGTCACAGCCGACGAGATAGCGCGAACGCAGCTGCTCCCCGTCGGCCAGCTCGACGGTCACACCGTCGTCGTCCTGCTCGACACCGGCGACCGCGCAACCGCGTCGGACCTGCGCTCCCAGTTCGATGGCGTGTTCTTCGAGGAGACGTTCGATGACCGGTTGCGGGATACCCAGCAGGTAGGCGTACCGGGGATCCAGGCCCTTGGGCGCGGGCTTGGGGATGGCGGCGAAGAACGCGCTGGCCGGACGCTTACGCCCGTGCGGGAGGATGCGATCCAACAGCCCGCGCATCGCCATCAGTTCCAGACTGCGAATGTGCAGACTGACGATGCGCACGGCCGACGCCGGCTCGGTCTCCTTCTCCAGGACGAGTACCCGTACCTCGTGTAGCCGCAGCTCGGCGGCGAGCATCGCGCCGGTCGGCCCGCACCCGGCGATGATCACGTCGAACGTGCGGGGCGCGTGGTCGGTGCTGGAGGCCGACGATGTGGGGAGGCCGCGGACGTCGCCCACAGTGGGGGCCGGCTCGGCGGTGAATTGCGGAGGGTGCATAGGTGTTGCCTCTCGGGAGTGCCGTGTTGGCAAGGCGCTCCCGGCGACACCTACGTCAATCGCCCGACCGTGACGGCAAGGGGGAGCACCCACATCGCTACAACGTTCATGGGTCTCACCTCCTCGGGCGGTGTCGCGGTCGAGTGCAAGCTATATCCCCGGGCACGGTCCCGTCGAGTTCTTTCCCGGCCACGTGATCACGGCTTCAGGCGAGTCAGCGATCGCTGGAGCCACTCGGCCATCAGCGCGCGCTCGGCGTCGGTGAGCCCCGGGAGGTCGGGCAGCACCGTCGCGAAGGTCACGGCGACCGCGTTCGTCGTCGTGTCGGGTGTCGCCGGGGTTGTCACCAGGATGCTGCTGAGCACGGCGTCGAGCATGGCCTCGCCCAGACCGGGGTCGCGCTGGTCGGTGGGCGTTCCCAACAGCGTGAGGATGGTTCCGTTGCCGGCGGAGTGGATCATCATGAGCGCGCGCTCTTGGTCGACCCGGAGGAGGCCGGCTGCGGCGAGTCGCCGGACGCGGCGACGGAGCACGTCGAGGCCCGCGACCGTTGCCGGCGAGGGTACGCCGCTCCCCCGCGTGGCGATCAGCGCGTACAACTCGGGGTTTGTCAGGCCGAACTCCACGTGCGCGCGCCACCCGGAGCGCAGGTCCGCGACCGGGTCGCCGGTCGCGCTGTCCGCGGCGACCGATTTGCCGCTGACGTAGGTGGCCATGACGTGCTCGGCGACGGCGTCGATGAGGCCGTCCTTGTCGCCGAACAACCGATAGATGGTCGGTGCCTGTACGCCGGCGGCCTGGGCGACGGCGCGCGTCGTCACCGCGTTCGCGCCCTTCTCCCGCAGCAGTTGGGTTGCTGCCGTGACGATGCCCGCACGGACGTCGTCGCGGGATGTCGTGTCCTGCGTCGTCACCATGAATCAATGCTAACAGCGCCTTGTTAACCTCGGAATATCGGTGCTAACGTCAGGGCCGTAACGCCGATAACAAGGGAGTGTTCATCATGTTCGTCGTCACCGGTGCCACTGGTCACCTCGGGTCCCAGATCGTCGACCGGCTGCTCGACCGGCTCCCACCCGACGCCGTGGGCGTGAGCGTGCGCGACGTCGACAGGGCCGCGGGCCTCGCCGAGCGTGGCGTGCGGGTGCGCGCCGGAGACTTCACCGACCCGGCCACGCTGGAGCACGCCTTCGAGGGTGCCGACAAGGTCCTCGTCGTGTCCGCCGCCATCCGCGGCGCCGGCGCGGTCGTCGCGAACCGCGCCGCCATCGACGCCGCGCACGCAGCGGGAGCCAAGCGAATTCTGTACACCAGCCACCAGGCCGCCTCCCGGGACTCGCTGTTTGCCGCCCAGCCCACGCACGCCGCGACCGAGGAGCACCTGGCCGGGCTGGGGGTTCCCTTCACCGCCCTACGCAACGGGTTCTACGCGAGCACGCTCAGCTTCTCCATCGGTACGGCGCTGGAGACCGGTCAACTCGTGGCGCCGGCGGACGGCCCGGTGTCCTGGACCGCGCACGCCGACCTGGCCGAGGCCGCAGCCATCGCCCTGACCGAGGAGGGCCTGCTCGACGGCATCACGCCGGCGCTGACCGCGGCGCAGGCGCTCGACCTCGAAGCGGTGGCCGGCATCCTGAGCGACATCACGGGCCGCATCGTCACCCGCGTCGTCGTCACCGACGACCAGTGGCGGGCGGCAGCCATCGAGCGGGGCATGCCCGCGGCGGCGGCCGACTTCACCCTCGGCCTGTACCAGGCGGCGCGACGCGGAGAGTTCGCCGTCACCGACCCGACGTTGCAGACGCTGATCGGTCACCGCCCGACCTCCGTCCGCTCGGTGCTCGAGGCCATCGTCGCCCGGCGATGACCCGATCGAGCGCCGGTCAGCGCAGCATCGCCCGGGTCATTCGGCGGGTGGCGACGTACATCGCGACCGAGCCGAACGCGAGGAGGTAGGCCACCGGGATCAGCAGGTCCCAGCTCAGGTGGCCCAGAGCGGGTTCCCGGACCAGCTCGATGCTGTGGTAGAGCGGCAGCGCCTGGATCAGGGGCCGCACCGCCTCCGGATAGACCGACAGGGGATAGAACGTCGTCGCGAACAGGTACATCGGCAGCATGAACAGCTGGATGTACTGGAAGTCGGGGAAGTCGCGCAGGTACGTCGTGACGGCCAGGCCGCCGGCCGCGAACGCGTACGAGATCAGCAGCGACGCCGGTAGGGCCAGCAGCACCCAGGCCGAGGTGACCAGCCCACCGACGGCCATGAGAGTGAGGAAACCGATCGACGTCAACAGCCCGTTGATCATCGCGCTGGTCACCTCACCGACGGCGATGTCGGTGACCGAGAGCGGTGTCGGCAGGATCGCCTCGTAGGTCTTCTCGACCCGCATCCGGATGAATACACCAAAGCTCGTCTGGTTGAACGCCGTGTTCATCGCCGTGGTCGCCAGGATCGCCGGGCCCACGTAGGCGGCGTACGGCACATCGACGCCGGGGACCGTGCCGACGAGCATCCCGACGCCGACACCGATCGACAGCAGGTACAGGATCGGTTCGACGAGCGCGTTGAGCAGCGGCGTGACCGACCGGCGGTAGATCATGAAGTTGCGCTCGATGAGCGCCAGGGCCCGGCGTCTGGTCCAGGCGGGTACGGCGACGGTGGTCATGGTGTCTCCCCGAGGCTCTGGGCGTGGGCCGTCACGGGTGCAACCGTCGGCGGTAGGTGACCCGGGCGACCAGGAAGCCGCCGATGGCGAGCGTCAGCAGGTAGGCGATGTGGACGGAGCTGCCGGTGATCGTCGCCGTGCCGAGGCTGAGCGTGCGGCACAACTCCACCCCGTGCCACAGCGGCAGCAGGTAGGACACCGGTCGGATCCACTCGGGTAGCTGCGAGACCGCGAAGAACGTACCGGAGAACATGTAGAGCGGCATGATGACGAAGCGGAACACCGTGTCGATGTGGCGCAGCTTGCGGACGCCGACCGCCCACGCTGCGGCGGGTGCCGCGAACGCGACCCCGGTCAGCGTCGCGCCGAGCAGGGCGCCGAGGGCCCACCATCCCCCGATCAACCCGAACGCGGCCATCACCACGATGAAGGCGCCGCTGGCGATGAGCACCCGGAAGGTGATGAAGAGCAGGTGCCCGGCGGCGAGCTGCTCCGGCCTCAGCGGCGTCGGTGTGGCGCTCCGGTACGCCCCGAAGCCCGCGGCCCGGGCGACCCCCGCGGATCCTTCCAGGAACGCGTTCTGCATCGCGGCGGCGGCCAGCATGCCGGGGGCGAAGAACGCCGCGTAGGAGACGCCGGCGATCTGGGCCGGCGCGTTGTCGTCGACGAGGGCGCCCAGCCCGGCGCCGATGCCGATGAGGAACAGCAACGGGTTCAGCACGTTGATCACGATCGAGCCGCGCCAGGTGCGCCGGTAGAGCGTGACCCAGTATCGGAAGACGCGAAGCACCAGTGGTCTCCCCTGCTACTCGATCAGCGATCGGCCGGTGAGCTTGAGGAACACGTCCTCCAAGGTCGCGCGGCGGACCAGCGCGGTGAGCGGCGTGAGCGACATGGCGTGCACCGTGGCGAGGGCGGCCTCACCGTCGGCGGTGTAGACGAGCACCCGGTCGGGGAGCAGTTCGACGCGGCCCTCGGCGTCGGTGCCGCCGGTGGCCAGCACCGACGTGCGCAGTTTCTCCGCCGCGGTGTCCCGTTCGTCGAGGCGGAAGCGGAGTTCGAGAACCTCGCGGGTGGCGTACCTGTGGATCAGTTCCTGGGGTGAGCCCTGCGCGACGATCCGGCCGTGGTCGACCACGACGAGCCGGTCGCAGAGCTGCTCGGCCTCGTCCATGTAGTGGGTGGTGAGGATGAGTGTGACGCCCTGCTGTTTGAGCTGGAAGAGCCGGTCCCACAGGATGTGTCGGGCCTGCGGGTCGAGGCCGGTGGTCGGCTCGTCGAGCAGGAGGATGTCCGGTTCGTTGATCAGTGAGCGGGCGATGGTCAGCCGCCGCCGCATGCCGCCGGAGAGCGTCTCGACTTGGTCGCCGGCTTTCTCCTGTAGCTGGGCGAAGTCGAGCAGCCGGGTCGCGCGCTCCCGGATGACGGCCCGCGGCAGACCGAAGTACCGCCCGTAGATGTGCAGGTTCTCCCGCACGGTGAGCTCGTTGTCCAGGTGGTCGTCCTGCGTCACGACGCCCAGCCGGGCGCGGATCTCCGGCCCCTGTTTCATCGGGTCCATGCCCAGCACACGCAGGCTGCCGCCGCTGATCGGCGACGTCGCGGCGATCATCCGCATGGTGGTGGACTTGCCGGCGCCGTTGGGGCCGAGAAGCCCGAAGGACTCCCCCCGTTCGAGCGCGAAGTCGATGCCGTCGACCGCGCGGAACTCCGGTGTGGACCCCCGCGCTGGATAGACCTTCGTCAGATCTCTCGCCTCGACCAGCGGATGTGTACTCACCACGGCAGCCTAGGGAAATTCGACAGGGAAGTGCAAGATCCGAGCAGGTGTCTGTAATTTTTGGACGCCGCTTGGATTTGACCCTCGACCGGGTCGAGGCCCGACCATCGGGGACATGACCGACCAAGCGACCGCCGACCCGACCATGACCCGCATCATGGACGCCGTACAGCTCGGCCGCAGCGGCGCGCCTGCCCCGGCCCGTGAGCTGCTCACCGCGTTGTGGGACGAACTCGGCCCCACCGGCGACGCCCTGCACCGCTGCACCCTGGCGCACTACCTCGCCGACCTGCAGGACACCACCGAGGCGGAGCTGAGCTGGGACGAACGTGCCCTGGCCGCCGTGTCCCAGCTGACCGACGAACGCGCCCAGCGACACCTGCCCTCGCTCCAGGTCCAGGCGTTCCTGCCGTCGCTGCACCTCAACCTGGCCGACTGCCACCGGCGCCTGGGCAACGTCGGCCAGGCCCGGGAGCACCTCGCCCGGGTGGGCGAACACCTCGCGGGGCTGCCGGACGACCCGTACGGCGAGAGCATCCGCGCCGCGGTCCGTGACTTCGTCGCCGACGATCCCACCGACCGCCGGGGGTAGCGCGGTCGGTCCGGCCGGTCACCGGTCCTGGTGCGCGACGGCCCTGCGGTACTCCTGCGGTGAACGTCCGTAGTGGGCACGGAACAGGCGGCTGAAGTGGGCCTTGTCCTGGAATCCCCAACGGGCGGCTATGGCATGGACCGGCTGCCGCGACAGCGGGTTGCCGAGGTCACGCCGGCACTGCTCCAGGCGCTTGGCGCGGATGAGTTCGGCAACCGTCGTCGCCTCCGCCTCGAACAGGCGGTGCAGCGACCGCAGTGAGATGTGGTGGGCGGCGGCGACGCCACGAGGGCTGAGCTCGTCACTGTCGAGGTGGCGGTCGATGAAGTCGACGACGCGGGCCCGCAGCGTGGTGTGCCGGGCCTCCGGTGACAGGGCGTCCTCGAGGTCGAGGTACTGGGCGAGCGCGGCAGTGAGCAGGTCCAGCGCCACATTGCCCAGGATCTCGGCCTGGGCCGGCTGGAACTGCTCCGGGTGCGCCGCGATGCTGCGCAGGTGGTGGGCCAACAGCCCGCCGACGCCGAGGTGCGACGGCATCGGCGTGGCCAGCAGGCGGCGGAGCCGGTCCGGTGCCAGGGGCAGCGCCGCGTGGGGTATCTGCACGGTGATCGTGGTGGCGGGACCGTGGCTGGCCGCGCGGTGCCGGGCGATGTGCGGCCGCGCGGTGTCCAGGAGCGTGAAGTGGTTGGCGGCTTCGAGCGTGGACTCGGTGCGGTCCTGAATCAAGGTGCTGCGACCCGTCAGTGGTAGCGCGAGTTGGTACACGTCCCCCTCGGCTCTGCGGACCAGTTTCGCGGGCCGGGTCGAGTCCAGCGACGGGTACCGCAGCGAGGTCATCCGCAGGCGGCCCAGATCGATGGCCTGGGCGTACGCGACGAAGTTGTCCAGGTGCCCGCTGCTGATGTGCGCGGGCGCGGTCTCCTGAGCGACCAGGGCGTACCAGAACTCGAACCGCTCCGCCGGCGGCAACACCGTCGTGTCCACCACCAGGTTGGGCAACACTCTGCTCGCCTCCCCCGCATGCGAGGATGGATTCTTGCATGCCTCGGACCTCTGTACCCATGATGGGATTCCCACTCCCGGTGCTCCCCGGCGGTTCGGCGAATGTCCGCGGTGACCGGCGCCGACCTACGGGAGGCGGCCGACGAGATGACCCGGGTGCTGCTGCCACACCGGGACCGCGACTGGTCGGTGCCGGCCGGCTCGCTGACCTGGAGCTGCTGGACCACCTCGGCGCACGTCGCGCACGACCTCCTCGGGTACGCGGGCCAGGTCACCGGCCGCCCGGATGACGGCTATCTGCCGTACGACCTGCGGGTCTCCCCCGACGCGAGCCCGGCGCAGGTGCTCACGGTGGTGCGGGCCTGCGCCGGGATGCTCGCCGCCGCCGTCGACGCCGCCCCGCCGGACACACGGGCGTGGCACTTCGGTCCGTGCGATCCGGCCGGCTTCGCCGCCATGGGGGTCGCCGAGACCCTGCTGCACACCCACGACATCACCCTCGGTCTCAATGTGCCGTGGCAGCCGCCGCAGCGGCTGAGCGCGTTGGTGCTGCGGCGACTCTTTCCGGACGCCCCGCCCGGGGCGGCACCCGAGGTGCTGCTCTGGATGACCGGCCGCGGTGAGCTGCCCGGCCGGGCGAGGCGCACGTCCTGGAGTTGGCGGGCCGCAGTCGACTGACTCGCCCCAGCGTCGAGGGGGTGGGTGGTCGCCCGTCGGGCGACCACCCACGTTGGAGCGTCAGGGTCAGGTCCAGCTGATGCCACGGTTGCGAACGCTGCGCATGCCCTTCTCCTCTCCCCTCGGTGACGGCCCCCGTGCCCGCCAGGTGACCTCAGAGTCGGCCACGGCCTGCTTCGGCGGTAGGGATGTGGGTGTTCGGGATCGTTCGGGTTTGTTCGACCGGAGACTCGAACGTCACAGGTGTGGGGGCAGGTCGCCGCGGCCACAGCGGCACGATGGCGAGGACCGCCACCGCGCCCGCCAATCCGCTGAACCCGATCACGGTGGTGGCCGGCCACCGGTCGGCGGCCAGACCCGCGAGGACCATCGCCGTCCCCTGTAGCCCACTGAGACCGGTGATGGCCACCCCGAACGCGCGTCCCCGGTACTGCGTCGGCACCGCGCGGCCGAACAACGCGTTCAGGGGGATGGCGAAGGCGCTCGCGGCGCCGGCCAGCACCAACAGCAGGAGCATCATCCACAGCGGAGGGACGAGCCACGCCACCGTCAGCACCCCGGCCGACATCGCGGCCAGCGGCAGGATGAGCCGTGGCCGGGCCGCCGGTGGACAGAAGCGGGTGAGGGCGACCCCGCCGAGTGACATCCCCAACGGCGCTGCGGCCAGCAACAGTCCGACAATGCCGGCGCCGCCGCCGTACTGTCGGGCCAGCGGTGCCATCAGCCCTTCGGCTGCGTAGGTGAAGGCGCTGGCCGTCCACAGGACGAGAACGTAGGACCGCAGCCGGGAATCGGCGAAGATCACCCGCAGGCCGACTGCCCGGCCCTGGCCGGTCGGGTTCGACGGCGGTCGAGGCGCGGGGCGGGCACGCACGCCGATCCTGATCAGAAGAGCGGAGAGCAGAAAGGTGCCGGCATCCACCAGCAGGGCACCGCGCAGCGACAGCAGCGCCACCAGAGTCCCCCCGACGGCGAAGCCGACCACCTGCACGATCTGGGCGCAGATGTTGTCCACGCCGTTGGCCACCGCGTAGCGGTCGCCGTCGAGCACATCCGGCATCAACGCCGCCCGCGCCGCCACGAACGGTGGCCGCATCAGGTTGACCACGAAGAGGAGCACCACCAGAGCCGGCGCGGGAAGGTCCGGCAGCGCCGCCAGCGGGATGAGCGCCGCGCGGCCAAGGTCGCACGCGATCATGACGCTTCGCCGGGGGAACCGGTCGGCGAGACCGGACAGCAGCGGTCCGCCGGTGAGCCAGGCCAGGTAGGAACTGGCGTAGGCGGCCGCCGCCAGCGCGGCCGAGCCGGTTTCGGTGAAGACGAGGTACGCCACGGTCACGGCGGTGAGCTGGTCGCCGGCCAGGGACAACAGGTACGCACCGAACAGGTGGCGGTATTCGCGCACCGCGAACACCTCGGCGTACGTCGCGGCGCGCTCGCTCACCTCGCCCCGTCCCTCCCGCGCCGCCGGTCGTGTGGGGCGCTCGGGCCAGACCGTATCCGCGTTCGCGTCGTCGGGGCCGGGAGCAGGCGTTCGGATCTGTTCGGATCCGTTCGCGACAGGTTCGGACGGCCGGCGCGCAGAGGCGTGCTGCCCGGCTAGCCGGCGGCGAGTGAGTGCCGGTGGCCGTCGAGCGGGAAGGGCGGCCGGGCCGGCAACACCTCCTGGAACACGAAGCCGGACTTCTGCGCCACCCGGCAGGACGCCTCGTTGTCCACCTGGTGCAGCAGGTCGAGACGGGTCAGCCCGGGGAACCGGTCGAACGCCCAGCGGCTCAGCGCGGTGACCGCGCGCGGGGCGACGCCGCGACCGCGTGCCCACGACGCCGTCCAGTAGCCGACCTCCGGCGCCGGGCGCTCCGGCGTGACCCCCTTGAGCACCACGTTGCCTACCAGCCGAGCGCCGTCGGCCTGCTCTTCCAGGACGGCGAAGCTGTACCGCCGGCCGTCGGCCCAGTCCCGCAGCGCGCCGTCGAGCCACCGCCGGGCCTCGGCAGTGGTGGTCACCGGGAATCTGGTCCAGCGGCGCAGCACCGGATCCCGGTACGCCTGCACCAGCTCAGCCAGGTCGTCGGCGCACCAGGGGCGCAGGGCGACACCCGGCGTCGACGGCGTGCCGGGTGTCCGCGATTCGATGAGCATCGGCACAGTCTGCCGTGGTCGTGGCGCCGGGGTCAGCCCCGACGGCTACGCCACCGTCGCCACCAGCTGCGGCGGGGGCGGCGCGGCGGCGTCACGACGGTCGCCGGTTCGGGGGCGGTCGTGGTGACCTCGGGCCGGGCCCGTTCGGCGCGCCAACGGCGGACCACGTCATCGGCGTTGACCGGCCGCACCACCACCCGGGGGCCGTCGGGGTTGCGCAGCCACGCCACGATCTGGGCGTTCAACTGCGCCACGAAGTCGCGGACGGACTCCTCGGTGGGCAGGTCGCGGACCTCGTCGGGGACCTGCTCGATGCGTCGGCGCAGTTGCAGCGACGTGGGCAGGAGCAGGTCGCTGGGCAGTGCCTCGCGCTCCAGGAAGCTCTTGATCCACCACGACTCGTCGTACGGCGCCCCACGACCGGGGATCGGCTTGCCCATGCCGGGCAGGTTGTCGAACTCGCCGCGCTGAACGGCATCCTGGATCTTCGCCTCCACGGACGCTTCCCACGCCTCGGTCACCGTGCGGCACCTCCCTGGCCACCGTAACGCGCCCCCTCCGGCCGGCGACGCGCACTTGTCAGGGGTCAGCGCGCCCGCCACGGTGAGCATTCCCGCCGACGATGCCGCCGTCGCACCAAAACGTGAGTGGATCACCCCGGATCGCAGGCCACGGCCTGCCAGGTGGCCCTGGGTTGGGATGTTCATCCCGATTACGGTCGGTGTGGGGACTACCGAACGGGGGACGCGTCATGGTGGGTACGGGTGCACTGCTGGGCATCGCGTTGGTGGCGTTGGGGCTGGTGCTCACCCCCGGCCCGAACATGGTCTACCTGGTGTCCCGCTCGGTGGCGCAGGGCCGCCGGGCCGGGCTGATCTCGCTGCTCGGGGTGGCCGCCGGATTCGGCGTCTACCTGGCGGCGGCGGTCGCCGGCCTGGCCACCGTCTTCGTCCTGGTGCCGACGCTGTACGCGGTGGTGAAGCTCGCCGGTGCCGGCTACCTGCTCTGGCTGGCGTGGCGGACGCTGCGTCCGGGCGGGCACTCGCCGTTCACGCCCGCGCCGCTGCCGCCGGACCCGCCCCGGCGACTGTTCACCATGGGTCTGGTCACCAACCTGCTGAACCCGAAGATCGCGATCCTCTACGTGTCGTTGCTGCCGCAGTTCATCGACCCGACGCGCGGGCACCTGGCCACGCAGAGCCTGCTGCTCGGTCTGACCCAGATCGCCGTCGCACTGAGCGTGAACGCGCTGATCGTGCTCAGCGCCGGCTCGCTGGCCGGGTTCTTCGCCCGCCGGCCGGTGTGGCTGCGGGTGCAGCGGTGGGTGACCGGCACCGCGCTCGCGGCGCTGGCCGTGCGTATCGCCGCCGACCGCTCGCGTGCGGCGGTCGCCACGCCCTGACCCGGGCGGGCAGCGTCCCCGG
>NZ_JAKKFF010000072.1 GCF_022229015.1 Micromonospora foliorum
CCGGGCCGACGGCGGTTTCGCGGTACGGGCGGTGTTGCCGGCCACCGCGCCGTCGCCCGAGGCGATCGGGTCGGCGGCCGAGACCGGGTTGACGTCCCGGTCGGGCGAGCGGCCCGGTGCGGCGGAGCGGCCGGTGGATGCCGAGCGGCGGTTGCGCGACGCCCGGCGGCGGGTTCGGCGCAGTCTGCTGGTGGCGCTCGTCGCACCTGTCGGTTTCGCCCTGGTGCTCTCGTTCGTCTACTACCCGGTGGCGACCGCCGGGACGGTGCTGGACCGGGCCACCTTCGACCAGTTGCGCGTCGGCGCGGCCCGGTCGGAGCTGGTCGGGCTGCCCCGGCGCCAGTTGGAACGCCCAACACCTGTCGACCGGGCCGGCTGCGAGTACTACACCGACGGCAACTTCCCCCTCGCGGAGCCGACCTGGCGGCTCTGTTTCACCGATGGCCGGCTGGTCAGCAAGGAGTGGATCGCCTAGTGAACGACGCCGACACGACCGGGGCACCGCCGATCCGGGTGGTGCTGGCCGACGACGAGGCGATGATCCGGGCCGGCGTCCGGGCCATCCTCGCCAGCGACCCCGGCATCGAGGTGGTCGCCGAGGCCGGTGACGGGCACGCGGCGGTGGAGCTGGTCCGTGCCCACCGACCCCGGGTCGCGCTGCTGGACATCCGGATGCCGCGGCTGGACGGGCTGGCCGCCGCCGCAGAGATCCGCCGGGTCGTGCCGGACACCGCGACGATCATGCTGACCACGTTCGGCGAGGACGACCACGTGGCTCGGGCGCTGGGGCATGGTGCCAGCGGGTTCCTGCTCAAGGCCGGCGACCCGCGTGAGCTGATCGCCGGTGTGCACGCCGTCGCCGACGGCGGGGCGTACCTGTCGCCGAGGGTGGCCCGCCGGGTGATCGAGCTGGGTGCTGGTCGGCTGGCCCGCCGCCCCGCCGCCCGGGACCGGACGGCGGGGCTGACCGAGCGGGAACGGGAGGTGCTGGCCCTGGTCGGGGCGGGTCTCTCCAACGCCGAGATCGCCCGCCGGCTGCACCTCGTGGAGGGCACCGTGAAGAGCTACCTGACCAGCATCTTCACCCGGTTGGATGTGCGCAACCGGGTGCAGGCGGCGATCCTCGCGTACGAGGCGGGGTTGGTCGACGGCTGAGCGGGGGCCGGGGAGCCCCCGCTCAGCAGGCATGCGCCCTACGCGTCGCGGCGGCGCAGTGCGGCCCGGCCCAGCAGCAGCGCGGCGCCGGCCCACCCGGCGAGCAGGAGCAGCCCGACCAGGCGCGGGTACGGCGCGGTGTCGCCGGCCAGGAAGTGCCCGCCGGCCACGCCGGGAAACACGTCGGCGATCCGGTTCAGCACGTCGATGTCCGGCTCCTGAAGGGACAGCGGCACGATCATCAGGGTGGCGAGGAGCACGGTGAGCGTGAGCACCGCGCTGCGCAGCGCGGCGCCGAGGCCCAGGGCGAGCACGCCGACCAGCGCCAGGTAGGCCGCCACCGCCACGATGTCGCCGATCATGCCGGCGGCCGGGGCGCTGCCCCACTCGCCGAGCACCGGCCGGGCGACCAGGGCGCCGACGCCGCCGAGCAGCAGCCCAAGGGCGAAGGTGACCGCGCCGGCGACCGCGGCCTTGGCCAGCAGTACGCGACCGCGGGACGGCGTGCACTGCAACGTCGTCCGGATGGTGCCACTGGTGAACTCGGCGGTGATCGCGAGCAGGCCCAGCGCGAGCACCACGTACTGGGTCAGCTCGACCGAGTCGATCAGCACGCTGCCGACGGTGACGATCCCCCGGTCGTCGGTCGGGTCGTCGTTGGTGTTGTCGTTCACGGCGTAGATGGCCAGTTGGCCGGCGCTCGCGGCCATCACCAGCAGCCCGGCGAGCGCCGTCCACCAGGTGCTCCGCACCGAGGAGAGCTTGGTCCACTCGGCGGCCACGGCGCCGTGCCGGGTGCCGGTGCTGGTACTGGTGGTCATCGCGCCCCACCCCCGGTCGGGCCACCGGCGTACTCGACGCTGTCGGCGGTCAGCTCCATGAACGCCTGCTCCAACGACGCGGCGTGCGCGCTCAGCTCGTGCAGTCGTACCCCCAGTTCGTGGGCCAGGTCGCCGACCTGGTCGGCGGTGGCGCCGGTGACGGTCAGTTCGTTCCGGTCGGCGGCCTCGACGGTCGCCCCGGCGGCGGTGAGGCGCGCGGCGAGCGCGGCGAGGGCGTCCGGGTGCGGGCTGCGGACCCGGACCGCGACCGTGCCGCGGGCGATCACCTCGCCGATCGGCTCGTCGGCGAGCAGTCGTCCCCGGCCGATCACCACGAGCTGGTCGGCGGTGAGCTGCATCTCGCTCATCAGGTGGCTGGAGACGAAGACCGTCCGCCCCTCGTCGGCCAGCGAGCGCATCAGTTGCCGCACCCAGCGCACCCCGTCCGGGTCGAGACCGTTCACCGGCTCGTCGAACATCAGCACCGGCGGGTCGCCGAGCAGCGCGCCGGCGATGCCGAGCCGTTGACCCATGCCGAGGGAGAGCGTCCGCCCCGGCTTGGCGGCGGCCCGTCCGTCCAGCCCGACGGTGTCCAGCACCTCGTCGACCCGGCGGATCGGGATGCCGTTGCTGTGTGCCATGGCCCGCAGGTGCGCCCGGCCGGACCGGGCCGGGTGGATGGCCCGGGCGTCGAGCAGCGCGCCCACCTCGTGCAGCGGTCGGCGTAACTCCCGGTACGCGCGCCCGCGGACCAGGGCCTGCCCGGCGGTGGGACGGTCCAGGCCGAGGATCATCCGCATGGTGGTGGACTTGCCGGCGCCGTTGGGGCCGAGGAAGCCGGTGACCCGGCCGGGCGCGATGTCGACTGTCAACGCGTCGACCGCGACGGTCGACCCGAACCGTTTCGTCAACCCACGTAATGTGATCATGCGCTGACGCTAGGCGGGTGACCCGCTGCCCCACCGCGCCCGAACGGCACCACCCACCCCTGACTTTCGTCAGGTCGGCCGACGGGTCGATCACCGTACGTACTGCTCCAGCAGTGCCGGGGTGAGCCCGGCCCGGTGGATCGCCTTCAACGCCGCGAGCAGGTCGTCCATCAGCGCCGGTCGGAAGTGCATCAGCAGCACGTCACCGGGTTGGACCACCTTCTCCGGGGTCTGGTAGCGCACCTTTCCCTCGTGGACGGTCTCGGTCCAGTGGAAGACCGCCTTCGCGCCGCAGTCGTGCGCGGCCTGGAGCGTGGTGCTGTCGTGCTCGCCGAACGGTGGCCGGAACAGGGTGGGCCGCTTGCCGAACAGCCCCTCCAACCTGTCCGCGGCACCGCAGATCTCCTGCTTCTGGTAGTCGTACGACCGGCCGGCCAGGGAGGTGTGCGTGATGGTGTGGTTCTCCACGACCCCGCCCACCGCCTCGATCTGCCGGAAGTAGTCGGTGTGCTCCTCCGCCGCCGGCGAGTTGAGGAACATGGTCACCGGGATGCGCGCCTCCCAGATGAACTCGATCACCCCCGGCGGACGGGCCAGCCCACCGTCGTCGATGGTGATGAAGGCGACCTTCTGGTCGGTCGGCAGGCGGTGCCAGAACGGGACCGAACCGGTCGTGGGCAGCGGCACCGGTTGCGGCGGCGGCGCCTCGGGAAACGTCGGCACCTGGGACACGTACCAGGCCAGGCTCTTGAACGCGGGCTTCGCGGTCGGGGACGGCGAGGCCGAGGGAGTCGGCTGGGCGGGCGGCGTCGGCTGGGCCGCGGTGACCTGCCGGGCGTGGGCCGGGTGGCCCGGACCGACTGCGCAGGCGGTCAACGCCAGCAGCGCCAGAAGCGTTGCCACGGCGGGGATCCGACGGGTGGGGATGGCTGACACGCCCGGAAACATACCGAGTGGATCAGGATCCGATCAGCCCGGTGACGTCGGGGGAGCGGCGGACCACGAACGCGTCCGGCATCCGGAAGGTGAGATTGTCCGGGCACCAGGGCTCGCGGAGCACGGTCACGCCGTCCAGCAGCGGCGCGGCCTCGGCCACCACCACGGCCGCCTCCATCCGGGCCAGCACGTCCCCGACACAGCGGTGCGCCCCCGCCCCGAACGCCAGGTGTCGGCGTGACCCACGCTGGCCCGGACGGAACTCGCCGGGCGACTCCACGACCGCCGGGTCGCGACCGGCGCGGCCCAGCCACAGCACCAGGCTGCTGCCCGCCGGCACCGGCGTGCCGCCCAGCGTGCTCTCCGTCGCCGCCACCCGCCGCCAGGTGACGATCGGTGGTTCCAGCCGCAACCCCTCCTCCACCACGTCGGCCACCGCGACCTCGCCGGTGCGCAGGCCGGCCCGTACCGCGGGCTCGCCGGCCAGCCGGTGCAGCAGCAGGGTGAGGAACTGGGAGGTGGTCTCCTGCCCGGCGACCAGCAGGAAGAAGAGCGCGCCGACCACCACGTCCGGCGGGTGCCCGGCCGCGCGCAGTTCGGCGGCCAACCCGCCGCCGACGGCCGCGAAGTCCCGCAGGACGCGGTGGAACCGGCCCACCTCGGCGGCGAGCGCCACCTGCCGGTCGGCGTCCAGTGGCGCCCAGAACAACTCCAGCGCGGCGCGGGCGAACTCCTTGACCGCGCCGACCGGCGCGTCCGGCAGCTCGACCAGCCGGGCCAGCACCAGCAGCGGCAGGTCGGCGGCGAGGTCCGCGTACAGGTCGACCGGTTCGTCGGCGTCGAGCGTGGCGCCGATGCGGGCGACCCGGTCCCGGACCAGCGTGGTGAGCCAGGGTCGCTGCGCGGCCACCCGGGTGGGGTGCAACGCCGCCGCGACGATCGCCCGGATCTGCGGGTGGCTGGCGCCCGAGTTGTTCGCCAGGGTCGGCGGCAGCCGGAACCGGTGCCCGGCGAGCACCCGCAGCGCGGTCACCGGCATCGGTGTCACCGCGTCCAGCGCGTTGTCCGGCCGGTAGGTGACCGGGTCGGCGAGGACCTCGCGGACCAGCGCGTGCCGGGTCACGACCAGGTGGGTGCCACCGACGTGGTCCGGCACCCGGGCCACGTCCGGCCATGCGGGGTCGGCCACCTGCGCCCAGCTGCGGAACAGCACCCGGACACGCTAGCCGGCGGCCCCCGGCAACCCGGCTCGCAGCCGCCAGACGGTGGTGCGCTTCACCCGCACACTCTCCAGCGCCTCCGGCACCGGCACGTCGTACGCGGCCACCTCGTCGAAGCGGTCCCGGGGCAGGAACGCCCGGCCGGGGTCACCGACAAGCGCCGGCGCGCCGGCCCGGGCGGCGCGCAACAGGAACCGCAGGACCCGGCGGGCCATCGCCTCGCTGTAGAAGACGTCCCCGGCGAGCACCACCTCGGCGTCCCCGGCGTCGCCGTCGAGGATGTCGCCGAACTCGGCGTCGACGCGTACCCCGTTGGCCTCGGCGTTGAGGGCGACCGCCGCCACCGCCAGCTCGTCCACCTCGACGGCCCGCACCGACGCCGCGCCGGCGCGGGCGGCGGCGATGGCCACCAGGCCGGAGCCGGAGGCGAGGTCGAGCACCCGGCGGCCGGCGACCAGCTCCGGGTGGTCGGTCACGTAGCGGGCGAGGGCCTGCCCGCCGGCCCAGGCGAACGCCCAGAACGGCGGCGGCCGGTCGCTGGAGAACTCGCCCTCGGTCAGCTCCCACAGCCCGATCGGCTCGTCCGCCTGGTGCAGCCGCACCTCGGGAACGAAGGGGACCGGGGCCAGCCGGGCGTGCAGCCGGACGAAGGTGCTGGAGAGCTCGGACACGGCGTGATTCTCCCAGCGGCCCGACTTCCGGCGTGTCGCGGGGGAGCGGTGACCGGTTCACCACGGTCGGTGAAAACCCACCCTGTCCTTGCCGTCCGGTGCGAACACACCCGTCTGGTCGGGCCGGTGCCCCGCTTCTAGCGTTGCGGGGTGGAGGCGACCGAACGGAGGAGGCGGTGGTGACGGTGTGGCGGTATGCGCTGAGGGCAGGGGTGGTGCTGGCCTGTCTGAGCGGGGTGGAGCTGGCGGCGGCCGCCCCGGCACAGGCGGCCTTCACCACCGAGATGAGCGGCCTGCCGGGACGGTTCACCGCGGGCGAGCAGGTGCGGACGATCTCCGCGGTGGTCTCCCAGACCGACCGGCGCGGCGGGTGCGCGAAGGTGCGCTGGTCGATGGTGCTCACCGTGCAGGGCCTCCGGCTCGACCAGGTGAAGATGGACCGGGTGGAGGAGACCGGCGACTTTCCGCTGGAGATCCGTACCGAGGGTGACGTGGCCCGGTTGACCGACCGGCAGCTCGACCCGGGCACGCTCTGCCCGGGCCGCACGGTCACCGCCCGCTACCGGGTGGCCTTCGCCGAGGACGTCACCCAGGGGCGGGTCACCCTCGCTGCCGAGGCGTACGACGCCAACCTGCGCCTGCTGGCCCGGCAGACCGCCACCCGCTCGGTGGTGGGGGTGGGTGGCGCCCCGACCGGTACGCCGAAGCCGACGGCGACCCCGCCGGAGCCCACCGAATCCGCGAGTGCGCCGACCGAGGACGAGGGTGCGGCGACCGAGGAGCCGGTGGCGGAGTACCCGGCCGACGCCGCGCCACCGGCGGCCAGCCGCCCGGTCTCGCAGGCCGGCGCGTTCGGTGTGGTGCAGGCCGCGTTCCTGCTCGGCGGGCTGCTGCTCTTCCTCGGGATGGGGCTGCTGCTGCGGCTGCGGCACCTGACCCGGACCACGGCCGGGGACGCCGACGAGACCGACAACCCCCCGGTGGGCCAGCGCTGGGAGCGTCCGGCGGTAGCCGACCCCTGGCGGCGACCGGCCCGCCGCTGATCGAGGGCCCGCGCTGGGAACGGTCCGGCGGTAGCCGACTCCTGGCGGCGACCGGCCCGCCGCTGATCGAGGGCCGTGGGGCCGGCGGACACCCGCCGGCCCCACGGTGTCACTTCGAGAACGCCTGGAACTCGGCGATCCTGACCTGGCTCCGGGCCGGGCTGGCGGTCGCGCAGTCCGTCGTCGTGGCCGGGTCGTCGTCCTGTTCGCCCGCGTAGTTCGGGCCGCCGGTGCACTGGCTCGCCAGCACCTCCAGGCGCAGGTGGGTGGCGAGGGTGGTGGGTACCGCGAACGTCCGCAGGTTGATGTCGCGGCTGTACGCCCGGTACGCACCGCCGGGGAACGCGTCCCCCGCGCTGGTGTAGATGCGCTGCCAGCGCGCCGGGTCCGCGCAGTCGGTGGTCGTCGCGTTGCAGGCGGACACCGCGAACGAGCGCAGGGCACTGAGCGCGTTCTGGGCGCCGGTGTCGGCGTCGCCGGTGATCGCCGGGCGCAGCATCGCGCTGACGTTCACCCGCTTGACCGTCTGCGGGGCGTCCCCGGGCAGCGCCACGGTGAGCTGCCGGCCGGCGACCCCGTCCAGGGAGGCCCAGTTCGTCGCCTCGGTGTCGTCGACCACCCGGTCCAGGTTGACCCCGTCGCCGGTGACGGTGGCGCCGGACGCGGCGGAGGCGAGGTTGCGGCTCATCCGCAGGTCGACGTACCCGTCCTGGTCGGCCTTGGCGACCACACTGAGCCGCTGGTGCCCGAAGCCGGGGGCCACGGCGAGCAGGTCGTACGTGCCGGCCACCATCTCCACGGTGTCCGGGATCGGCGTCGCCGGGTCGGTGTCGGCCACCGGCACGGCCCGCGCCTCGTACGCCCCCACGTACACCCGGATCGGCGCGTCGGCGCTGTCCCCGCGCGGGCGCAGGGTCAGCGTCGCGTTGCCACCGCGCGGCGAGGCGAAACTCGGCGTCGGGTCGGTGTCGCCGGCACCGTTGGTGGCGGCGTCCCGGCCCATCCCGGAGCGGGCGAACTCGGCCCAGATCAGGTCCTGGTTCGCGCCGCCGAAGCGGAGCAGGTCGGCGGTGAGCATGTTGTCCCGCATGTCGAGCATGCTGACCTGGCTGGCGGCCTGGAGCAGGAACGAGTCGAAGACGAGCTGCGACCAGCGCCGGTTGCCCGGGCACTGGTCCGCCGCGACCTTCCCCTGCGCGCAGTCGAGCTGCCGCTGCGGGGTGCCGAGGCCGTACCGCTTGACCAGGGCGGAGCGGACCCGGAAGTTGGTGGCGCCCCAGATCTCCCCGTCGGCGTGCACGGCCGGGCCGGCGGTGTTGTAGCCGATGTCGGAGTAGTTGAGCGGGCTGCGGCTCAGGTCGTAGTTGCGGATGCCGCTGACCAGGTTGCCGGTGACGTAGCCGCCGGTGACGAAGGGCGTCTCGCCGGGGGCGCGCAGCCCGTGCTGGAAGAGGTACTCGGCGGCGAGCAGGTCGCTCCACGACTCACCCATCGAACCGCCCTGGTGACCGCCGATCCCGCTGTCCGGGCCGGCGATCATCCGGTTGCTGATCGCGTGGGTGTACTCGTGGCCGATCACCGTCATGTCGTAGTCGCCGTCCACGCACGGCGGGTACGGCCCGCCCGCCTGCGGCTGCCAGAGGTACATGTTGGTGGTCGGCGGCAGCCCGTCGCGCGGGGTGCCCTGGTTGGCGTTGTTCCGGTTGCCGGCCAGCGCGCCCTGCTGGGCACGGCCCTGCTCGGCGTCGCCGCCCAGGCCGCCTGGCTTCAGGTTGACCGCCTGGAGGTTCCACGCCGACTCGGTGAAGCCCAACTGGTACGCCCAGTCGTGCATCCGGTTGTGCATGGCGAAGAGGTTGCTGATCGCCGCGTCCGCGTCGTTGCGTTGGGCGGAGGTGAACACCTCCGGGTTGCACCGCGCCTGGTGCCACTGGTCGGTGAAGGGGTACTCGTAGCGGCGTTCCGGGCTGGTGGGGGCCGGCACGACCGGGGTGTTCGCGCCCCAGGACAGCACCGTGTTGGCGGAGTTGCCGCGCGAGGTGAACGTCGGCGTGCCGGTGGCCGCGTCGACGTCCCACGGTTGGCCGGTGGCCGGGTCGCGGAAGGCGGCCTGACAGCCAGGGGTCGGGTCGCCGCACCAGCGCACCCGGGGGTCCTGCCCGGGGCCGAGGTCGCGGGGCGGGGTGGCCGGGAAGACCGCCCAGCTCGGGTTGTCGGAGTCGTAGTCGACGAGGTCCTCGCGCACCAGCACCTGTCCGGTGCTGCCGTCCACGTAGCTGGTGAACGCGGCCGGGTTCTCGGTGTCCGCGCCGATCATGGTCACCTCGTAGGCGGCCCGTGGCCCGTCCAGCGGGGTGGGCACGGCCACCGACCGGATGGTGTGGCTGGCCACCGCGTCGGCGGTCAGCTTGGCGTCGGCGAGCGCGGCGGCGTACGCCTGCTCGGCGCTGCGGGTGGCCGGCGTCGGCGCGCCGGTGTTGCGGGCCAGCGAGGAGCTGACCGAGAGCACCGCGCCGTCGGCGACCGCGAGGGTGACGAGGCCGTCCGGCCCGGCGGGCAGGTCGCCGAAGCGCTGCCGGAGGGTGACCACGGTGCCGCTGCCGATCGGCCGGACCAACACCCGTTCCATGCTGGCCACCGCGGCGGCGTCCATGCCGAACAGGTCGCGGTTGGCGGCCAGGTAGGCGCGGGCTGCCCGCCGATCGATCGGCGGGCAGCCCGCTGGCGAGCGGGGTGCGACCGGGGCCGAGCGCCTGTGGGGTGCCGAGCCGG
>NZ_JAKKFF010000073.1 GCF_022229015.1 Micromonospora foliorum
GGCCGCGGGCCGTCCAGCCAGATCGAGGCGATCGCGATGGCCGGGATGGTCAGGCCGATGCTGGCCATCGCCGAGCCGAGGGCGAGGTTCAGGCTGATCTGCACCCGGTCGCGGCGGGCGGCGCGGGCGGCGGCCAGGGTCTCCGGCAGCAGCACCAGCAGGGCGATGATCACGCCGACGAACGCGTGCGGCAGGTTCGCCGCGGCGACGCCGGCCTCGATGGTCGGGGAGACGGTCTTGGCGTCGCCGACCACCGCGACCAGCGCCACCAGCAGCAGCCCCAGGCTGACCAGCGCGGCGCGGGTGGTCGGCGGCTTGGCGTGCTCCTCCGCGTCGATCACCTGGCCCCGGCTGTCGACCGGCAGGAAGTAGTCGCGGTGCCGGCCGGTCTGCACGAGCACGAACAGCCCGTAGAGGGCCAGCGAGGCGACGGCGGCGAAGGCGAGCTGGGCCGGGCTGAACTCCGGGCCGGGCCGGGCCGTGGTGAAGGTCGGGATGACCAGACTCAGGGTGGCCAGGGTGATCACGGTGGCCAGGGCCCCGCCGGTGCCCTCCGGGTTGAACACCGCGACGCGACGACGCAGCGCCCCGAGCAGCAGGGACAGGCCGAGGATCCCGTTACAGGTGATCATGACGGCGGCGAAGACGGTGTCCCGGGCGAGCGACTGGGTCTTCTCCGGCCCGCTGATCATCAGCGTGACGATGAGCGCGACCTCGATCACGGTGACCGCGACGGCGAGCACCAGCGACCCGTACGGCTCCCCCACCCGGTGGGCGACCACCTCCGCGTGGTGCACGGCCGCGAGCACGGCACCGCCCAGCAGCAGCGCGACCACCACTATGACCGGGCCGGGCAGGTCCCGCCCCCAGGTGAGGATCAACACCAGCACGGCGAGCACGGGTACGGCGACGGTCCAGTCGGTCAGGCGGGAGCGAAGCAGGGCGGCCATGCCGTCCAGGGTGCCAGGTCAGGTGATCATGTGCCCACCATCGACGCAGCGTTCTGGCGGCGTCGGAGGTCCACAACGGGCAGAAGCGTAACCTGTAGGTTACGCTTCTCGGGTGGATGAGGTGGCCGTCGCGATCGCGGACCCGGTACGGCGGCACATCCTGACCATGTTGCGCGACGAGCCCCTCTCCGCCGGCGACATCGCCCAGCGGTTCACGATCAGCCGGCCCGCCATCAGCCGCCACCTGCGGGTGCTGCGCGAGAGCGGGCTGGTCCGTGACGAGCTGGTCGGACGGCAGCGGATCTACCGGCTCGACCCGGGCCCGCTCGACCCGCTGCTCGACTGGCTCACCGCGCTCACCACAGGCGACCGGTGGGAACGGCACCTCGACGCGTTGGAGACCGAGGTCTATCGCACCCGCCGAGAGCGCCGCAGCCGCGGCCCGGCGGAACACCGAAGGGAGCACACGGCATGACCCGCACACCCGCCGGACGCCTGTTCCGCACCGACACCGGGCACGATCTCGTCCTCACCCGGACCTTCCGCGCCCCGGTGGCGGACGTCTGGGCCAGCCTCACCGAGCCGGAGCGCACGGCCCGCTGGTTCGGCCCGTGGGAGGGCGAGGCCGGGCCCGGACGGACCATCCGGGTCCAGATGGCGTACGAGGAGCAGCAGCCCTGGTGTGAGGTCCGCATCGACGCGTGCGAGCCGCGTCAGCGCCTTGCCGTGTCGATGGTCGACGACTACGGCACCTGGCTGCTGGAGCTGTCGCTGACCGAGACCGACGGCACCACCGAGCTGCGGTTCGTGCAGCACCTGAGCAGCGTGGAGGGCATCGCCGAGGTGGGCGCCGGTTGGGAGTACTACCTGGACATGCTGGTCGCCTCCCGGGACGGCTCGCCCCGCCCGGAGTTCGACGACTACCACCCGGCGATGCAGCCGTACTACCAGGGGCTGGCCGCCGCGGCCGGTTAGGAGTCGAGCTCCCGCCGCAGCTTGGCGAACTCGGCGGTCAACGCCGGCAGGGGGAAGTGCGCGTTCAGGCCGCTGGGGTTCGGCAGCACCCAGACCTGGGCCGGACCCAGCCGGTCCGGTCGCGGGCCCAGCCCGGCCTTCGGTCGGGCGAAGGCGATCCGGTACGCGGTCACCCCGAGGATCGCCACCCAGCGCGGCCGGTAGCGCTCGGCCTTCACCGCCAACCCGGTCACCCCGGCCACCAGTTCCTCCGACGTCAGCTCGGCGGCGCGGGCGGTGGCCCGGTTGCTCAGGCTGGTGATCCCCAGTCCCTGCCGCAGCAGCTCGTCGCGTTCCCAGGAGTGCAGCTGGCGGTCGGTGAGGCCGGCCCCGTGCAGGGCCGGCCAGAACCGGCTGCCCCGGCGGGCGAACGGCTCCCCCACGGCGGCCGAGTAGAGGCCCGGGTTGTAGCCGCAGAACAGCACCCGCAGCCCGGGGCCGATGATGTCCGGCAGACCTCGGCCGGCCGCCGCCGCCACCTCCTGCGGGGTCGGCCGCCGGGGCGGCCCCGCGCGCTCTGCGTCCACCCCACCGATCCTGCCGTACGCCCCGGTGCCGGAGCCTGCGCACGGCTTGACACCCTCAACGGATGCAGTCAACCGACCACCTCGCCGCCAGCCGTTACGCGCGGATGCGCTGGAACACACCGCTCTCGCCGGAGCACGCCGCGTTGCTGCTGCAACGGCTCGACGTCCGCCCCGGCGCGCGCGTGCTCGACCTCGGCTGCGGCTGGGGTGAGCTGTTGCTGCGGGCGGTCGCCGCCGGCGGTGTGTCCGGCCCGGTCGCGACACGGGGCGTCGGCGTCGACACCGACGAGGCCGCGCTCGCCCGGGGGCGGCGGCTGGCCGCGGGTCGGTCGCTGAACCGGCACGTCGCCTTCGTGATGGGGGAAGCGGCGTCCTGGCAGGAGCCGGCCGACCGGGTCCTCTGCATCGGCTCGGCCCACGCCTTCGGCGGCACCGAGGCGGCCCTCGACGCCCTCGCCGCCGTGGTCCGGCCCGGTGGGCGGCTGCTGTTCGGCGACGCCTACTGGGAACGGTCCCCCACGGCGGAGATCGCCGAGATCTTCGGCCCGGACGTCCCGAGCCTCCCCGGGCTGGTCGAGGCCGCCCGCGAACGGGGTTGGCGGCTGCTGCACCTGAGCACCGCCGACCAGCGGGAATGGGACGACTTCGAGTCCACCTGGCTCGCCGGCCGGCAGGAGTGGCTGCTGGCGTACCCGGAGGATCCTCGTGCGGCCGACGTCCGCGCGGAACTCGACGACCGGTTGCGCCAGTACGTCGGTGGTTACCGGGGTGTCCTGGGCCTCGCCTACCTCGTCCTCGGCCGCTGACGGTCCGTTCTTGTCGCCGCTGGCTACGCTGCGCGTGGTGAGCGCCGGACCTCGTCTCGCCCTGCCCTGGCGGATCCTCGTCGTGGTCACCGGCGCCGTGCTGGTGTGGCTGCTCCTGGGCGCCGTGCTCGACGGTGACTACGACCGACCCACCCATGCGGTCGGGGCGGTGCTCACCACCGCTGTCGTCGTACCCCTGGTGGTTGTCGCCCGTGGCGTCCTGGACCGACGCCCCTGGGCCGGCCTCGGGCTTCCGTCGCTGCGCGCCGGTTGGCGGCGTCTGCTGCTCGGGATGGCCTGCTGGCTGGTGCCCGCCGCGGCGGGGTTCGCGCTCTGCCTCGGCCTCGGCTGGGTCGAGATCAGCGTCCGGACGTCCGTCGGGGACGTGCTGCGGGTGGCCGTGCTGCTGGTCGTGCTCGTCTTCTTGAAGGAGGCGCTGCCGGAGGAGCTGATCTTCCGGGGGTACCTGCACCACAACCTCGCCACCCGGCTGCCCGCCGGGCAGGCGGTCATCGGGCAGGCCGTGCTGTTCACCCTGTTCGGGTTCCTCGTCGGGGCGGCCCGATCCGTCGACCGACTGGCGCTCTTCCTCGTCTTCGCGCTGCTGCTGGGCGCCTTCCGCGCCGCCACCGGCGACGTCTGGGCCGGCATCGGCCTACACGTCGCCTTCCAGACGGTCGCGCAGCTGTTCGGCGACGTCGGGGCGGTCTTCGACGTGGTCGGCGCGGACGTCCTGGGAGTCGTGGCCATGGGGGCCATTCCGTTCTCGGTCAGCTGGTTGGTACTGCGACACCACTACCGGCTGAACTGGCGGGCCCTCGCACCGGACCCGCCGCGCTGAGCGGCTGAAGCCTCGGCGTTTGGCCCACCGGCCCGACCGGTATGGGGAAGAGTGGCGGGCGAGAGCTGTCTTCGGCCGCGTGCGGAGGTTTTCAGGTGAGCGACTCGTCTTCGGCCCAGCCGGCCCGCAACGTCGTCCTGGTCCACGGCGCGTACGCCGACGGCTCCTCCTGGTCCGACGTCATCCCACTGCTGCAGCGGGCCGGGCTGACCGTCACCGCTGTGCAGAACCCGCTGACCTCCCTGGCCGACGACGTCGCGGCCACCAACCGTGCCCTGGACCGGCAGGACGGCCCGACGGTGCTGGTGGGCCACTCCTGGGCCGGCACGATCATCAGCGAGGCCGGCAACCACCCGAGGGTCACCGCCCTGGTGTACGTGGCGGCCCGCGCGCCGGACGCCGGCGAGGACTACGCCGCGCTCGCCGCGAAGTACCCCACGCCGCCGGCGAACGCCGGCCTCGTGCACCACGACGGGTACGCGCAGCTCAGCGAGAGCGCTTTCCTGGCCGACTTCGCCGGGGGAATCGAGGAGACCCGTGCCCGCGCCCTCTACGCGGTGCAGGGCCCGATCGCCAAGGACCTCTTCCACGGCCGCACGACGACGGCCGCCTGGCGGGACCGACCCTGCTACTACTCGATCTCCATGCAGGACCGCACGACCGCGCCGGAGTTGGAGCGGTTTCTGGCCGACCGGATGAACGCGACGACCATTGAGGTCGAATCATCGCATCTCGCCATGGTCACCCACCCGGAGACGATCGCCGATCTCATTCTGATGGCGACCCGGGGCACCCGCAGCCCCGCGTAGGGGCGACCGAGGCTGACCGCGCGACGCCCCACCTCCGTGGCGGTGGGCTTGACGGGGCGTAGACATCGGAGGTTTACTGCGTCAACGATGCCAGTCGATGAATTCTGACCGTCCATTGTGGGTGGTGTGAATCGTCGGCTGGTTTCACCCGCCCCATCCCCCACCACCCCCGCACCACCTCAGCCGAGCATCGGCGGCCCGGCTTCCGCACCACCGCCATCGCGGCCTCCGGCATGCCCGTGTGCCCAGCCTGAGGTCGACGCTCAGCAGAGGAGCAAGACCATGCGTTCCCGTCCCCGCCTGTTGGCACTCGTCACCGGCCTGGCCGTCATGCTGGCCAGCCTGGTCGCCCTGCCGACCCCCGCCTCGGCGGCACCCCTGACCAAGGTCCTGGTGTTCAGCAAGACCGCCGGCTTCCGGCACTCCTCCATCCCCAACGGCATCGCCGCTATCCAGCAGCTCGGCTCGGCCAACGGCTTCACCGTGACCTCGACCGAGGACGCCGCCCAGTTCACCACCTCCAACCTGGCCCAGTACCAGGCGGTGGTCTTCCTGTCGACGACCGGCGACGTCCTCAACGCCACCCAGCAGACCGCGTTCGAGTCGTACATCGCCGCCGGTGGTGGCTACGTCGGCGTGCACGCCGCCGCCGACACCGAGTACAGCTGGCCGTGGTACGGCTCGCTTGTCGGTGCGTGGTTCGACTCGCACCCGGCGATCCAGACCGCGACCGTGAAGATCGAGGACCAGACCAACCCGTCGACCGCGCACCTCGGCACCACCTGGGTCCGCTCCGACGAGTGGTACAACTACCGCACCAACCCCCGGTCCAGCGCGCGGGTCCTGGCCAGCCTCGACGAGTCGTCCTACAGCGGCGGCAACATGAGCGGCGACCACCCGATCACCTGGTGCAAGGCGTACGGCGGCGGGCGTGCCTGGTACACCGGCCTCGGGCACACCGAGGCGTCGTACACCGACCCGAACTTCACCCGGATGCTGCTCGGTGGCCTCCAGGTCGCCGCGGGCTCCGTGACGGCCGACTGCTCGCCGCGCACCACGACGCCGCCGCCCACCGGCAGCGGCTCCACCCTGCGGGCCCGCGCCAACAACCAGTACGTGAGCGCGCCCAACGCCACCACCGCGCTGATCGCCAACAAGGCCAGCGTCGGCACCACCGAGCGGTTCGACCTGGTCAACCTCGCCAACGGCAACGTGGCGCTGCGCGCCAAGGGCAACGGGCAGTTCGTCGCGGCCGAGAACGCCGGAGCCGCCGCGCTGATCGCCAACCGGGCCACCGCCGGCGCCTGGGAGACGTTCCAGCTCGTCCGCAACTCCGACGGCACGGTGAGCCTGCGGGCCACGGTGAACAACCGCTACGTCGCCGCCGACAACGCGGGCGCGTCGCCGCTGATCGCCAACCGGACCTCCATCGGTCAGTGGGAGAAGTTCGACCTGGTCACCACCAACTGACCTGGTCTCCCCGCTCGTTCTCCACCACCCCACCTGGTCGTGGTGCGCCCCCGCGCGCCCGTCCCCCGGTCGTCGAGAAAGGACGATCATGCTCTCGTACCCCCGGCGCTGGCCCCGGGCTCTCCTCGCGGCGGTCACCACCGTCGCGAGTGTGACCCTGGCTGTGGCCGCACCGTCCACCGCGCAGGCGGCGGTCATCCCCGCCACGGACTACCAGCAGGTCAAGCTCGCCACCGGCTCGGGCGAGCTCGGTGAGGCCATGTCCCTGGCCGTCCTGCCCAACCGCTCGGTGCTGCACACCGCCCGCAACGGCGTCCTGCGGGTGACCGACGTGGCCGGCAACACCAAGGTCTCCGGAACCCTGTCGGTCTACACCCACGACGAGGAGGGGTTGCAGGGCGTCGCCGTCGACCCCAACTTCGCCAGCAACCGGTGGATCTACCTGTACTACTCCCCCACGCTGAGCACCCCGACCGGGGACGCGCCGACCACCGGCTCGCAGGCCGACTGGGACCGGTGGAAGGGGCACCTGCGGCTGTCCCGCTTCACCCTGAACAGCGACGACACGCTCAACCTGGGCAGCGAGAAGATCGTGCTCCAGGTCGCCAACGACCGCGGGCAGTGCTGCCACGTCGGCGGCGACCTGGACTTCGACGCGGCCGGCAACCTGTACCTGACCACCGGCGACGACACCAACCCGTTCGAGTCGTCCGGCTACGCGCCACTCGACGAGCAGACCAACCGCAACCCGCAGTTCGACGCCCAGCGTTCGGCGGGCAACACCAACGACCTGCGCGGCAAGGTGCTGCGGATCAAGCCGCAGGCGGACGGCACGTACACCATCCCGTCGGGCAACCTGTTCGCCCCCGGCACGTCGGGCACCCGCCCGGAGATCTACGCGATGGGTCTGCGCAACCCGTTCCGGATGAGCGTCGACAAGGCGACCGGCGTCGTCTACCTCGGCGACTACGGCCCCGACGCCGGGTCCACGAACTCCAGCCGTGGCCCGTCCGGCCAGGTGGAGTTCAACCGCATCGCGGCACCGGGCAACTACGGCTGGCCGTACTGCACCGGCAGCAACACCAGCACGGAAACATACAATGAATACACCTTCCCGTCCGGGCCGTCGCAGTCCAAGTACAACTGCACGGGCGGGCCGACCAACAACTCGTTCCGCAACACCGGGCTCACCACGCTGCCCGCCGCGAAGCCGGCCTGGATCAAGTACGCCGGCGACTCCGGTTCACCGGCGGAGTTCGGCAGCGGCTCGGAGTCGCCGATGGGCGGGCCGGTCTACCGGTACGACGCCTCGCTCAACTCCAGCATCAAGTTCCCGGCCTCGCTGAACGGTCAGTTCTTCGCCGGCGAGTACGGGCGGCGCTGGATCAAGGCCATCGCGGTCAACTCCGACGGATCGCGCGGGGAGATCTCCAACTTCCCGTGGACCGGCACCCAGGTCATGGACATGGCCTTCGGCCCCGACGGCGCCCTGTACGTGCTGGACTACGGCACCGGCTCGAACAACCAGGCGCTCTTCCGGATCGAGTACATCGGTGGTGGCAACCGCAGCCCGATCGCGGTCGCCTCGGCGAACCCCACGTCGGGGGCCAACCCGTTGACGGTCAACTTCTCCTCGGCCGGCAGCTCCGACCCCGAGGGCGGCGCGCTGAGCTACCTGTGGACCTTCGGCGACGGCACCACGTCGACGGCGGCCAACCCCACCAAGACGTACACCACGAACGGCACGTACAGCCCCACCCTGAAGGTCACCGACCCGACCGGCCTGTCCGGCACGGCGAGCCTGATCGTCACCGTGGGCAACACCGCCCCGACGGTGTCACTCACCTCGCCCACCGACGGGCAGCTGTTCTCCTTCGGTGACACGGTGCCGTACCAGATCTCGGTGAGCGACCCGCAGGACGGCACGATCGACTGCTCCAAGGTGACCCTGACGTACGCGCTGGGCCACGACAGCCACGCCCACCAGATCACCTCGAAGACCGGGTGCAGCGGCACGATCACCGTCCCGACGGACGGCGAGCACGACGCGGCGGCCAACATCTACGGGGTCTTCGACGCCGCGTACACCGACAACGGCGGGCTCACCACGCACAGCATCAAGACGCTGCAACCGAAGCACCGCCAGGGTGAGCACTTCAGCGCCCAGTCCGGTGTCCAGGCCACCGACCACACCAACGCCGAGGGTGGTCGCACTGCCGGGTTCATCGAGAACAACGACTGGATCTCGTACCAGCCGTACAACCTGTCCAACGTGAACCGGTTCACCGCGCGGGTCTCCTCGGCCGGCGCCGGCGGCACCATCGAGGTTCGCGCCGGGTCCGCCACCGGCACCCTGCTGGGCACCGCCACGGTGCCGGTGACCGGTAACTGGGAGACCTTCGTCGACGTCTCCACCACCATCAGCAACCCGCCCGCCTCGACGACCACGCTGTACCTGGTCTTCAAGGGCGGGTCCGGCAACCTGTTCGACGTCGACGCGTTCACCTTCACCACCGGCACCGGCGGCGGCACCCCGGTGACGACCCTGCGGGCGCAGGTCAACAACCAGTACGTGTCGGCGGTGGGCACCAGCGCGCTGATCGCCAACAAGGCCAGCGTCGGCACGACCGAGCAGTTCGACCGGGTGGACGCCGGCAACGGCAACATCGCCCTCCGGTCCCGCGCCAACGGGCTGTACGTCTGCGCCGACAACGCCGGCGCGAATCCGTTGATCGCGAACCGCACGACGATCGGACCGTGGGAGACGTTCCAGATCATCAACAACTCCGACGGGACGGTCGGCCTGCGGGCGCTGGCCAACAACCAGATCGTGGCCGCCGAGAACGCCGGGGCCGGGTCACTGATCGCCAACCGGACGTCGGTCGGGTCCTGGGAGAGGTTCGTCCTGACCACCGGCTGACGAGCCAGTGGTAGGGCCCGGCCTGGACGGTGACCAGGCCGGGCCCTACTGCGTGAAGTAGGCGGCGCTCTGCTGGTCTGGCTAGATCGGGAAGCGGCCGTGGCGCCAGTGCCAGTGGCCGCCGGCCCGCAGGTGATCGATGAGCGCGCGCTGGAGCGCCGTGCGGCGCGGCAGCTCGTCGAGCGGCGTGGTCAGGGTGCGGAACCCGAACCGCAGCACCTCGATGTCGGCGTCCGGCCCCGCCGACTCGTCGTAGGGCTCCAACTCGAACCGGCGCTGGAACCGCACGATGTTGGAGTCCTCGGGAAGGTACTCCCGCAGCTGTGGGTCGAGCAGCCACGAGGCGCAGGAGAACGCGGTGTAACGCTCGTCGGGAAAGTGCCGTGGGAAGAACGCGCGGGCCTCGTCGAGCGACGCCTCGACCGCCTCCGGCGTCAACGGCCCCGAATCCGGGACGTGCAGGCCGATCGCGCCGTCGCCACGCTGGTGCTGGAGGCGACCCAGCTCGTAGACGCTGCCCCGCGAGTGCAGCGTCAGCCAGCTCTGCATGATCGGCCAGCCCTCGCCGCGCATCCGTCTGTCGATCGCGAGGTTGCGGCCCAGGTCGGCCAGGGTCACCCAGGACACGGCGTCGGGGACGTCGTGGTCGCGGTGGTACCCCCGGGCCACGTCGACCAGGGCCAGGTACGCGTACACGTAGAGGTGCCGCCAGGCGGGCCCACGGTCTCGCGGCAGCTCCGGGCCGGGCGACATCCAGTCGTAGCCCGCGAGGTCGGCGCGGACCAGGGCGATCGAGCGGTCGAGCAGCCAGCGCAGCTCCTCAGTCCACAGCGGAGAGCCGGGGTCGGGCCAGCCCGCCATGACCTCGGCGGCGTCGTCCGGCCGCACCGCGAGGCGGTCGAGGAGCGCGGGCGCGTCGGTCTTGGCCGGCAACGGAGCTGACGGCCCGTCACCGGCGAGCCGGTGCACGCGGTCGACCTCCTCGACGGGCACCCCGAGCCGGGCGGCGATGTCGTCCAGATCCACGCCGACGACCCTACCGGCCGGCGGGCTTCTCAGGAGTCCGCCGGCACCCCGGCGTCGAGCTGCCCGATCATCGGCGCGAGGAGGTCGTTGAGCTCCCGGGCCAGCACCGCCACGGCCCGGCGCGCCGCCGCGGCGACGTCGTCGCCCGGACCGTCGGGCGTCGGCGGCAGGTCGCCGAGCGGGACCGGCGCCTCCACCTGAAGCAGCGCGCGCAGATGCGGCCGGCGGGTCTGGTCCTGGTCGGTGGGTGTGGTGAACTGGCCGAACAGCTGGGGCCAGTCCTGCCAGCCACGGTCGCGCTGCCACTGCTTGGTCCAGGTCAGCTCGGCCGGCCAGCGGGAGGCCACGGTCACCGCGCAGACCAGGCTGCCGTCCCACGGGCTGCGCGCGCAGGTCGCCGAGATGATCCGCCGGTGCCAGCGGACGAAGCCCGGCGACAGCTCGGTGGCCAGCCGCCAGGCCGTCACCGCGAACGCGACGGGCGCGAAGTCACCCCAGGTGTCGGCGAACTCGTCGATCCGACGAAGCACCTCGGCCTCGTACCGGCCGCGCCCGCCGGCGCCGTGTTCGCGGTCGAACTGCTCGTCCAGCCAGAAGGCGCGCGGTTCCGGCATCCTCAACCCCGTTTCCCAGCGATGGTGTCCCGTACCTCGAACCTAGTGCGAATCTCGGGGTGCGGACGACATCCTCGCTGGTTGTCAACCTGCGCTTCGGCGAGGCGGCGGCAACCCGCTCAGCCGACGAAGACGCAGAAGGGATGCCCGGCCAGGTCGGCGTACACGCGGAGGGGCTCGTCGGGGTCGTCGATGCGGTCGTACCGCAGCCGGCCACCGAGGCGCAGCACCCGCTCGTGCTGGACCAGCAACTCCTCGACGGACTCCACGGTCAGGTCCAGGTGCAGCTGCTGGGGCACGGTATTCGTCGGCCACGTCGCCTCCGGCAGGTGCTCCACCTGCTGAAACGCGATCTGAGGCCCGCCGGCGGGCGACCGCAGCACCAGCCAGTCACCGCCGCGTTCGTCGGCCTGGCCGGCCGCTGGCGGTTCGTCGCCGGGCCGGTAGACGAAGCCCAGTAGCTGTCGGTAGAACTCCGCCAGCGCCCTCGCGTCGGTGCAGTCGAGCACCACCGAACACAGCTTGGGCACGCTCTCCTGGTCGACCACCCTCGATCACCTCCGGGTGCCATTCTGGTCGAACCGCGGCGCAGCCGCTTGACAAGGTGCCGGTTCCAGAGTGGACGATGCACCGTGCGAATTCTTGTGGTGGGTGGCAGTGGCCTGATCGGCGCTCACGTCGTGGACGTGCTCCGGGAGCGTGGCCACGCCGCGACCACGGTGGCGCGTACCGCCCAGCCGGGCGTCGACCACCTGCTCGATGTCGGGTCCGCCTCGGTCGACGAGCTGCGGTCGTTGCTCGCCGGTCACGACGGTGTCGTGTACGCCACCCGCACCGAGGAGCAACGGCCGCTGCCCAAGCCGATCTATCCCGAGTTCCGCCGCGACAACGTCGACCCGGTGGTACGCCTGTTCACCGCCGCCCGCCTCGAAGGGCTCACCCGGGGTGTCGTGATGGGCTCCTACTACACCTACTTCGACCGGCTCCACCCGCAGTGGCGCCTCGCCGAGCGGCACACGTACATCCGGTGTCGGCTGGAGCAGGCCCAGGAGGGACGGGCGGCCGCCGGCGAGGGCCTGCCGGTCGCCGTACTCGAACTGCCGTTCGTCTTCGGTCGGGCCGGCGACCGACTGCCCAACTGGGCCGGTCCGCTGGACCGGTGGGCCCGCTCGCGTACCCCGCTGGTCGCCCCGACCGGCGGCAGCGCCGCGGCCTCCGCCCGCAGCGTGGCCGAGGTCGCGGTCGACGCCCTGGAGCGGG
>NZ_JAKKFF010000074.1 GCF_022229015.1 Micromonospora foliorum
TTTTTTTTTTTTATTGATCCGCTGACCCCCCGGATCTACACGCTTTCCCTACACGCCGCTCTTCGGATCCGGCGCTGTCTGGTGTGGCGCTGTCTGGTGTGGCGCTGTCTGGTGTGGTGCCCTCCGGCACGGCGAACAGCGGGATGAAGAACTGGGCCAACGGACCGATGGCCAACGCGTACGCGACGGTGCCCACGCCGACCGTGCCGCCGAGCAACCAGCCCAGCGCCAGCACGGTGACCTCGATGACGGTGCGCACCAGCCGGACCGACCGGCCGGGCCGGCGGGCCACGTACCCGGTCATCAGGCCGTCGCGGGGGCCGGGCCCCAACCGGGCGCCGAGGTAGAGAGCGGTGGCGGCGCCGTTGGCGACGATCCCGGTGACCAGCATCGCGATCCGGACGCTGAGCGGGCCACCTGCGGGCAGCAGGGCCAGGGTGGCGTCCACGACCAGGCCGATCACCACGACGTTGCTGACCGTGCCGAGGCCGGGCCGCTGCCGCAGCGGGATCCAGAGCAGCAGGACCAGCGCGCCGACGCCGATGGTGACCGTGCCGAAGGAGAGCCCGGTCAGCTCGGAGAGCCCCTGGTGGAACACGTCCCACGGGTCGAGGCCCAGGTGGGAGCGGATCATCAGGGCCATGCTGACGCCGTAGAGCGCGAGCCCGAGGTAGAGCTGGACCAACCGTCGAACGGGCCGGTGCCGCAGATTGCCAAGCAGTGCCATGCATGCCACCCTAGGTGCCAATCCTCGTCGAGGAAGAAGCCAATATCCGAGGAGTGGCTATGACCGGGCAGGTGCGCGGCGTCCAATTGGCCCGTCTGCTCGGGCAGTGGCATGCCCTGCCGGGTCGCCGCCGCAGCCCCGACTACGCCGCTCTGGCCGGCACGGTGCGGGGGCTGCTCGCCGACGGCCGGCTGCCGCTGGGTGTCCGACTCCCGGCCGAACGGGAGCTGGCCGAGGCGCTGCGGATCAGCCGGACCACTGTCACCGCCGCCTACCGGCAGCTGCGCGAGACCGGTCACCTGGCCAGCCGTCGGGGCGCCGGGAGCTGGACGATGCTGCCCGGCAACCACCGGGTCGCCAGCACAGGCCTGTGGACCCCGCTGGACGACCGGGAGATGCTCGACCTCGGCGTCGCCGCGCTGGCTGCCCCGCCGCAACTGCTGTCGGCCGCCCGGGCCGCCACCGAGGACCTGCCCCGCTACCTGAGCGGAGCCGGTTACCACCCGACCGGCATCATCGAGCTGCGCGAGGCGGTGGCCGACGCGTACACCGCCCGGGGTCTGCCCACCTCGGCCGACCAGATCATGGTCACCAGCGGCACCCAGCACGCACTGGATCTGGTGCTGCGGCTCGCCCTGGCCCCGGGCGGCACCGTGCTGGTCGAGTCCCCGACCTACCCCAACGCCCTCGCCGCGCTGGCCGGCCGGCGGGCCCGGATCACCACCCACGGTCTGGCCGCCGACGGCGGCTGGGAGCCCGACCTGCTGCTCGGCAGTCTCCGGCAGACCCGGCCCAAACTGGCCTACCTGATTCCGGAGTTCCAGAACCCGACGGGGCACCTGATGCCCGCCTCGCTGCGCGAGCGCGTGGTGGCCGCCGCGCACGCGGTCGGCACCGACCTGATCATCGACGAGTCCTTCGTGGACCTGTCGATGGACGGCACCGAGCTGCCACCCCCGGTCGCCACCTACGACCGGCACAGTCGGGTGATCAGCATCGGGGGGATGAGCAAGCCCTACTGGGGCGGCCTGCGGATCGGCTGGGTGCGCGCGTCCGCTCCGCAGGTGCAGCGGCTGGCCGCCGTGCGGGTCGGGGTCGACATGGCCAGCCCCGTGCTGGACCAACTGGTCGCGGTGCACCTGCTCGCCGACGCCGAGGCCATCGTCGCCGACCGTCGCGTCCAGTTGGCCGTCCAGCGGGACGCCCTGCTCGGCGCGCTGGCGCACCGACTGCCGGAGTGGCGGGTCACCGTGCCCCGGGGTGGCGTGACGCTCTGGGCCGAGCTGGACGGCCCGGTCTCGAGCGCGCTGGCCCGAGCCACGGAGGAGGTCGGCGTACGGCTGGCGCCCGGCCCCCGGTTCGGCCTGGACGGCACCCTGGAGCGCTTCCTGCGGCTGCCGTTCACCCTGCCCGCGGCGGACCTCGTGGAGGCCGTCGGGCGGATCGCGGCGGTCCGCTACGACCTGGACCGGGCCGGCCGCCAGCGGTGGCGCGAGCCGGCCGTCATCGCCTGAGCGACCCTCGGCCACGAATGCCGGCGGCCCCGCACCCGAGCGGGGTACGGGGCCACCGGCGACGCGTCAGAGCTCGGCGAGGGTGCCGGCGTACATCTTGTCGATCTCGGCGGCGAAGTTGCTCTCCACGCCACGCCGCTTGATCTTCAACGACGGGGTGATCTCGCCGGCCTCGATGGTGAGGTCGCGCGGCAGGATGGCCACCTTCTTGATCGTCTCCCAGCGGTTGAGCTTGGCGTTGAGCTGGGCGACGTACTCCTCGACCATCGTCTGGGCCTCAGCCGACGCGACGATCTCGGTGTAGCTGCGCCCCTCCAGCGGGCCGCCGGCGACCCAGCCCCGGATCGCGTCCGGGTCCAGCGTGACCAGCATCGTGCAGAAGTTGCGGGCCTGACCGACGACGACCGCCTGCGAGGTGTACGGGCAGATGGCCTTGAACATGCCCTCGATGTGCGACGGCGCGATGTACTTGCCGCCCGAGGTCTTGACCAGGTCCTTCTTGCGGTCGGTGATGCGGAGGTAGCCCTGCTCGTCGAGGGTGCCGATGTCACCGGTCCGGAAGAAGCCGTCCTCGGTGAACGAGGCGGCGGTCTCCTCCGGCAGGTTGTGGTAGCCGCGCATCACCGGTCGACCCCGCACCAGGATCTCCCCGTCGGTGTCGATCTTGCACTCCAGGTCGCCCATCGCCCGGCCCACCGTGCCGATCCGCAGCCCGGCCGGGGGGTTGACGAAGTTGCCGGCGCTGGTCTCGGTCAGGCCGTAGCCCTCGGAGATCGGCAGGTTCGCGGCGGCGAAGAAGGTGGCGATCTCCGGGCTGAGCGGCGCGGCGCCGGACACCAGCACCCGCATCCGGCCGCCCAGGCGGGCCTGGAGTTTGCTGAACACCAGCTTCTCGGCCAGCCCGTAACGCAGCTTCAGCCCGGCCGGCACCGGCTTGCCGGCCTGCTCCAGGGCGACCTTCTCCTTGCCGACGCCGACCGCCCAGCCGAAGATCTTCGCCTTCGCGCCGCCGGCGCCCTGCGCGGTGGTCACGGCCTTGTTGTAGACCTTCTCGAACACCCGGGGAGCGCCGCACATCAGCGTCGGCCGGATGACCGAGAGCAGGTCGACCAGCTTGTCCACCCGTCCGTCGACGTAGGTGGGCAGGCCGACGTGGATGGCGCCGCAGAGCAGGGTCTTGCCGAACGAGTGGGCCAGCGGCAGCCACAGGTACTGCAGGTCGTCGTCGCGCAGCAGCCCGACCTCGGCCTGCGCCACGGCCTCCCAGCACCAGCCGCCGTGCAGCAGCTCGACGCCCTTGGGTTGGCCGGTGGTGCCGGAGGTGTAGATCAGAGTGGCCAGGTGGTCCGGGCCGATGCCGGCCACCAGCATGTCGATCAGCTCCGGCTCGGCGGCCAGGGCCTGCGCGCCGCGCTCCTCCAGATCGGCGAGCGTCAACTGCGCGATCGCGGCGGTCGGGTCGACGGCGCCGTCGAGGAGCACCACGTGGGTGAGCGCGGGCAGGGTCGCCCCGGCGATCTTCGCCGCCTGGGCCGGGTTCTCCGCGAAGAGCACCTTCGACCCGGAGTCGGCGATGATGTACGTCGCGTCGGCCGGCTCGGTGGTCGGGTAGACGGTGGTGGTCGCGCCGCCGGCGCACATGATGCCGAGGTCGGCGATCACCCACTCCAGCCGGGTGTTGGCGAGAATCGCGACCGGGTCCTCCTGGCCGACGCCCAGGCCGTGCAGGCCGGCGGCGACCGCCCTGGCACGCTGGCCGACCTGCGCCCAGGTCAGCCAGACCGGCCCGGAGTCGTCGGGGTTCGGGGACGCGAACGCGTTCCGGTCGGGGGTGGCCGCCACGCGCTTGAGGAACATGTCCGGGATGGAGCGGTACGGTACATCGAGAGCCATCGCTGTAGCCGCCTTCGGGGGTGGTGGCGTGACGGTCGTCACGTCATGATGGTTACCGAAGAGTATTGCCTGTCGGCGTGCATCGGCTAGCCCCGGTGATCGTCGGGCCGTCCCATCCCACCAACCGGTAGGGTCGATCAGGCGTACCGGGCAGCCACCACTGACCAGTCGTAGGTGGCCCGGACCCAGTTGCGCCGAGCGGCCAACGCGTCGCGGATCCGGTCGTCGCCGGTGGCGCGGAGCGCCTCCTCCGCGTCCAGGTACGTCGCCAACCCCTGGTTGAACCGCTGTGCCGCACTCCGCAGCGCGGTCGCCTCGTCCGCGTTGCTGTCCTGGGCGATCACCGTGACCAGGTTGTGCGCGTCCGGGTCGGCCTGGCTCTCCTTGCCGTAGGAGAAGAGGTCGTTGCACCAGCAGACCAGGTCCACCGCCAGCAGGTCCAGGGCGACCAGCCCCGGGTCGGCGCGCTGGGTCGGCCCGGAGGGCCGTGTCGACGCCAGGTCGGTCAGGGTGAGGCAGGGGTGCACGCCGCCGATGTGCCGACGCAGCTGCACGTACTCGGCCACCTCGGGTACGCGCCGACGTTCCCGGTTGCCCGCCTCCCAGAGCAGCGCCAGCAGGTACTCCCGCATCTGGCTGACGAACCGCAGCAACAGCCCGGCGTGGTCGTGCAGCCGGGTCCGGCGGCAGAGGTCGTGCAGCGCGTCACCCAGTGGCCCGACGGCGGGCGGTACGACGTCCGGGTCACCGCACCGGTCCAGCACGTCGAGCAGGGTGCTGATCGCCGGGCCCAGGCGGACCGGGTCGGCCCCGAGGCCGTCCTCGTCGCAGGCGTCGTCCATCACGAAGAGCCAGCTGATCAGGTCGGTGAGCAGCCGCAGCCCCTCCAGCGAGCCGTCCGGGCAGGCGCGGCCGGCCAGTCCGGCGGCGTCGGCCCGTTCCAGGCGGCGCACCCGGTGGCTGGAATCGACCAGCCCGAACGCGCGGGCCCACTCGATGCTCTCACCCGCCACCTGGTCCGTGGCCCGATGGCGGCCCGTGGGAAACGGGGGTTCCCGCAGCGCCGAAATCGCGAAGTCCCGCACAGTGCGCCCCCACTTCGTGCCGCCCGGCGCGGAGCGGCGCGGTGAAGCGTACGGGAGGACGTATCAGCATGTTTCGCTGGGTGTGGGAAATTCCACAGTCGTTCGGTGACCGTTTACGCACATAGAGTTACATGCCCAGGTTGGCGGCGCGCAGTCGCCGAGCCGCCTCCGCCGAACCGCTGAGCTGGACCCGGGCCACCCGTTGCCGGCCGGAGAAGAACAGCACCAGCTCGGCCGGGGCGCCGACCAGGCGCAGCGGCTCACCGCCGCGACCGACGGAGACCTCACCGTGGCCGGGCGCCTGCACGTAGAGGTCGGCCGGAAACCGGCGCAGTGCCAGTCGGGCCATCGGGGTCGCTCGTTTCCAGAGCGCGCTCTGCAGGCCGGTGGGCAGGTCACGCGGCTGCCACCCGGAGCCGGCCCGTCGGACGTCCTCGTGATGGATGAAGAACTCCATCGTGTTGGCCAGCTCGTCGGTCACCGGGTTGCTGACCGGGCTCCACAGCGGCGGTCGCCGCACCTGCCCCACCAGTTCGGGGTAGGGCTGTGCGGCGAGTCGCCGACGGACCCGCTCGGCGTAGCCGCGCAGCGGCGGCAGCACGATCCCACCCGCCGCGTCCGGACGGCGCTCCCGCAGCACCAGATGCGCGGCGAGGTCACGGGTCGCCCAGCCCTCGTTGATCGTTGGGGCGGCCGGCCCGAGGGCCAGCAGAAGGTCGGCCAGCGCCTCGCGCTCGGCTCGGGCGTACCGCGGCATGGCCCGATCGTAGGCCCGGTGGCCCGTCGGTGCGCGACGGCGGACACCCGACGGCGCCAGAGGCGCGCCGCCGTCCGGTACGTGACGGTCGACATATCCAGTCAGGGTCGGCGGTGCTGGCCCTGACCGGTAAGGATGAGGGAGATAATTGCGGCTTACGGCGGGGGAGAGTGTGGCGAGCAAGACAAGTCGGGACGTTCTCAGTCGAGGGCTGGGGGTCCTGCGGCAGGCGATCCGTGAGCAGCCGCGGATCTTCGCGGTGGCGGTCGTCGGCAGCGTGCTCTTCGGCGGGATGATCATTGTCAGCGCCCGGGTCGTCGGGTCGGTCATCGGAGAGGTGGCGCTTCCGGCCATCGAACGCGGCGAGGTGGGCGCCGGCACCCTGGCGCTGGCCGCGACCGCGTTGTTCGGGATCAGCGTGCTGCGGGTGGCGGGCATCTTCGGCCGCCGGCTCGGCGCCGGCTACATGCAGTACCGCCTCCAGGCCTCCTACCGCCGCAGGGTCACCCGCCGCTACCTGGAGCTGCCGCTGTCCTGGCACCACCGCAACTCCACCGGCACCCTGCTCTCCAACGCCAACTCCGACGTGGAGGCGGCCTGGTACCCGATCGCGCCGCTGCCGTTCGCCGTCGGCACGTTGGTGATGCTTGTCGGCGCGATCGTGTCGCTCTTCGCCACCGACTGGGCGCTCGCCCTGGTCGGCCTCGCGGTCTTTCCCGCGCTGTTCGCGCTCAACGTCGTCTACTCCCGCCGGATGGCCCCCCGGCAGGCCCGGGCGCAGCGGCTGCGCGCCGAGGTCAGCGGGATCGCCCACGAGAGCTTCGACGGCGCCCTGGTGGTCAAGACGATGGGCCGCGAGGCCCAGGAAACCGCCCGGTTCGCGGGCCGCGCCGGTGAGCTGCGCGACTCGCTGATCGCGGTCGGCCGGCTGCGCGGCATCTTCGACCCGCTGCTGGAGACGCTGCCCAGCCTCGGCACCCTGGCCGTGCTGGTGGTCGGGGCGTTCCGGCTGCGCCAGGGCGCGATCAGCGTGACCGAGCTGGTCAGCGTGGCCTTCCTCTTCACCGTGCTGGCCTTTCCGGTGCGGGCCATCGGCTGGGTGCTGGCCGAGCTGCCGCGCAGCGTCGCCGGCTGGGACCGGGTCCGCCGGGTGCTCGACGCCACCGGCGAGATGCCGTACGGGCAGCGGGTGCTCGACCCGGCCGGCGCCGGCCCGGCCACCCTCACCTTCGACGACGTGCACTACTCCTACCCGCCGGCCGAGGCGCACCCGCCCGGCGCGCAGGTCCTCGGCGAGGTCGGCTTCACGGTCCCGTCCGGTCGGACGGTGGCCCTGGTGGGGCCGACCGGCGCCGGCAAGTCCACCATCGCGTCGCTGGCGGTGCGCCTCGTCGACCCGGACTCCGGCACGGTGCTCCTGGACGGCGTGGACGTGCGCGAGCTGACCTCCGCGTCGCTGGCCGGCACGGTCGCCCTGGTCGCCCAGGTGCCCTTCATCTTCGACGACACGGTGCGCGCCAACATCGCCCTGGACCGGCCCGGTGTCGACGACGAGGTGGTCTGGGCGGCGCTGCGGCTGGCCGAGGCGGACGGTTTCGTCGCCGCGCTGCCCAATGGTCTGGACACCATGGTCGGCGAGCGGGGCACCTCGCTCTCCGGCGGCCAGCGCCAGCGGCTCACCCTGGCCCGCGCGCTGGCCGGTCGGCCGCGCCTGCTGGTGCTCGACGACGCGACAAGCGCGGTCGATCCTCGAGTGGAGGCGGCCATCCTGGCGGGGCTGCGGTCGTCGACCGCGCAGGCGGGGGTTCCGGCCGCGTCGATCCTGGTGGTGGCGTACCGCCGGGCCACCATCGCCCTCGCCGACGAGGTCATCTACGTGGAGCAGGGACGGGTCATCGCCCGGGGCACCCACAGCGAGTTGTTGGCCACCGTGCCCGGGTACGTCGACCTGGTCACCGCGTACGAGCAGGCCGAGGTCGAGCGTGCGCAGGAGAGTTCGTACGGCGACGACGTGGCGCCGCTGCCGTCGGGCCTGGAGATCGAGGTGGACCGGTGAGCGCGAGGAGTGCAGCGCAGCGGAGCCCCGCAGTCGCGAACGAGAGGCGGGCACGGTGAGCGCGACTACGGAAACCAGTGACACGCAGGAGGCCCGGGAGGAGACGACCTGGCAGACCCTGCGTCGGGGTCTGGCGCTCTCGCCGGAGCTACGGACCGGTCTGGCCGGCACGTTGGCCCTGGCGTTGGTCTACATGGTCGGCCGGGTTGCCGTGCCGGTCGCCGTGCAGCAGGGCATCGACCGGGGCCTCGTCGGTGGTCTGAATCTGAACGTGGTCTGGTCGGTGGTGGCGATCACCGCCGCGATCCTGACGATCACCACGATCTGCGGCTACCTGATGATGCGCCGGCTGTTCACGGTCAGCGAGACGGCGCTGGCCAACGTCCGGACCCGGGCGTTCCGACACGTGCACGATCTGTCGATGTTGCACCAGCAGTCCGAGCGGCGGGGTTCGCTGGTCTCGCGGGTGACCAGCGACGTCGACCAGATCACCCAGTTCCTCCAGTGGGGCGGGGTGATCCTGCTGGTCAACCTCGGTCAGCTGGTGGTCACCACCGCCGTCATGCTGGCGTACTCCTGGCAGTTGACCCTTGTGGTGTTGGCCGCGTTCCTGCCGGCGGTGTTCGTCATCCGGCAGTTGCAACGCCGCCTCGGCACGGCGTACGCGACGGTGCGCCAGCGCACCGGGACGCTGCTGGGCGCGATCGGCGAGAGCGTGGTGGGCGCGCCGGTGATCCGGGCGTACGGGATCGCCGGGCGCACCGAGCGGCGGTTGGACGAGGCGATCGACCGGCAGCGCCTGGCGCAGCAGCGGGCGATCCGGATCAGCATCGTGGGCAGCTCGGTGGGGGAGTTGGCGGCGGGGCTGGCGCTGGCCGGCGTGGTGGTGCTCGGCGTGCTGCTGGGGGTGGACGGCACCCTGTCGATCGGCCAGCTGACCGCGTTCCTGTTCCTGGTGACGCTCTTCATCCAGCCGGTGCAGATCGCCACCGAGGTGCTCAACGAGGCGCAGAACGCGATTGCCGGCTGGCGTCGGGTGCTGGACGTGCTGGACGTCGCGCCGGACGTGGCCGACCCGGGGGAGCAGGGGCGGCAGCTGCCGGGCGGGCCGCTGGACATCCGGTTCGCCGGTGTGCGGTTCGCCTATCCGGGTGGTCCGCCGGTGCTGCACGACATCAACCTGGAGATCCCGGCGAAGAGCCGGGTGGCGGTGGTCGGTGAGACCGGCAGTGGCAAGACCACGTTCGCGAAGTTGCTGACCCGTCTCATGGACCCGTCGGCCGGGGCGGTGCTGCTGTCCGGGGTGCCGCTGACGGATGTCCGGTTCGACTCGCTGCGCTCACGCGTGGTGATGGTGCCGCAGGACGGGTTCCTCTTCCACGCGACGGTGGGGGACAACGTCCGGTTCGCCCGGCCGGAGCTGACCGACGAGCAGTTGAGCGCCGCCTTCACCGAGCTGGGCCTGTCTGACTGGCTGGAGGGTCTGCCGGCGGGCCTGGACACTCCGGTCGGGGAGCGTGGCGAGGCGCTCAGCGTCGGCGAGCGCCAGCTTGTCGCGTTGGCCCGCGCGTACGTGGCCGACCCGGACCTGCTGGTGCTCGACGAGGCGACAAGCGCGGTGGACCCGGCGACCGAGGTGCGGTTGCAGCGCACGCTGGACGCGGTCACCCGGGGTCGGACCACACTCGCGATCGCTCACCGACTCTCCACGGCGCAGGCCGCCGACGAGGTGATCGTGGTGGACCGGGGGCGGGTGGTGCAGCGCGGCCCGCACGACGAGCTGGTCCGCGACGCCGACTCGGTGTACGGCCTGCTCTACGCCTCCTGGCTGGAGCAGACCCGGTGAGGTGCGGCGGTGTGGTGGACGCCGACGGGCGGGTGCTCTAGGCTCCGGGTTAGGTAAGCCTAACCTTTGAAGGAGGTCGCGCCCATGCGACCCAACTCCGCCGAGATCGTCCGTACCCTCGTCGCCGGCCGCCTGCCCGGCCTCGTGCACCTGGCCCACCGGCCGGGCCCGCACCACGCCCGGCACGTCACCGACCCGGACGGACGGGTGCTGCTGCTGGTGCCGGTGGCCAGCCACCTGGCCGCCGCCCTGCAACCGGCCGCCGGGGGCAGCGACGTCGCGGTGGTGCTCGACGTGCTCGACCTGCCGCCCGC
>NZ_JAKKFF010000075.1 GCF_022229015.1 Micromonospora foliorum
CCCCGGCGCACCCGGCAGTCCCGGCGCACCCGGTAGCCCGGGAGCGCCTGGCAGCCCGGGAGCCCCTGGCGCACCCGGTAGTCCGGGAGCCCCCGGCGCACCCGGTAGCCCCGGAGCACCTGGTCCGTCCGGACCCCCCGGAGCGCCTGGAGCGCCCGGTGCGCCCGGCAGCCCCGGTGCACCCGGCAGCCCTGGCGCACCCGGTCGACCTGGTGGTGGCGGCAAGCAGCCCATCCTGCCGGTGACCGGCGGTGGTGTGGTCCCGGCCATGACCGGCGTCGGAAGTGTGATGGTCGTGCTGGGCGCGGTCGCGTTCTTCCTCGCGCGGCGTCGACGCCTGGAGTCCTGATCGTGGCCCGGCCGGTGACCTGCCGGCCGGGCCGCTCCAGAAGCACGGCATCCTGACCGTCGTCGGTCCACTCCCCGCCCGGGGGTGGGCCGACGACGGGTGGGTGCGTTCGAATCGCGTCGGCGAGGGGCCGCGTGGTCTCACCGGCGGGGCAGCCCGGCCAGCCAGACGTCCAGCTCCGCCGGGGAGCGCAGCAACACCACGGGCGGCGTGGACGGGTCGGCCTGCCAGGCCCGCATCCGCCGTCGGGCCCGGCCGAACGCGGTGACGTGCCACACCAGGATCGAGTCCGGGGACAGCACGCTGCTCAACGACTCGCGGTTGCCGTTGCAGATCACCTCGCCCGTGACCACCCGGCCGACGGTGCGGCGGAGCAACCGTCCGAACGAGCGCCACCGTGGATAGTCCAGGCCGACGACCAGGTCGGCGCGGGCCATCGGGACGTCCCGCCAGCCGTGGTACGCCCCGTCGATGATCCAGCGGTCGCGTCGGCAGATCTCCTCGATCCGGCTGCGCTGCTGGGTGACCGGCACCTCGACCCAGCCCGGCTGCCAGAGCAGATCGTCCACCGGATACCAGGGCAGCCTCAGGTGGTCGGCCAACCGCGCGGCGAGAGTGGACTTGCCGGAGCCGTACACCCCGTAGACCAGGATGCGACGCGGTGCGCTCATCGCGGCAGCGTACGTCGTGAAGGAAAATCGGTTGTCGTGCCTGCCGCGCCTGGGCCAGAGTGACGTCCATGACGTACTGACGGACACCACCCCCTGCTCCGCGCCACCGGTGATGCCTCCCGGGGCCGTGACGCCGTCCGTTCCCACGTTCGCAGCGAAGAGTGAGCCTCCTTGTCCCAGCACCACCTCCCTCGGGAGCCCCTGTCCCCGTCCGCTCCGGCCACCGTCACGGTGTTCGCCTCTCCCGCGAGCTGGATCGAGTCCGATGCGCTCGCGCAGTGCCAACAGGTCGCCGCCCTGGACGGCATGCGGCACGTCGCCGCGATGCCGGACCTGCACCCCGGCAAGGGCGCGCCGATCGGCGCGGCCATGGCGTCGACCGTGCTGTACCCGTTCCTGGTGGGCTCCGACATCGGCTGCGGCATCGCCGTGTTTCCGATCAAGCTCAGGCGTGCCGTACCGGAACGGCTCGCCGCCCGGTTCCCCGACCTCGACCAGGCGCTCGACCCGGAACGGGACGCCGACGACCCGGCCTGGACGGCCGTCGAGGGTGACGTTCCGGCCGGTCACCTGGACGGTCTCGGGACGGTCGGCCGGGGCAACCACTTCGTGGAGCTGGCCCGCGTCGACACCATCCTCGACGTGCGGCACGCAAACCGGATCGGGCTCGACGCGGGCGATCTCGTGCTCATCGTGCACACCGGTTCCCGTGGTCTGGGCGAGCGGATCCTGCGGGCGCATACCGAGGTCCACGGCGCCGGGGCGGCTCCCGATCCCGCCGCCTACCTGAGCATGCACGACGACGCCGTGCGCTGGGGCTCGCTCAACCGCCGGGTGCTGGCCGCCCGGGTGGCGTACGCGTTGGGGGCCGAGCCCACCGCGCCGATCGTCGACCAGTGCCACAATCTGGTCGAGGTCCGGGACGGGGTCTACCTGCACCGCAAGGGTGCGGCGCCGGGTGACGGGCGCGACGTCCTGATCGCCGGTACCCGGGGAACGGCCTCCTATCTGGTGGCCGCGCACGCCGGGCCGGACGCCAACCACTCGGTGGCCCATGGCGCCGGCCGCAAGATGTCGCGCGCCGACGCCCTGCGGCGGGGTCGAGCCAAGCACACGGTCGAGGAGCTACGCCGTACCCCGGTGGGGTCGCTGGTGGTGTGCGGTGACCGGCAGTTGCTCTTCGAGGAGGCGCCCACGGCGTACAAGCGCATCGAGCAGGTGATCGCCGATCTGGTCGCGCACCAGCTGGCCACGCCGGTGGTCAGCACGACGCCCCTGGTCACCTACAAGACGCCCGACCTCGGGTCCGCCGCACGGCCGGACCGGCGGGGTCACCGCGGCCGGCGAGGCCGGTCGTGACCGCGTTCCTGCTGCTGTCGGCCGGGCGGGGGCCGCAGGAGTGCGCCTGGGCAGTGGGTCAGCTGCTGCACCGCCTGCGGGGCGAGGGTTCCCGCCGGGGTCTGACGGTCCAGCAGGTTCAGGCGGTGCCCGGTGATCGCACCGGCACCTACCGGTCGGTGCTGATCCGGATCTCCGGCGCCGACGCCGAGGCGTTCGCGGCCTCGTGGACCGGGACGCTGTGCTGGCAGGCCCCCAGCCCGTACCGGTCGGGCACCGGCCGGAAGAACTGGTACGTCACCGCCCAGCCGCCCGAACACGACGCTCGGCCGACGACGTTCCGCGAGGCGGACGTCCACATCGTCGCCTGCCGTACCGGCGGGCCGGGTGGTCAGCACCGGAACAAGGCCAGCACGGCGGTACGCGCGACCCACCGCCCGTCGGGCCTGGTGGTCGTGGTGGACGAGGAACGGCAGTTCAGTCTCAACCGCCGGATCGCCCTGGACCTGCTGCGCCACCGCATCGAGCAGGGCGACGAGGCGGCGCGGCGTGCCGTCGGCACCGCCCGGTGGCGCATCCACGACGCGCTGGTCCGCGGCGATCCGGTGCGGGTGGAACGTCCGACGCCCTAGGGACTCAGACCTGCAGCACCGCGTCCGCGAAGGCCTGCGGCGCCTCCTGCGGCAGGTTGTGCCCGACGCCGCCTCCGACGGTCCGGTGCTCGTACGGGCCGGCGAACTGCTTGCCGTAGACGGTGGGCTCCAGGTGCGGCGCACCGTTGGCGTCCCCCTCCAGCGAGATGCTGGGCACCGTGATCTTCGGCTTCGCGGCGAGGCGCTTCTCGATCTCGTCGTACTGCGGCTCGCCGTCGGCGAGGGCCAACCGCCAGCGGTAGTTGTGGATGACGATGTCGACGTGGTCGGGGTTGTCGAACGCCGCCGCGCTGCGGTCGAACGTCGCGTCGTCGAACGTCCACTGCGGGGACGCGGTGTGCCAGATCAGCTTGGCGAAGTCGCGCCGGTTCTTGTCGTACCCTTCCCGACCGCGCTCGGTGGCGAAGTAGTACTGGTACCACCACGCGAACTCGGCCTTGGGCGGCAACGGCACCGTGCCCGACTTCTGACCGTCGATCAGGTAGCCGCTGACCGAGACCAGCCCCCGGCAGCGCTCGGGCCACAGCGCGGCGACGACGTCGGCGGTCCGCGCGCCCCAGTCGAACCCGGCGAGCTTCGCGGTGTCGATGTCCAGGGCGTCCATCAGGGCGATGAGGTCGAGCCCCATGGCCGCCGGTTCACCGTTGCGCATGGTGTCGTCGGAGAGGAACCGGGTCGTGCCGTAGCCGCGCAGGTACGGGACGACGACCCGGTGACCGGCAGCGGTGAGCAGCGGTACGACGTCGACGAAGCTGTGGATGTCGTAGGGCCACCCGTGCAGGAGGATCACCGCGTCTCCGTCGGGCGGCCCGGCGTCCACGTATCCGACGTTCAGGACTCCGGCCTCGACCTGTCGCAGGTCGGTGAACCCGCCAGCAGCCCTCGCCATCGACTTCTCCCTGCGTCCGGACCTGCTCGGATGTGCTGATCAGGCCCGAATCTAGCGACCTGTCGGGGGCCTGATCACCGTTCCGACAAGGACCACTCGGCGGCTGTCGAACTGGGTAGGATCCCCGCTCCCGCCGATGTTCCCGGTAGAGGTGGCGGGGTCGTGGTCGGATGACCGTAGGGTGTTGGCATGGCTGAGCGACCTCTGACCCTGATGGCGGTGCACGCCCACCCCGACGACGAGGCGACGAGCACCGGCGGCGTCCTTGCCCGCTATGCCGCCGAGGGGGTCACCACCGTGCTGGTGACCTGCACCGACGGGCGATGTGGGGACGGCCCGGGTGGGGTCAAGCCGGGCGAGGAGGGGCACGACCCCGCCGCCGTGGTGGCGATGCGCCAGGCCGAGTTGGAGGCCAGCTGCGCGACGCTGAACGTCACCCACCTGGAGACCCTCGGCTACGCCGACTCCGGGATGATGGGCTGGCCGACCAACGACCTGCCCGGCGCGTTCTGGACGACGCCGGTGGCGGAGGCGGCGGCCCGGCTCGCGGAGCTGATCCGGCAGTACCAGCCGGACGTGATCGTCACGTACGACGAGAACGGTTTCTACGGCCACCCGGACCACATCCAGGCCCATCGGATCACCATGGCCGCCGTCGAGCAGACGGACGTCCCGGCGAAGGTCTACTGGACCACGGTGCCGCGTACGGCGTTCGCCGAGTTCGGTCGGATCATGAAGGAGCTCGGCGTCGAGTGGGCCGAGCCGGACGCGGCGACGGAGCCGGGGCCGCAGCTCGGCCTCCCCGACGACGAGATCACCACCTGGGTCGACACGAGCAAGTACGGCGCGCAGAAGTTCGAGGCGCTGGCCACCCACGCCAGTCAGACCGAGAACATCTTCTTCCTGCAACTGGGCCAGGAGCGGTTCACCGAGCTGATGGGCGTGGAGACCTTCCTGCGGGTCCGGGACCGGACCGGTGCGCCGACCCCCGAGGACGACCTCTTCGCCGGTCTGCGCTGACCTAACCGGGTCAGTCGCCGCAGCGCTGGCAGGCGCCGAGCGCGTGAGCGACCGTGCCGCAAGGCGTCGCGTGAGAGCGCGGGTCGGCCCCGGTGCGCCTGGCCGGCAGGGGTGTGAGGTTCACCTTTGCTCTGCTTCAACGGAGGCAACACCCGGTGTCCGGGTATCGGACGCGCGGTGTTGCGTGGGTTGAAGCAGAGCAAAGGCTGCGATGCGTCAACGCAACCCCTGCCGACCGGCCCCCGCCGCCCCTGCCCTGCCCCACCCTGCCCTGCCCTGCCCGCCGATCTGCCCGCCGACCTGCCCGCCGATCTGCCCGGCTGATCGAAAGTTTCGGCCCCGAGCAGCGCGGCGCCGAGCAGGTCATGTGATGAATTTCCGGAAGTTTTCAGCGTTGACGCCCAGACATAGATCGGCTTAACGTTTCGAGCGGGTTTCCGGTTTCCGGCCGGAACTACCGGCATCACCCGACCAACCCGCGCCTCCGCCCCGTCAACACCGGACCCTCACCTCCTAGATCGACATTTGTCTATTGCTCGTCTGGAAGGGAAGGCACATGAAGTTGAGACAGTGGTCGACCGTCGGCCTGGTCGCCGTCGCGACCGTCGCGACGCTGAACACGGTGCCGGCCACCGCGAGTCGGCCGTACGACCCGACGACGCAGAGCCTCGCCACCCTCGGCCTGCGCCACGGCCTGCACGTCGGCACCGCCGTGAACATGGACGCCCTCAACGACGCCAGCGACCCGCAGTACCGCAGGCTGGCCTCCTCCGAGTTCGCCTCGGTCACCGCCGAGAACGTGATGAAGTGGGAGAGCCTGGAGCCGACCCGCGGCACCTACAACTGGGCTCCCGCCGACCAGTTCGTCGAGTTCGCCAAGCGCAACCGGCAGAGCGTGCGCGGCCACGTGCTGGTCTGGCACAACCAGCTACCCGCCTGGCTGACCAGCGGCGTCGCCGACGGCTCCATCAGCAAGCAGGAGCTGCGCGAGCTGCTGCGCAAGCACATCACCACCGTGGTCAACCGCTACAAGGGCAAGATCTGGCAGTGGGACGTGGTCAACGAGGCGGTCAGCGACCCGTGGGACACCCCGTCGACCCTGCACTACAAGGGCTTCTGGGCGCAGAACCTCGGGCCCGGCTACATCGCCGACGCGTTCCGCTGGGCGCGCGCCGCCGACCCCAAGGCCCTGCTGTTCTACAACGACTACAACATCGAGGCGTTCGGCTCGGGCAACCCGGCGGACGACAAGACCCAGTTCGTGTACGACATGACCAAGAGCCTGCGCGCCCAGGGTGTCCCGATCGACGGCGTCGGCTCCCAGGGCCACCTGGGCACCCAGTACGGCAACTTCGACACCCTCCAGGTGACCGCCGCGCTGAAGAAGTTCGCCGGGCTCGGCGTCGCGACCGCGTTCACCGAGGTCGACGTCCGCAGCCAGCTGACGGAGGGCGTCCAGGCGGGCAACGCGGAGGAGATCAACCCTCGGCTACAGGCGTCGGCCGCCAACTTCAGCGTGCTGATGAAGGCGTGCCTCGCCGTGCGGAGCTGCCTGTCGTACACCGTCTGGGGTTTCAGTGACAACCATTCGTGGGTGCCGGGCTGGTTCGACGACCCGCCGGAGGGCCTGGCCACCATCTACGACGAGAACTACCAGCCCAAGCGGGCGTACCAGGAGTTGAAGTCCGACCTGATCTTCGCTGGGCCGCCGTACGTGCTGCCCCGCATCGCACCCAGACCCCGCCGCTGACACCCATCTCGACCTAGGGCCGTGTGGAGCTTCGGGAAGCTCCACACGGCCCGTGTGCCACCACGGACGTCGGCGTTCGACTCACGTTCGGTGGTTCCATCGCGCCATCCGGACGCCATCGGAGGGCTGGTGCCGGATCTGCCGGTTTATTGATGGTGTTGGTGTCACTATGGCAGGCGTGGGAACTGCGAAAACTGCCATGCCTGCGATCTCGCCGCTCACCGGCGATCCCATCAAGCGGGCCGATGCCGAACGGCTAGCGGGGGTGCTGAAGGCCTTCGCCGATCCGGCGCGACTCCGGTTGCTCAGCCTGATCCAGTCCGCGCCGGAAGGTGAGGCGTCCGTCAGTGACCTCACCTCGGCGCTCAATCTCTCCCAGCCGACCGTGAGTCATCACCTTCGGATCCTCACCGAGGCCGGCCTCCTCGAACGCGACAAGCGCGGGGTCTGGGCGTACTACCGCCTGGTGCCCGCCGCGATCGCGCAGATCGCCGACCTGTTGACGCCGCCCCGGAAGCGGGCGACGAAGAGGGCCCGCTGACCGGGCCGCGAGGCCGGCTCGTCACATCCGCTCCAGCGTGCGGATGCCGAGCAGGTGCAGCCCCTGCCGCAGGGTCCGGGCGGTCAGCTCGGCCAGCAGCAGCCGGCTCTCCCGCAGCTCGTCCGGAGCGCGCAGGACCGGGCAGCGCTCGTAGAACGCGTTGAACGCGGTCGCGAGCCGGTGCAGGTAACCGGCGAGCTGGTGAAACTCGAGACTCCGCTCCACCTCGCCGACCACCGCGGCGAATCCGAGCAGCTCGACCGCGAGCGCCCGCTCCGCCGGCTGCGCCACCACGATGGGCGCGTCCGGCCGCGCGGCGGTCCGGGCCCGCCGCAGCACCGACCGGATCCGGGCGTACGCGTACTGGAGGTAGGGCGCGGTGTTGCCGTCCAGCGCCAGCATCCGCTCCCAGTCCAGGACGTAGTCCCTGGTCCGGTCGACGGACAGGTCGGCGTACTTGATCGCGCCGATGCCCACCGCGCGGCCGATCTCGTCGGCGGTCCCGGCGTCCAGTTCCGGGTTCCTGCTCCGGGCCAGGTCGGTGGCGCGGGCGACCGCCTCCTCCAGGAGCCCGACCAGCTTCACCGAACCACCGGCCCGACTGCGCAACATCCGCCCGTCGGCACCGAGGATGGACCCGAAGCCCAGATGCTCCGCCTGGGCCGGCGGGCGGAGCCAACCGGCCGCCTGGGCGACGGCGAACACCATCGCGAAGTGCTGCCGCTGCGGTAGGCCCACGACGTACAGCAGCCGGGTGGCGCCCAGCTCGCCGACGCGCTGCCGCAGCGCGGCCAGGTCGGTGGCCGGGTAGCCGTACCCACCGTCACTCTTGCGCACGATCAGCGGCAACGGCTCGCCGTCCCGGCCGGTGAAGTCGGGCGGAAAGACGCACTCGGCCCCGCCGCTGGGCAGCAGCAGCCCCAGCCGGTCCAGGTCATCGACGACACCCGCGAGCAGGTCGTTGTAAGCGCTCTCACCCCGAAAGTCGGCTCCGGACAACGTCACGTCGAGCAGGTCGTACACGGTCAGGAAGTACCGCTCGGACTGCGTCACCAGCAGCCGCCACAGCCGCCGGGTCCGCTCGTCGCCGCCCTGCAACGCGACAACCCGCAGCCGTGACCGTTCCCGGAACTCCTCGTCGGCGTCGAACTTCACCCGGGCCGCCCGGTAGAAGGTGTCCAGGTCCCCCATCGACAGGTTCTGCGCGGCTTCGGCCTCACCGAGGTCGACGAGATGCTCGATGAGCATGCCGAACGGTGTCCCCCAGTCACCCAGGTGGTTGACCCGCACCACCCGGTGCCCGAGCCAGTCCAGCAGCCGCACCGCCGCGTCGCCGATCACCGTGGAGCGGAGATGCCCGACGTGCATCTCCTTCGCCACGTTGGGTGCCGAATAGTCGACCACCACGGTCTGCGGCGTCGCCGTCGACGGCACGCCGAGCCGGGCGTCGACCGCCAGCGCGGCGACCAGATCGGCCAGGGTCCGGTCGGCAACCGTCAGGTTGAGGAAACCCGGCCCGGACAACTCCGCCGACACGCCGACGTCGTCGAGCACCGCGTGCGCCAGCACCGCGGCGGCGATGTCGCGCGGCGGGCGGCCGAGCCGCCGGGCCAGGGCCAGCGCCGCGTCGGACTGGAAGTCCGCACGCGGGGACCGCCGCACGAGCGGGTCGACCGGGCCGCCGGCCACCGCCGCGAACGCCGGCGCCAGCCGGTCGGACAACAACTTTTCAAGATCCATGAGTACGCCGATCTCGCTCGGACCCGCGCTGTCACGCGAGCCGTTGAAGGGGGAGATACGGGCGGACCGAGGACGACAGCGAACGACCGGCGGCTCGATCCGCCGGTCGCAGGAAACAGGTCAGCGTGGGCGGGAGACGGATCGCCGGCGTCGCCCCGCACCGACCTGGACGTCACACGACAGTCCGGTGCACAGAGCGATCACGCTGGTCATGCGGGACAGCGTAGCGGCCGGGCCGACGCGACGACACCTCGATTCCGGTGGTCCGGTCGATGCCCGAGGCGTGGTCGTTTCGTTGGACACCGGGCAGGGAACTGCCCCGGAACAGACGAGGGGTGACGATGAGCCGATACACACCACTGCCGGTGACCCGTACGCGACGCGCGCTCGCGCTGCTCGGCACCATCGCCCTGACCGCCGCCTGCACCACCACGGAGGATCCGCCCGGCTCAGCCCCGGCGACCACCGCACCGGCCACCGCGTCGGCGTCAGCGCCCCCGACAGACCCACCGTCCCCGAGTGCGAGCACCCGGGTGACCATCCCGACCTCGGCCTTCGTCGAGCTCCCCGCCGAGCTGCGGAAGTCTCCCCGACGGACGACGCCCGTCGAGCAGGCCCTGCCGAAGCTGTGTGGCAACGAGTTCGGCACCGGCGGCCGCCAGGTCACCGCGAGCGCCGCGATGACCGTCACCTACCAGAAGGCCGGCGAGCCCTCCAGCAACGTGCCGCAGGGGATGATCCACCAGACCATCTTCACCTTCGACGGCGAGGGCGCCTCGGGTTACCTGGGCCGTCTCCGCACCGCCGTGCAGGCGTGCCCCTCGTACGACCAGTCCGGATACCGCGTCACCGTCACGAGTAAGGCGCTGCCCGGCGTGGGCGACGAGACGATGCTGCTGACCCGGACCTGGCCGGAGACGAGCCTGAACGGCGAACGCACCGGCGGCACCGCGTCCAGCCAGATCGCCGTGGCCCGGGTCGACAGCGCGGTGACGGTCTTCGACGACCAGGGGTGGGAGGGCACCAGCGGCAACCCCGCCATCCTCGACCGGGTCGTGCGCGACGGCGTACGCACCATCGACGCCTGGCAGCGGTAGCTCACCCGACCGCCGTCGACGCGAGCTTCCACCGATCGGTTCGATCCTCGGTCGAATCATGGACAACAGGACGCGAGCCGCGCTCGTGCCGGGAGACTGGGGGATCCCGGTCCACTGTGCGGCCACCGACCGTGTGCGGCAGCCTGCCGGGCCGTCAGCGTTGGTCGGTGGAGGAGGTCGTCATGTCGGATGGTCAGGGAACGAAGGCACCGTGGCTTCCACCGCGGTGGTTCATCCGGCTGGCCTGGTCCGTGCACCGGGGCCTGTACCGGGTCACCGGCAGCCGGGTCGGGTTGTGGCGACCGCGCGAGACCCGCTGGGGCACGTTGCGGCTGACCACGGTCGGTCGTCGCACCGGTCAGCAGCGCAGCGTCATCATCGCGTACTTCGAGGATGGCCCGAACCTGGTCGGGGTGGCGATGAACGGCTGGGGTGAGGGTGCCCCCGCCTGGTGGCTCAACCTCCAGGCGCACCCGGACGCGTCCGTCGATCTGGCCGACGGGCGGCGGCTGATTCGCGGTCGCGCCGCCACCGACGACGAGCGGTCACGACTGTGGCCACGCTGGCGCGAGGCCGACAAGAACTTCGACGCCCACGCTGCGCGGCGATCGTCCGAAACCACGGTGGTGGTGCTGGAGCCCAGAGCGGATGGCGATGCCTCGGTGCAATGATGCACCTCGTGGCCTCCGCGCCCTCGACTCCGCCGGGCTACCCGGCTGCCGCGCGGCTCAACGGCCGAACGCGAGGTAGAGACCAAGGCCGAAGTTCACGACCAGGATGATCGCGCCGACGACCGCGAACCCGCGCTGCCATGCCGTCCACCGGACGGTCCTCTGGGACTCGACGATGCCGGCCTCCTCAACTCGAACCGCCGCGATCCTGTCCCGCTCACTGGCGTCACGGCGGTCCGCGGTCACGTTGGCACTGAACAGAGTGACGTTGCCGCGGAGTTCCTCGGTGAGAGACCGGAGCGCCTCCGTCATCGCGTCGATCGAGCCGTTGATCCTCTGCAGGTGCTCATCGTGCCCCTGTAGACGCTGCTCGATCCGGCCCGCGTCCAGACCGCGGGCGTAGGCGGCCGCCATCCTCTCCGCGTTCTCCGGGCTTGTCATCGTGGGTCCGTCAGCCACGAGGACACGGCCCCTGTCCCGCACTCGGGCGGGACCGCCGCAGTCGTCCGGTGGAAGGGCCGCCGTCGGGGCGTGGTGCTCGTGAGACGCATCCGCCACCTCCTACTGACCCCGCGCCACCCGGTCCGAGGTATCAGTCGTACCACTCCCAGGCCCGGAACGCCACTGCTCGGATCTGACAAAACCGCAGGTCAGAGGCGCATTCCTGGCCGGAGACAACCGCTGTGGTACGTCGCCCCGAGCGCGTACATCCCGGGTGGTAGGCCCTTCGGCAACTCCGGCATGACGACGTACCAGTGGTCTGCTTCCTAGGCTGCCACCCGTACCCGTCACGCGACCGAGGGGATCCACGATGTCCGTCCGTCACCTGCTCGCCACCGCCGTAGCCGCCCCGCTCGGAGGGCTCGCGCTGGCCGCGCCGGCAGCCGCGCACGTCTCGGCCCAACCGACCGCCGCCGCTGCTGTCTCCATGAGCGTCGGACGTCTCGGCGCCAGTGTGGCCGTCCTGCTGGGGCTGGTCGGCGCCGTCATCGGCGGGCTGGCTCTGGCCCGTCCCGCCAGTCGGCTCGGTACCGGCTCCGGAAGCCTCGGAGCCGTCCTGGCCCTGGCGACAGGGCTGATCGGCATCGCGCTCGGCGGGCTGGTGGTAGCCACGTCCGACAGTGGCATCGGCACGGGTAACGGGCGAGGCGGGGCCTACGTGGCCCTGGCGGTTGGACTGGCCGGCGTGGTGCTCGGCGGGCTGGCCCTGGTTCGCGCCCGCGACACCGGCCGCCTGACGGGCTGACCGGGTGACCGGTCCTGGCGTGCGGTGGTACCGCGCCCGTGGGGCCTCCGGCGGCCAGCCGGAGGCCGTGATCAGGAACGGGCGAGCCAACCGGGCACGGTCAGGCCGGACTCGTAGGCGAGGATCACCAACTGGGCTCGGTCCCGGGCATGGGCCTTGGTCATGATCCGGCTGACATGTGTCTTGGCGGTCGCCGGGCTCAGCACCAACCGCGCGGCGATCTCGTCGTTGGAGAGGCCGGCGGCAACAAGCGTCAGCACCTCACGCTCCCGCTCGGTAAGCACGCTCAGTCGCGGCCCCGGGTCGGGATGCTTGGCCCGGGCCGCGAACTCGGCGATCAACCGTCGGGTGATCGACGGCGCGATCAGCGCGTCACCCCGGGCCACCACCCGCACGCCGTGGATCAACTCCGCTGGCTCGGTGTCCTTGACCAGGAAGCCGCTGGCACCGGCCCGCAGCGCGCCGTAGACGTAGTCGTCCAGGTCGAACGTGGTCAGAATGATGACGCGGGCATCGGAGTTCGCGACGATCTCACCGGTGGCGGCCAGGCCGTCGAGACCGGGCATCCGGATGTCCATCAGGACGACATCCGGTCGCAGTTGCCGGGCCAGCCGCACCGCCTCGGCCCCGTCGGCAGCCTCGCCGACCACCTCAAGGCCGTCCTCACCGTCGAGGATGGACCGGAAGCCGGCGCGGACCAGGGTCTGGTCGTCGACGATCAGCAGCCGGATCACCTCTGCTCCCCCACCGGTGCCGGGCCGGGCCGCATCGGCAGACGGGCGCGGACCCGGAAGCCGCCGTCCGGCTGCGAGCCCGTGGTCAACGAACCGCCGAGCGCCCGCGCCCGCTCGCGCATCCCGAGGATCCCGCTGCCCGGCGCACCCGGCTGACCGGTGCCGTCGTCCTCGACCTCGACGAGCACGTCGTCGTGATCGGGCCGGACCCGGACCACCGCGGCGGTGGCGCGCGCGTGCCGTGCCACGTTGGTGAGCGCCTCCTGGACGATCCGATACACCGCCAGATCGACCTCCGGCGGCAGCGACCGGGTCTCGGCCACCTCGGTGCGGATCTCCAACTCCGGCCGGGCGGCCGTCCTGACCAACTCGCCGAGGCGGTTCAGACCGGGTACGGGCCCGACCGCCGGGTCCTGCCGCAGTGCGCCAAGCGTCGCGCGCAACTCGCTCAACGTCTCCTTGCTGGTCTGTTTGATCGCGGTGAGGGCCTGCTCGGACCGGACCGGATCCGGTCGGTGCAACGCGGCGCTGGCCTGCACATTGATCAACGAAAGGTGGTGGCCGAGCACGTCGTGCAGTTCCCGGGCGATGCGCAGCCGCTCCTCGGTGGCCCGTCGCCGAGCCTCCTCCTCCATCCGCTGCTCGGCGACGACCGCTCGGGCCCGCGCCTCGGCGAGGTAGGCGCGGCGGTTGCGGGTCACGCCGACGATGACCGCGACCAGCCAACCGGCGTGCAGCAGCGTCGCACCGTTCATGGTGTTCGGGGACCGGTCGTAGCTGTCCGCCACGGCGAAGGCGATCACCGAGGCGAGACCGAGCCCGATGGCGACCGCGAGATGTCCCTCGTCGACGACGGTGTAGAGCGCCACGACGAACACCAACATGATCGGACCGGGCCGGTGCAGCAACGCCCCGTACGCGCCAACGGCGGCCAGCGCCACGACGCCCACCGGCACCGGGTGGCGCCGGCGGACGTACAGCGCACCGGAGGAGAGCAGCACCGCCAGCAGCGCCGCCCATTCGGCGGCGGTGTCGATGCCGCGCGACTGCACCACCAGGCCCACGACGGCGACCAGAGCGACGGCGAGCACCAGGGCCACGTCCGCCGTCCGGCCCCGCCACCCTGACATGCGCCGAAGCCTAGCCTCCCGCGGGTGAGCGGGAGAATGACGGCCGAGGTTGGGGACGCCGGTCCTCACTGGGCGGTCCGGGTGCGCTGGTGGCCCTCGGCCAGGTCTGCGTCGTAACCGGCAGCCTGGAGGGCGAACAGTTCGGCGTACCGGCCGCCGGCGGCGACCAGGTCGGCGTGCGTGCCGGCCTCGGCCAGTCGGCCGTGGTGCAGGACGAAGATCCGGTCGGCGTGCCGGACGTTGGCGAGCCGGTGCGTGATGAGGATGGTGGTGAGGCGACCCCTGCGGTCCCGGATGGTCTGGAACAGGGCGTCCTCGGCGCGAGGGTCGAGCGCGGAGGACGGCTCATCCATGATCAGCAGTTCGGCGTCACGCAGGAACCCGCGGGCCGCGGTGATGCGCTGCCACTGCCCACCGGAGAGGTCCTGGCCACGCGCGAAGGTCCGGTCGAGCAGCGTCTCGTACCCGTGCGGAAGCTCATTGATCATGTCGTGGGCGACCGCGCGGCCGGCGGCGGCCTCGATGCGGTCCTGCCGGGCCTCGCTGTCGACGTCGCCGATGGCGATGTTCGTGGCCGCGGTGAACGGCCACTTGTGGTATTCCTGCGTCACCACCGCGATCCGGGCCCGCAGCCCGTCGACGTCCCATTCCGACAACGGGCGGCCGTTCCACTCGATGCTGCCCTCGGTGGGGGCCCGCAGGCTGGCGATCATCGCGGCGAGGGTCGTCTTGCCCGAGCCGTTCTCCCCCACGAACGCGACAGTCTGCCCGGCGGTGATCGTCAACGTGACCCCGTCGACGGCGGGGGTGTCCCGATCGGGGTAGCGCAGGCTCACCTCGTTGACGGTCAACTCCCGTAGCCGGTCCGGGTCGGCCGCGGCTACCGGCCCGGTGTTGTCCGGTAGGTAGGCGTCGGCGCGGGTCATGAAGCCGGTGTAGTCGCCGAAGTGCTGCCCCTCGGTGTAGACGTGGTCGACCTGGAAGGTGGCGATGGCCAGGGATCGTTGCGCGGACTGCACCGCGATGACGCAGGTCGCCGCGGCGGCGAGCGGGATCTGCCCGTCCAGGAGCAGCAACCCGAGCAGGGCGTAGACGGTGCCGGTGGCGAGGCCACCGACGATCGCCCCGACCGTCGTGGTCGTGGTGACGCGTCGAGCGAGGGCGAGCTGGATGTCGGTCTCCACCTGCATCACCCGGTCGTACTGGTCGAGCAGGAACCGGCGTAGCCCGTAGGAGCGCAACTCCGGGGCCGAGGCACGTTCGGCCATCAACTTGTGCAGCAGCCACAGGCGACGTCGGCGCACCGACCCGGTGGTGTACGTCTGGTAGCGCAGATGCCCGGCCCGCAACGACGCCCACGCGTTGGGCACCGTGGCGACCAGCAGCGCCAGCAGCAACAGCGGATGGATGACGATGACGGCAGCCGCCACGGCGAGCAGCCCGGCCAGCCCGGCGAGCAGGTTCATCGACGCCTGCACCAGCCCGATCGTCGACTCGGTGCCCCGGGAGGCGCGTTCCATGTCGTCGGCGAACGCGTCGGCGTCGAACGCCTCCAACCGGACCGCGGTCGACACCTCGAACAGGCCCCGCTCCACCTCACGGCTCACCCGGGGCGTCAACCCGTTCTGCGCGTACCCGGTGGCGATGCCCATCCCCGCGCGGAGCGCGACCGTCGCCGCCAGCACGGCCAGCGCGGGCAGCGCGGCCCGCACCTTGTCCGCGGTCGGCCCGCCGGCGAACAGTTCCACCAGCACCCGCTGGGTGGCCAACAGGCCGAAGGCGGCCATCACCCCCGCGCCGACCGTCGCCGCGCCCACCACACCGGTACGGAGTCGGTCCGCACGCCAACTGATACCGAGGGCTGTCCAGACGAGCCTGGGCAGTTCCGCGAACACGGCGAAGACGCCGGCCTCCGCGCGCGCCCGCACCCCCGTCTCCCACCACATCTCCCGCAGTTCCGGCAGCACCGACTCCGTGCGCCCAGGGTGCGACGTGCCGGGCGTGACGCGGTGGGCCTCTGCGGTGACGGTCTCGCTCATGGGCATACCTCCCGGGCGGCGCAGCCGTCGCCAGCCCCGCCGGTCAGGCGGGGCGGCGGCTTTCTGGAGGATTGGACCACCCGGACGTTGCTCTCGGCAATCTCCCGAACACTCGCGGTTATGGATGACCTGTCGCCGGGGAGGCGCCCTGGTGCGTCACTGCCCGCGCAGGACGTCGAGGCGCGTCCTCAGCGCTGCGGCGATCTCGCCCGCCGCGACGATCTGCTCCGGCGTGAGGGCGTCGACGAACAGCTCCCGAATCGCGCGCAGGTGCGGAAAGGTGGCCCCGGCGAACGCCTCGGCGCCGGCCGTCGTGAGCAGCACCTCCGCCCCACGGGGAACCGTCGCGCACTCCTGGCGGCGGATCAGGCCGCGCCGCTCCATCCGGCCCAGATGGTGCGAGAGCCGGCTCCGCTCCCACCCGATGTGCGCGGCGAGTTCGGACGACCGCATCGCCTGACCCTCCGCCTCGCTGAGGGCGAGGAGCACGGCGTAGTCCCCGGTCGAGAGCGAGGAGTCGCTCTGCAGGCGGGACTCGAGCCGGGAGCCGAGCGCCGCCGTCGTCTCGATGAAGTCCCGCCAGATCCGCAGCTCGTCGGCGGTCGGGAGCTGGCGTCCGCCCCGCCGGCCGGGTGTGGCCTCCGTCATCTCACTCTCCCGGGAATTGACGTGTCAATCGCCAAGTTAGCATCATTGACACGTCAACCGGTAGGTCCGCTCTCGCGGGCCGCCGGCGGATTGCACGAGGAGGAGACGATGGCAGCTGCAGACTTCGAGCTGGGGCTCAACTCGTTCGGGGAGGTGGCCACCGACGGCGACCGGGTCCTGAGCGACGCCGAGACCGTACGGCTACTGGTAGACGAGGCACGGCTCGCCGAGTCGGTCGGCATCGACGTGTTCAGCGTCGGTGAGCACTACCGCGAGGGTCACAACGACTCCGCGACACCCGTGTTGCTGGCGGCAGCCGCGACGGCGACCGAACGGATTCGCCTCGGCACCTCGGTCACCGTGCTCAGCACCAACGACCCGGTACGGCTCTACCACGAGTTCTCCACCCTCGATGCCGTCTCCAACGGCCGCGCCCAGTTGGTCCTCGGGCGCGCATCGGCGACCGAGTCGTTTCCGCTGTTCGGTTACGACCTGGCCGACTACGAGCGGTTGTTCGAGGAGAAGCTGGACCTCTTCCTGCGGCTGCAGCAGGACGAACCGGTCACCTGGTCCGGCACGGTACGAAGCCCCCTGACCGCACAGCGCCTGCACCCACGGATGCAGCCGGGAGGAATCCCGACCTGGATCGGCGTCGGGGGAAGCCCGAACTCGGTGATCCGCGCCGCCCGGCACGGACTACCGCTCATGCTCGCGATCATCGGCGGGCGTCCCCAGCGCTTCGCCGGCCACGTCGACCTCTACACCAGGGCGCTCGAACAATTCGGGCATACCCTGCAGCCAATCGGGCAGCACTCACTCGGCCTTGTCGCAGACACCGACGAGGAGGCGGTGGAGACGTGGTGGCGGTACTGGCAGCCGGTCGTGGCGGCCCTGGCCGCCGAACGCGGCTTCTACAAACCGGACCGCGCGCGCTACGAGGCCGAAATCGACCACGGGGCGCTCTTCGTCGGTTCGCCCGAGACGGTGGCGCAGAAGATCGCCAAGGTCGCTCGCGACCTGCGACTGAGCCGCTTCGACCTGAAGTACGACATCATGCACCTGCCCCGCGAGGCACGCGCGCGCACCATCCAACTGCTGGGCAGTGAGGTCGCGCCGCGGGTCCGGGAGCTGTTGGCGAAGGAGCCCAACCATGTCTGATCTGCTGTTCGGCCTGGACACGTTCGGCGACGTACCGCAGGACGACGCCGGCAAGCTCGTCTCCCACGCGGCGGCGATCCGGCAGGTCGTCGACGAGGCCGTGCTCGCCGACCAACTCGGGGTCGACGTCATCGCCCTCGGCGAGCACCACCGGCCGGAGTACTCGGTCTCCACACCGGAGACGGTGCTGGCCGGAATCGCCACCCGCACGTCGCGGATCCGGTTGGCCTCCGGCGTGACCGTGCTGAGTTCGGACGACCCGGTGCGGGTGTTCCAGCGCTTCGCCACCGTGGACGCGCTGTCGAACGGCCGAGCCGAGGTCATCCTCGGTCGCGGCTCGTTCACCGAGTCGTTCCCGCTCTTCGGCTACGACCTACGCGACTACGACACGCTGTTCGAGGAGAAGATCGAACTGTTCGTGAAGTTGCTGGACGAGAAGCCGGTCACCTGGAGCGGCACCCTGCGCGCCCCGCTGGAGAACGCCGACGTGTTCCCGAAGACCGAGTCGGGTCACCTGGACACCTGGGTCGGCGTGGGTGGCTCGCCGCAGTCCGTCGTCCGCACCGCCAAGTACGGGCTGCCACTCATGCTCGCCATCATCGGCGGCGCTCCCGAGCGCTTCGCGCCCTACATCGACCTGTACCGCCGGGCGGCCGATCAACTCGGTACGACCGCGCACCCGGTCGGCATGCACTCGCCGGGCTTCATCGCCGACACCGACGAGCAGGCCAAGGAGATCTACTGGCCGCACTACCGGGTCATGCGGGACCGGATCGGCAAACTGCGGGGGTGGCCCCCGATCCGCCGTCAGGAGTTCGACTCCGAGGTGGAGAACGGCTCCCTCTACATCGGTTCACCGGAGACGGTGGCCCGCAGGATGGCCCGTGCGATCCGCAGCCTCGGCGTCGGCCGGTTCGACCTCATCTACTCGGCCGGAGCGCAACCGGCCAGCGCCCGGATGCGCGCCGTCGAACTCTACGGCTCGAAGGTGATCCCCATGGTCCGCGAACTGCTGGCCTGATCAGCACTTCCCAAGCGAGAGGACGACATGAACGACAACGACCGGAGCCGGCCTGCGACCCTCGGCATCCTCGGGGCCGGCAAGGTGGGCACGGTGCTCGCCCGGCTCGCCGTCGCCGCCGGCTACCGGGTACGGGTGGCCGGCTCCGGCGACCCGGCGAAGATCGCCCTCACCGTCGAGGTCCTCGCCCCGGGCGCCGAGGCCACCACGGCTGTCGACGCCGCGGCCAACGCCGACGTCGTCATCCTCGCCCTGCCCCTCGGCAAGTACCGCAGCGTTCCCGCCGAGGCGCTGCGCGGCAAGCTGGTCGTCGATGCCATGAACTACTGGTGGGAGATCGACGGCATCCGCGACGACCTCACCAACCCGCGTACCTCGTCGAGCGAGACCGTCCAGGCGTTCCTGTCCGATTCGCGGGTCGTGAAGGCGTTCAACCATATGGGCTATCACGACCTGGAGGACGAGGCCCGGCCGGCGGGGGCGACCGGCCGCAAGGCCATCGCGATCGCCGGGGACGACACCGCCGATCTCACCGAGGTCGCGGCCCTGGTGAACGCGCTCGGCTTCGATCCGGTCGTCGCCGGCCGGCTGGCCGATGGGGTACGGCTCGAACCGGGCAGCGAGTTGTTCGGCGCCAACGTCAGCGCCGAGGAGGTACGCGCCATGCTCGACCGCTTCCCGGAGTCGGAGCGGGGGCGGACCATCACCGCGGCCCGATCGGCGACGTAGCGGTCGCCCGAGGCCGCGCAGGGTCAGCGATGATCGGGTCGGAAGGATCCGGTAACGGGCCCTCCGACCCGATCATCCTCTCCCGGAACTAGTTGTCGTTACGCCACGGTAGCTGGACCGCTCGGCGGGTCAGTCGGTGCCGAACGCCGCCTGCGGTTCGAGGAGCTGGCCGACGGCGTACTCCTCGTCGAAGTCGGTCGGGCCGAGCGCCTCGGTCGCGGCGGCGCGCATCCTGGCGAGGTCCGCCGCGTCGTCCGGGTCCGGCACCTGGCCGAGCGCCGCGAACGCGGCATCCGCGACACCGATCATCCGCGCCGCGCGCGGGTGGTCCCCCTCGGCGGACGCGAGCGCGGCACCCGCAACGCAGACGTACGGCACGAAGTCGGCCCAGCCGTTGCGGAAGACCCGCTCGCGGTTCTCGGCGAACAGCGTTCGCGCCACGTCGAGGTTGCCCAGCCCCAGCTCGCAGAACGCGAGGTTGTGTAGTTCGGAGTTGACCGTCCTGGGTTGGCCGAGCGCCTCGTTGAGCGCGATGCTCTCCCGGTACAGGTCCCGGGCGCGGAGCAGGTCGCCGGACATTCGCGCCACGGCGGCGAGCACGTGCCTCGGCCGTTCCTCCAGGGTCCGGTCGCCGGCGCGCAGCGCCACCGCGAGAGCCTCCCGGGCCCGGGCCTCTCCGCCCGGCAGGTCACCGCCGCGAATGGCGACCCGGGCGAGGCTGTACCGGGCCTCCACCTCGCCCGCCGGGTCGCCGGCCGCCCGGGCCCGCTCGATCTCGGCCTCGCTCATCCGCACCACGGCGTCGGTCTCGCCTCGGCGAAAAGCCGAGCGCACGTTCTCGCTGAAGGTCATGGCCCTCTCCCCCATCACTGGCACCGCACGACAGACCCGGTCGAACTCGTCGGTCACCGCGCGTGGAACATGGTCCAGGTCTCCACGAGCGCGAAGCCCATCGACTCGTAGAGCGGCCTACCCATCGCGCTGCTCTGCAGGTACGCGGCGTCCGCGCCCGCCGCGATGCCGTCCCGCAGAACCGTCTCGGTGAGCAGCCGGCCCAGGCCACGACCCCGGGCGGACGGAAGGACTGCGATGTTGAACACGCCGACCACGCCGGAGTTTCGCATCCCGAGCCCGGTGCCGACGGGCTGGCCGGACTCCTCGGCCAGGTAGCCGGTGATGGAGTCGGCGTCGAGCACCGCACCGCCCATCAGCGACCCGAAGAGGCCGTCGGGGGCCTCGAAGCTCCGCGTGAGGATCTCGGTGTAGAGGTCGCTCTCGGCGGCGCCGACCTGGCGCACCGACGTGCGCTGCGTCGAGCCGCCACTGAACACGATGTCATCCGTGGCGCAGGCCAGAAAGGGCAGATCACTACGTGCGAGCAGCCCGTGCCGGGCAGCGAGGTCAGCGACCTCGTCGCCCGCCTCGCCCCGAACCATGATCGACCATTGCGCGGCCTGCCTGCCGACCTCGGTCGCCATCTCGTCGAGCGACCCGAGATCCGGCTCGGTCGTCGTGTCGTAGGCCGCGTTGAGCGACGCGACGGCGGCCTGGGTCACCGCCGCGCGCGCGGTAGCCCGCTCGGCGTACCAGCCCTTCGGGGTCGTCCTGCACAGGGTCTCAATGGCGTCGGAGTATGCCGCTGCCATCCGATCGGCGGTGATTCTCATGACGGCCCCCTAGAACGGTCGTTCTGCCCGGCCGACAACCTAGCCACCGATCACGCTGACCAGCAAATCACGGGGGCGAGGGCGGCCCCCTGCGGTCCGGCTTTCGAACCGATCAGGAATCGAGAAGCCCGACAGGGCCGAGCGACCTAGCCTTTCCCCAGGTGAACGGCAGTACGCCGACCTGGACGACGAGAGGGAGCCCGAGAATGTCCGCGAAGACCACGACCAAGTCCGACGGCTTCAGCCCCGAGGAGCGGGCCGCGATGAAGGAGCGCGCCGACGAGCTGCGCGCCGAGGGCAAGAAGGGCGCCAAGAAGGCGGACGGGCTGCAGGCGGTCCTGGACCGGATCGCGCAGATGGAGCCGGAGGACCGCGCGCTCGCCGAGCGTGTGCACGTGACGGTGACCGCAGCCGCCCCGGGCCTGGCGCCGAAGACGTGGTACGGGATGCCCGCCTACGCGAACGAGGACGGCAAGATCATTGTCTTCTTCCAGGACTCGGGCAAGTTCAACTACCGGTACTCGACCCTGGGCTTCCAGGACCCGGCCAACCTCGACGACGGGGACATCTGGCCGGTGGCGTACGCGTTGCAGCAGTGGAGCCCGGCCGTGGAGAAGAAGATCACCGAGCTGGTGCGGGCAGCGGTCTCCTGACCGACGCCCGTCCCCTCCTACGGCCCTGTCCGGCCGTCACCGACGTTGCCCACGGCTCCTATGGTTCGGGCATGTCGATCACAGACCATGCGCTGGCCATCGAGGCGGCGGAAGCTGGAGCCGCGGTCGTCCGCTCCCGGCACGGCTCAGCACTGACCCGGGTCATGAAGACCGCCGGTGACTTCGCCACCGCCGCGGACGTCGAGGCCGAGCGGGCCATCCTCGACGTCCTGCGTGCGGCACGTCCCGACGACGCCGTGCTGGCCGAGGAGAGCGGACGTACGGGTGCCGGCGACAACGGACGCACGTGGCTGGTCGATCCGCTGTGCGGCACGTTGAACTTCGCCGCGCGGACCATGCTGGCCTCGGTCAACGTCGCTCTGCGCGTCGGGTCGGACGTCGCCGTGGCGGCCTCGGTGGACCCGTTCGCCGCCGAGGTGTTCTGGACCGACGGCACCGCCGCGTACGTCCGGGGTGGGGGGACTGACCAGCGACTCGTTCCGTCGGCCGAGTCGACTCTTGTCGACCTGAACCTCGACCCGCCGTTTCCGAACCGGGACGTCTTCCTGGCCGCCCGCATGCTCGCCGACGAGGGCTTCCTCGAAGAGTTCCGGCCCCGGGTGGTCTCCACCAGCCTGGCCGTGGCCTGGGTCGCCGCCGGTCGCCGCGCCGCGTACGTGACGGACCGCCACGACCTGCGGAACAGCGTCCACTTCGCGGCCGGAATCGCGCTCTGCGAGATGGCCGGCTGCGTGGTCACCGGGCTGGACGGTCAACCGCTGCACACCGGTGGGGACGGCCTCGTCGTGGCCGCCGACGAGCGGACGCACGCCGCCCTGCTGACGCTCATCCGGAAACAGCGCTCGTGATCGACTCGTCTTGACATGAAGCACGGTTGAGGTTCTACCGTCCCTAGATGATCACGTTCGGGCCGTGGCGTCCGGACGGTCGTCAGCCGAGCACCACCGTCGAAGGGATTCCGATGCACCTGTCACGCCTTCTCCGCCCGCGTACCGTCGCGAGCGCGCACTGCGACCTCCCCTGCGGCGTCTACGACCCGGCACAGGCCCGCATCGAGGCCGAGTCGATCAAGGCGATCTCCGAGAAGTACCAGGCCAGCGACGACCCGGAGTTTCGCACCCGCGCGCTGCTCATCAAGGAGCAGCGGGCCGAGCTGGTCAAGCACCACCTCTGGGTCCTGTGGACCGACTACTTCAAGCAGCCGCACTTCGAGAGGTACCCCCAGCTGCACGGCCTGTTCAACGAGGCGACCAAGCTGGCGGGTGCCGGCGGCGCGAAGGGCGCCGCGGACCCGGCGGTCGCCGAGCAGCTCCTCGGGAAGATCGAGGAGATCTCGAAAATCTTCTGGGAGACCAAGCAGAGCTGACCGGCCGGCACCGGGTGGCACCGGCCACCCGGTTCGGCGTACCTCGTTCGGGAGGAACCGCATGACGTCGCGCACCGACCTCGTCGAAGAGTTTATGAGCCGTTTCCCACACGTGCCGCGGGAGGCAGTCCTCAAGGAGGACCTGCTGCGGGGCGGGCTCGCCTTCGACGACGCGGCACTGACCGACAACGAGCATGGCGACGTCAAGCCGAAGTCGTACTTCATCTTCTCCTTCGACCACCGGACGCTGCCCGAGTTGGGGACCGCCGCGCTGCGCCGGCCACCGGAGGAGATCGTGCTCACCGGGGGTCCATACGAGCTATTCCGCACCGTCGTCTCGGTCCGCACCAACCCGAGCTCGCCGTACCGCGTCGGCACCGACAGCGACGGTCGACTGCGGCTGTTCCTGGACGGGCGGCCGATCGCCGATGTCGGGCTGCCCCCGATGCCGGCGTACTACCGCCACGCGCTCGCCAACGGCAAGTCGGTGATGGAGGTCGCCCCGACGATCCAGTGGGGCTATCTCATCTACCTCACCGCGTTCCGGGTCTGCCAGTACTTCGGCGCCAAGGAGGAGTGCCAGTACTGCGACATCAACCACAACTGGCGGCAGCACAAGCAGGCCGGTCGGCCCTACACCGGGGTCAAGCCGGTCGACGAGGTCCTCGAGGCCCTGGAGATCATCGACCGGCACGACGTCGACCGCGCGTCGCAGGCGTACACGCTGACCGGTGGCAGCATCACCTCGCAGGTCAACGGGCTGGCCGAGGCCGACTTCTACGGCCAGTACGCGCAGGCGATCGAGGAGCGGTTTCCCGGACGGTGGATCGGCAAGGTCGTGGCCCAGGCGCTGCCCCGAGCCGATGTGCAGCGGTTCCACGACTACGGGATCCGCATCTACCACCCCAACTACGAGGTGTGGGACAAGCGGTTGTTCGAGTTGTACTGCCCGGGCAAGGAACGGTACGTCGGTCGGGAGGAGTGGCACCGGCGCATCCTCGACTCCGCCGAGGTGTTCGGCCCGCGCAACGTGATCCCGAACTTCGTGGCGGGCGTGGAGATGGCCGCCCCGCACGGCTTCACCAGCGTCGACGAGGCGATCGACTCCACCACCGAGGGGCTCGACTACTTCATGTCCCGGGGGATCACGCCCCGGTTCACCACCTGGTGCCCGGAGCCCACCACGCCGCTGGGCCGGACGAACCCGCAGGGTGCGCCGCTCGAATACCACGTCCGCCTGCTGGAGGCATACCGGGCGACCATGGACGCCCACGGCCTGTCCAGCCCGCCCGGATACGGCCCGGCCGGGCCCGGGCGAGCGGTCTTCTCGGTCAGCTCCTTCATGGACACCCTGCCGTCGACCGATTCGTGACGGACGCGCTCGGCTGACCCGCCCCGGTCGGTCCACCGAGCAGCGGTATACCTCAGAGGCATGTTCATACCTCTGAGGTATACCGCTCAACACCGCGTCCGTCCCGACGAAGGTGACCGACAACGATCGGCCGAGCCACACCCCGCCGGTCCGACAGGACGTACTCGTCTAGCTGGCGTACGTCTCGAACTCACCGACCCGGGGCGTACCGCCGGAGCTGTTGATCTTGAAGTTGAGCTTGCTCGTCGCGGTGGCCGGGAAGGTGATCGAACCGGCCCCGCTGCCGGTGGCCAGGACGGCCCCGTTGTCGTTGTTGACCAGCTGCCAGGACCCGATGGAACCCTGGGTGCCGGACGGCTCGCGGATCACCACCCGGGACACCTGGGTCGCGGAGCCCCACTTGATCGAGATCGTGCCGGTCGACCCGGCCGGCGACCAGTAGGTGCTCAGGTTGCCGTCGCGCACGTTGCCGTAGCTGGTCCCGCTGGCCTTGCTGGAGCCGTCGGCGCCGGCGCCGAGGCTGAGGTTGGTCCCGCCGGTGGGCGGCGGCGTCGTGGGCGGCGGGGTGGTCGGCGGCGGCGTCGTGGGCGGAGGGGTGGTCGGCGGAGGGGTGGTGGGCGGCGGGGTCTGCGGCGAGCAACTGCCGTTCGACACCCTCAGGCCCGTGTTGGCGCCGACCGTCTGGCGGACGATGTCCGGCACGCAGCTCGCCCCGTCGAGGCTGTACGAATACGGGATGCTGACCGTGGTGTTGGAGGTCGGGTTGGGGCCGGCGGGGTAGTTCTCGCTGCCGGCGCTGGACCAGGTCACGTTGTCGAAGACGTTGCCGGCGACCTGCCAGTAGCCACGCTCGTTGGTGTAGAAGGTGCCCAGGACGTCCTTGGAGTCGCGGAAGTAGTTGTTCTCCACCTTGGCCCTGGCTCCGGCCCGGGAGTTGATCCCGGACTCGTGCAGGCTCACGTAGTGGTTGTTGTAGATGTGGGCGATCCCGCCGCGCAGCAGCGGCGTGCGGGAGTCGATGTTCTCGTAGAGGTTGTGGTGGTACGTGATGAAGCCGTTGGACAGGTCGCTCTCGCTGGACCCGACAAGGCCGCCGCGACCGGAGTTGCGCAGGATGCTGTAGGACAGCGTCACGTACTGGGTGTTGTCCTTCATGTCGAAGAGGCCGTCGTACCCCTCGGACTCCCCGCCCGACGCCTCCAGGGTGACGTGGTCGACCCAGACGTTGCGGACCGTGCTCTCCATGCCGATGGCGTCCCCACCGTTGGAGGTGGGCGAGCCCGACTTCTTGACGTTCCGGATGGTCACGTTCTGGATGATGATGTTGCTGGAGTCGCGGATGTGGATGCCGAGCTGGTCGAAGACGGCGCTGCCGACCCCGATGATGGTGACGTTGCTGATCTGCTTGAGCTCGATCACGCCCGCCGCGGTGTTGCAGCTCGCCCCGGACACCTTGCTGGTGTTGCCGTGGTTGATGGTCCCGGTGACCTCGATGGTGATCGGGGTGCTGCTGCTGGTCCGACCGCACAGCGCCGCGTGGATCGCCGTGCCCGTGGTGGCCCGTACCGTCTGCCCGCCCGCGCCGCCGGTGGTCCCGCCGTTCTGGGTGGCGTAGCCGGTGGCGCTGCCGACCGCCGCCGCGGCCTGCGGGGTCGGTAGGGCCACCCCGACCGCGATCACCACGGCCGCTGAAGCCAGCACTGCCTGACATCGCAGCGCGACTGGTCGTCTCATGTCGCCTCACCTTCGCATTCGTCTCGTTCCAGGCTTCGACTCGACGCACACCGCGACCGCACCTGCCGACGGACGTCATTCAGGAATTGGCGACAGTCAATCGCGGCGATTTCATCGAGATGTCTCGTGCCCTGGTAGAAGCAGGGATGTGCCGTGCAAGCGAGGTGCGCCCGGTGACATCGCTCGCCCGACTGCCAAATGAAACATCGATGCAACGCAATCGTAGGAAAGCGGTTTCCCTGAAGGCAATAGCTGGCGCTTGCAGGTTTGTTGCAGTGCTCACGAGAGGGGTCGGCCGCGCGGGTCGGGGCGAGCCTGGTCGTCGGCGGCGCAGTTCCGGCTCGTTGCGCGCTCGGTATTGACACCGCCGGGCCTGCCATCGATGCTCTGCTAAATCAGTTTAGCGGCCGGCTCGCTCCGACCCGTCCCACTCCCCGGTCCCGGGCGGGACCGCTGACTGAACGCACCACCCCCGAGAAAGGACCCGCATGAGACTGCGAAAAGGACTGATCCCGCTCGCCGCCACCCTCGTCCTTGCCGGCGCCTCCGGCACCGCGTACGGCAGCGCCAGCGACAGCCGGGGCGCCACGGACGGAATCCGCAGCATCACCCCGATCACCACCGTCTACACGTACGGCCAGAAGGTCTCGGCGGTGGCGATCGAGTACGGGGCCACGGTCAACCCCCGCACCCTCGACACCGCCACGTTCTCGGTGACCGACACCATCTACAACTTCCGCTTCAACCCCATCGAGGACCTGCCGAAGCTCGCCGACCGGACCGTCACCCACACCTACACCAACGGGACACCGGGCACCCGTGCCGACCACCGATCGGCGCCGGGCAGGTACGTCATCGTCGAGCTCGACCCCGCCGACACCGGCGGCTCGACGGTCATCGTCTCCAAGTGCCCGACCTTCCTCTGCACCGTGAAGGTCAATCCCGAGCTGCCGACCCGGGTCGTGCAGCGCAAGGACGTGCATGGCCAGCCCGGCCGCGGGGCCGGCAAGGGGCCGGTGCTCGCCCGGGCCACTCCGCGCGAATCCCGACCGGTCACCGAGAAGCCGGTCAACCAACTGGTCGACGAGTTCACCTACGGCTCGTTCCTGAGTGGCGGAATGGTGCTGCCGTACCACTACCACCTGCCGAAGAACTACCAGCCGGGCCGCACGTACCCACTGATGGTCGTCCTGCCCGGTCACGGAATGGGCTGGGACGGCGACAACCTCGGCGTCCAACTCGCCGCCGACATCCCGGCGACCGCGTGGCTCCAACCGCAGTGGACCGGCACCGCCGAGGACGTCATCGTCCTGGCGCCTCAGCACCAGCGGGTCGGTGGGGTCGCCGAGGCGGACCTGCTGGTCAAGCTGCTCGACCAGTTCGTCGACCAGTTCGCGGTGGACACCCGTCGGGTGTACGCGACCACCGTGTCGTACGGATCCCAGCTGCTCTGGGAGGCGTTCGCCAAGCGTCCGGACCTGTTCGCCGGCGGGTTGGTGACCGGTGGTTTCCCGGTCAACGCCACCCAGGCGACCGCCATCGCGGCGGCCGAGGTGCCGGTGTGGATCACCCACGGCGAGCACGACCACCTGCTCAACGTCACGGGCGCGCGCAACTCCACCGCCGTGCTGCGGCAGGCGTACGCCGCCCGGGGCAAGACGCCGGAGCAGACCGCCGACCTGGTGCGCTACACCGAGTACGCCGACGCCGCGTTCTCGGTGCCGGACTACCACGCCGCGTTCGGGCCGACCTACGAGGACGCCGGCATCCTGCGCTGGCTGCTCGACCAGTCCAAGCCCTGAGGCCGCGGACCGGGCGACGCCTCACCGCGATCCGGCAGCGCGATTCCCTCGCGCCGGCGGGTTACCGACGGGCGTCGCCCGCGTCGTGCTCGTCGGGGGCGGGCCCGCCCCCGACGAGCACGGACTCCTGACCCTCCTGCCGGCCCTCCTGCCTCGCGCGGGCCAGCAGCCCGGCCAGCCGACGCCGCCGGTGCCGGACCGCCGCCCGCAGCCCCAGGAGCAGGCCGGCGAGCAGACCCAGCAGCGCGAGCTGCGCCCACGGTACGACCCAGGTGGTGACGGTGGCCGAGGCCGGTCGAAGGTCCGCCCCGGCCTGGCCGTCGCCGAGCAGCGTCGGCGACGTGCTGACGGTCGTGCGGAGGCGCACCAGGGCCCACACGCCGTCGGCCCGGGTCTGCACCTCCCGACTGCCGCCGGGAAGCAACTCCTCGACGGCGTTGCTGGCGTCGTGGCTGCTCCGGCCGAGGAGGTCGGACATCGCCACCCGACTCGTGCCGCTGACCCAGACGTTGCCGTCGTTCTCCACGGTGTAGCGGACCCGCACCGTGCCACCGGCGAAGGGGTTCCACGACGGGGAGTACGTCGCGCCGAGGCCGCGGACGGCCAGGGCTGCCCGCGCGGAGCCGTTGACCCGCAGCATGACCCGGAACCCGACGCGGCTCTCCACGTTGACCGTTCCTCCGGTGCTGGTGACCGTCGCGGCGATGCCGGCCGGGTGGTCGCCCGGGGTGGCGCCCTTGGGCACCCTGATCGTGAATGGCACGACCCGCGTCTCGTTCGGGCCGACGGTGACCTTCTCCTGCACGTCGATCCAGGTGCCGCCGTCGACCGAGGGCCGGTCGGACGACAGCATGTTGAAGCGACCCTTGTCGGTGAGGTAGCCGTCGGCGGCCTTCAGCGAGAAGGCCACAGCGGTACGGCTGAGGTTGCGTACCGCCAGGTGCTCGGTCACGACCTGCCCCGGGTCGAGGCTCGCGTTGATCCACCGGCGTTGGTCCGGCCCACTCGCGGTGGCCGGCTGGACCGTCCAGGTCAGGGCCTTCGGGTCCGGTTCCGCCGCCGCCGCGGTCGGCGCGGCCGCAACCGCGAGGGACGCGACGGCGAGGACGACGAGCGCCCGGCGCAGCGGGGTGACGGTCATGAGGCGGCCCTTCGGCACGGGGCTGGGCGGGGGCCCGATCCGGACCCCCGCCCAGGCCACTACTCGAACAGTGAGAGCGTGAGCGTGGAGCTGTACTCGCCGGCGGCGACCTCCGCGGGGGTCCGCAGGTAAAGGTCGGCATTGACCGAGTACGAGTCGCCGGCGACGGCCTCGGAGTCGAAGGCCGAGACCAGCAACTCCTGGTCGACGAGGCCGACATTGTTGCCCGGCTGGGTCGGCTCGTCCAGGCTGGTCACCACCTCCTCGCCCTCGGTGACCAGGCCGGTGTCGCCGCCGTCGAGCAGGCGCGGCTTCCAGCCGAAGTGGTCGGCGGTGATCGGCGCCTGGCCGGCGGTGCCCGCGAAGTCGGTCGCGCTGCCGAGCACCGCCCAGCTGGCGCCGTCGGGCACCTCGTCGGCGACACGGGTGTCGGTGACCGTCACCGTCGGCAGCGTACCGACGAACTGGCGAACCAGAAGGGTCGAGCCGTCCTCGGACAGCGCGACGGCGTCGCCGGCGATCGACAGGGCGAGCACGCCCGGTTCCCTGATCTCGTCGATGTCGACAGTGACCCGCACGCTGGCGTCGTCACCGGGCTCGGCCAGTGCGGGCGACGGCAGCACCGCCGCCCCGGTCAGCACGGCGCCGACCGCGCTGACCGCGAACAGCCGCCGCCGTTTGTATGTGTTCATGTGATCTCCGTTCTCCGCCATCAGGGGTTATCCGCCGCAGGTGCCGGCGGGGTGTTGCACGGTGTGGACGGTCGTCACGTCCTGTCCGCCGATCGCCCCGGTCACCCGGACCGTCGCCGACCCCGCCGACACCGACACGGCACGGGTGTTGAACGACTGGTAGGCGTTCGCGCCCGGCGCGACGGCCGCGAACGACCGCTCGCCGTACGGCGTCTCCAGGGTGATGCCCACCGGCGCGTCATGGTCGTTGCGCGCCTGCACCGTCACGTACGCCTTGCCTCCCACGCAGCGCGTCGACGCGCTGGCCGTGACGGGCAGGTCGAGGGTGGCCGCCGCGAAGGCCCAGTTGTCGATCTCGAAGAGGTCGACGCCGGCCGGGCCGGTGTAGGTGAAGTAGACGTCGTGCACGCCGCTGACGCCGTCGAGTTCGGCGGTCACCTCGGCCCACTGTCCGACCGGCGTGTCCACCGCGACCGTGCCGACGACGGGACCGTTGACGTCGTCCAGCCGGACCTGGACCTGCCCGCCGGCGGCGAGCGCACGCACCCGAGCCGTCAGGTTCTGTGCGCCGTTGTCCCCGAAGCTCACCGAGGACAACGCCGTCCAGTCGCCGTTGTCGATGTCGCGGACCACCAGGTTCGGCGCCGCGCCACCGAACTGGGCGGAGCTGCCGTCGACCTTCGTGGTCGCGACGCCCTTGCTCCAGCCGAAGGTCTCGGCCTCGAAGACGCGGTACGGGTCGAAGTCCCGGACCTGGTCCACGCCCTCGTACGTGCCGACGACCTGCTGGATCGTGCCGTCCGGGTTGAAGGTCAGTTCCTGGATGTGCGGGCTGCGGTACCCCTGGGTGGTGTTGCCGTTGATGCGCTTGTTCAGCGTCGGGGCGTGGTAGGTGAAGTAGTACTTGCCCCCGAACTCGAACACCGACTGGTGGTTGTTACCACCGGTGCCGGCCCCGAAGAACTGCGACTGGTTCGGGAAGAGCACCCCGGCGTAGGTCTCCTTCGGCCACGACATCGGGCCGTCGGAGATCATGTAGCCGATCTGGCCACCCCCGGGGTAACCGGGCAGCGGCTGCTGGTTGCCACCGAAGTCGTTTCCGCCGAAGTGCGACGAGTACGAGAAGTAGTACCTGCCCTGGCGCTTGAAGACGTGACCCGCCTCGAAGGCGACCGGGGCGTCGACCACCGCGGCCGTCCCCTCGGTCGAGACCATGTCGTCGCCGAGTGCGATCGCCCGGATGTTCTTCGGGTTGTTGAAGCGCTCGGCCGGCGGCATGCTCGTCGACGCGGGACCACCACCGAAGTAGAGGTACGGCTGGCCGTCGTCGTCGACGAACGGGGCCGGGTCGAACTTCCACGCGACGGTCTCGGCACCGGGGGTACGACCGTCGATGAGCGTGCTCGTGCGCTCGCTGGTCCACGGGCCGAGCGGCGACGCGCCCGTGATCACGTTGCTGGAGCCACCACCGTTGGCGTAGTAGAGGAAGAACTTCTCCACCCCGTTCACCACCTTCTTGGTGATGCCCGGAGCCCACGAGTTGGCGGTGAACGGGGCCACCCCGTTCGGGCCGGCGACCTGGATCTCACCGTGGTCCGTCCAGTTCACGAGGTCCTCCGAGGAGATCACCGTGATCTGGTTGATGTCGCCGTAGTTGATCCCCGGCGAGACGCCCGTGGTCGGGTTGGGGGCGTAGCCCTGGGTGTCGTTTGTCATGTACATGTAGACCCGACCGTCGTGCACGAGGCCGAAGCCGTCAGCCCCGAACTTGTGCCCGATCAACGGGTTGTGCTCCCCGGGCAGCTTGCCGACGACCTCGATGGTCTTCGAGGCCGGCGCGGGCGGCGCGGCGCCGATCACCGACACGTCGTCGAGCTTGAAGTCCATGAGGTGCAGGGCCGGGTCCGTGGACGGCGTGCTCGTCCAGGGGGTCTCGAAGAACAGGCGCGCCGTCGACACGGTCTGCGTCGCCGGGATCGTGAACGTTCCGTTGAACTGCGCCCACTGACCCTTCGTCGCCGTCACGCTGACGAGGTTCGTGTAGGTGCCTCCGCCGTAGTGCATGGTGGCGAAGAACTGCTTCGTGGCCGGTCCGCTCTCGTTCTCGTACTTGATGCGGGCCGTGAGGGTGTACGCCTGGCCGGCCTGCACCTTGCCGCTGAGGTCCTGCATCGGCCCGGACCCGGTTGTCGTCCGGCTGGTGACGAGCGCGGCGTTCGCGCCGGAGTAGGCGTCCGACGTGGCCGACAACTGGGCGCCGTCGGTGGCGTTTCCGTTGTTGACGAACCAGTTGGCCAGGCCGTCCTCGAACCCGCCGTTGACGACGAGGTTCGTGTCGGCGGCCTGGACCGGCGCCGCCGGGGCGACGAACCCGGTGGCCAGCAGCAGGCCTACTGTCGCGAGCGCTGCGACCCGTCCTCGGGTCGCCCGTCGCATTCGTTGTTCCACGAGACATCCTCCTTCATCTCTGACGTGCGGTCATCGGTGTACGGGGGATCGGTGGGTGTGCTTCCGTGGGTGGTCCGGACATCCGAGGTGGACTGCCGCCACCGGTCCGACGGTGGCCGGCGCGGGCGGGATCCGCTGTTCCGCGCCGCCCGGCCGGTCGCCGGTGGTGCTGGCCGGTGAGCCGAGGTCTCGTGGTGGGGTTATCCGCCGCAGGCGTTGGCGGGGTGCGGCGCGGAGTGGACGGTGGTCACGTCCCGGCCGGCGACCGTGCCGGTGACCCGGACCGTCGCCGAGCCGGCCGCCACCGACGCGGCGCGGGTGTTGAACGACTGGTAGACGTTCGCTCCCGGCGCGACGGCCGCGAACGACCGGTTCCCGTACGGGGTCTCCACCGTGATGTCGACCGGCTCGGCCGAGTCGTTGCGCGCCTGCACCGCCACGTACGCCCTGCCACTCAGGCAGCGCACCTGAGCGGTGGTCGTCACGGGCAGCGCCGCCAGCACGCCGAGTCGGGCCAGTTGGTAGCTGAGCGCCCGCTCCGGTGCGTCGATCTGGTTCTGGGTGCCGAACTGGCCGGCCCGTGCCGACGTCGCCGCCGCCAGCGCGGACTGTGTCGCGGCCCAGGCGTCGGCCGGGTAGTGGCGCGCGTCGAGCGTCTGCGCGTGGGCGATGGCCGCGTCGAGGGCGGTGGTGTCCAGTGGCCGGGCCTGCGCGGTCAGCACGTCGCTGAGCAGGTAGTCGTCGAAGTCGACGTGGCCGCCGGTCTGCTGGGTCGCGTAGTTGAACAGGCCCACCCGGTGACCCATGAAGTGCGCGAGGCTGCCGTCGAGCGCCTGCGGGCCCACGCGGTTGCCGAGCCGGGTCCACTGGACCCCGTCCAGGCTGTAGTAGAACGCCGTCCACAGTTGGCCGACCGGCGAGGAGAAGTCCAGGTCCGCCTTCACGTGCACCTCGGTCGCGTCGCCCAGCGACACCGTCGTGCCGGAGACGAAGTTCTCCAGGGTCGACTGGTCGAGGTCGACAGCGAACGGCTGCGACCGGTTCACGACGCCGAGGGTGTTGACGTCACCGACCCGCTTGACCGCCACGTACGAGAATCCGCGGTTGTAGGCGGCCAGGCCCGCGACGTCGCCGTTCCTCATCCCGGTGATGTCCATCCGGGTCTGCGCCGACTGCCGCGGCCCGAACGTGCGCTGCGAGAGCGTGTTGCGTGCCTCCTCGAACCACGCCAGCTCAGCCCGGTTGGACAGCTTCGTGTAGACGTACTGGCCGGTGACCACCTTGCCGGCCGTCAACCGCAGCCAGCCGTCGCGGTCGGTGAGCGACCAGTACCGGTTGTCCGGGGCGTGGTTCCACTCCCACGCCAGGTCCAGCCGCGAGCCGTTGGGGGCGATCTCCACCGGGTCGAGCGGCGCGGGGACCGTCCACTGCTCGTCCTGGTACGCCTTGTGCGGCGCGTCGTTGGCGAAGTCGTCCGAGGCGACGATGCTCTTCTGCCGCTCGAACAGCTCCTCGGCCGGGCTGAGCTTGATCGGCTTGTCGAACAGGCCGTTGACCGGCACGACGCCGTTGGTGCCGAAGGTCGGCCACCCGTCCTGCCAGGTGGCGGGGATGAGCGCCGGGATCCGGCCGATCGGGAACGTGTCCCGGAAGAACATGCCGTGCCAGTCGGTCCCGCCGCCCGCGCGGCTGATCGGCACCAGGCTGCCCTGCGCGAAGCCGTTGGAGTTGAGCACTCCGCGCGCCTCGTAGGTGTTGACCCCGCCGACCGAGGTGTAGCGCCCGAGCAGGTCCTTCGACCGGAACATCACCACCTGACGCCCCTGCCCGGACGGCCAGGTGATGATGACGGCGTAGTACCAGCCGTCGATGTGGTAGACCTGCGCGCCCTCGAACAGGCCGCCGATGAACGGCTGCCCGGCGTAGTTGCTCGCCGTGAAGATGTTCGGGTAGTCCTGCGCGATGGCCGTCAGGTCGGCGTTGAGGCGTACGGCGCTGGTGCCCCCGGAGCCGTAGAAGATGTACGGGGTGCCGTCGACGTCGAAGAAGAGCGACGGGTCGTGCAGGCCACGGCCGAGGGCGGTGCGCTGCCACGCGCCGTTCTCGATGTCGTCGGTGCGGTACAGGTACGCACCGCTGAGGTTGTTGGTGTTGAAGACGGCGTAGAACGTGCCGTCGTGGTAACGCAGCGACGACGCCCACTGGCCCTGGCCGTACGAGTTCTGGCCGTTGCGCAGGGAGAAGGAGTCGCCGATGCTCGCCCGGTCGAAGACGTAGTTGACGATCTCCCAGTTGACGAGGTCGTACGACTTCATGATCGGCGCGCCCGGGCTCAGGTGCATGGTCGTGCTGATCATGTAGTAGAGGTCGCGGCCCTCGTCGTTCTCGGCGGCTGGCACCCGCTCGACGCTGATGTCCGGCACGTCGGCGTTGAGCAGCGGCACCGAGTAGGTGCCGGCGCCGGTGTCGGTCGAGGTGTACGACGATCGGGGCGACCAGCCGTCGGCGCCGTGCGCGGCGGCCGGCGTGGCTACCAGGCCCGCGCCGACCAAAACGGCCGCCGATGCGAACGCGCACAGTGAACGAAGGCGATCCGGGCGCACTGTGGACGCCAGTCGGGTCAAGGTGTTGGTGGCGTGGTGAGCGGCGGCGTTCAGGCTGTTCACAGCGGAGGTGCGGGCGATGTTCAGGACACGCGAGCGGACCGACACGACCAAGGCGAGCTCCAAACGCGAGAGCGGCGTGAAGGCCATCGTGTTATCGCTAACAAAGCCTGTCAAGACTATCGATGAAACGTGCCCGAAGTATCCCCGTAACACCGCTCGCCCACCACAATGGACGGTGGCACCCCGGGCGGAACGCCGTTGATCATGAAGTTATTGCGCCGACACGCCGTCATCGAGGGCAATAACTTCATGATCACCGGAGGCGCACCGGACCGGAATCCTCAGCCTTGGAGGCAGGCGCGGAGGGCGGCGGTGAGGCGGTTGGCGCGCTCGTCGCCCATTCCGCGCATCTGGTTGACCACGTAGCCGAATCCCACCTGGTGCTCGGCGTCGGCGAAGGCCAGGTTCCCGCCCGCGCCGTCGTGGCCGAAGCTGCGCTCACCCAGCAGGGGCCGGGCCGGTGGTGAGTGCAGCAGGAAGCCCGTACCCCAGCGCTGCCCGGTGTCCGGCGGGCCGTGCCGCTGCTGACCACGCGACCGGACGACGACCGCGTCGTCCACCGACGCGGCCGTGAGCAGAGGTCCACCCGCGAGGTCGGAGACGCAGGCGGCGTAGAGGCGCGCGAGGCCGTCGGCGGTGCTCACCGCGCCCGCGCCGGGAACACCGGCGGCCCGGATGGCTTCGTCGTTGAAGCTGACCAGGCCGTCGGCGTCGGCGGGGAAGGCGAAGGCGCCCCCCATGGTGATGCCCCGTTCGGCGACCGGGTCCTCGAACGGGTCGGGGTCCGGTGGCGGTGCCAGGTCCCAGGCGACGGTGTGGCTCTCGGCGGCCGGAAGCCCGAGCCAGGTGCGCAGGCCGAGCGGGCCCGCGACGGTGTCGGCGAAGAACGCGCCGGGCAGTTGGCCGGTGATGCGGTGGATCACCTCTCCGACCAGCCAGCCGTAGGTCATCGAGTGGTAGCCGTGCGCCGTGCCCGGCTCCCACAACGGTGCCTGCGCCTCGATCGCCTCGATGACCGGATCCCACGCCAGGACCTCGTCGAGGGTCAGGGGTCGGTCCACCGCGGGCAGACCGGCCTGGTGCGTGAGCAGCCAGCGCACCGGGATGTACGCCTTGCCGCGCTGCCCGAACTCCGGCCAGTAACGGGTCACGGGGGCGTCGAGGTCGAGCCGGCCCTGTTGGGCCAGCAGGTAGGCGCAGACCGCCAGGATTCCCTTGGTGCAGGAGAAGACGACGGCCGGCGTGTGCGCGTCCCAGGGTCGCCCGGTCCGGGGGTCGGCGACCCCGCCGTACAGGTCGACGACCTTGCGACCCCGCACGTAGACGGTGACCGCGGCGCCGACCTCTCCCCCGGTGGTGAAGTTGTCGCGGAAGACGTCGGCGACGCGCCCGTAGCGATTGTCGACGTCGCCGTGGATCTGCGGCTGCGTGGCCACTGGCTACCCCTTCACTGACCCTTGGATCAGGGCCTTGATGAACTGTCGCTGGAAGATCAGGAACACGATGAGGGTCGGGGTGAGGATCAGCAACGACCCGGCACACAGCAGCACCAGGTCGGTGCCCCACTGGCCCTGGAACGCGCCGAGCGCGCCGGCCATGGTGCGTTTGGTGGCGTCGTCGACCAGGACGATGGCGAGCAGGAACTGGTTCCACGTCCAGAGGAACATCAGGATCGTCAGCGAGGCGATCGCCGGCCGGGCGAGCGGCACCTGGACCCGCCAGAACAACTGCCACGTGCTGCTGCCGTCCACCCGGGCCGCCTCGGACAACTCGACCGGCACGTTGGTGAAGTGCGCCCGCATCCAGAACACCGCGAACGGCATGTACAGCCCGATCAGCGGCAGGATGATGGCCCAGCGCGTGTTGAGCAGGCCGAGATCCTGCATCTGGTAGTAGAGCGGCGTGACCACGGCCTCGAACGGCAGGGTCAGCCCCAGCAGGAAGAGGCCGAAGACGAGTCGGCCGCCGGGCACCCGCAACTGACCGAGCCCGAAGCCGGCCATGGTCGCGATGAGCACCGACACCGGTACGACGCCGGCCACGATGAGCAGGCTGGAGCGGAGCAGGGCACCCATGTTCGCGGCGGTGAAGGCGTCGGCGAAGTTCCCCCACTGCGGGTCGGACGGCCACTCGAGCCCGCTGGGCACGGTGCCACGGGGCTGCAACGCCGCCGAGAGCATGCTCACGAACGGCAGCAGGGTGACGACGATCAGGGCGATCAGGAAGACCCGCCCGGTCAACTGTTCGCGTCGGCTCAGGTTCATGGCTTCTCCCCTCGGCTCAGGCGCTGGATCGGCAGCACACACGCCAGCACCAGCAGCATGAGCACGACGGCGAGCGCCGAGGCGAGCCCCACCTGCCGCTGCGAGAAGGCCAGCCGGTAGATCTCCAGGCCCGGCACGGTGGTTTGCAGGCCGGGGCCGCCACTGGTCGAGATGTAGACGATGTCGAAGCTCGCCAGCGCCGCGATGATCGTGACGGTGAGGCAGACGCCGATCTCCTGGCGCAGGCTGGGCAGGGTCACGGCGAGGAACTCACGGACCGGACCGGCACCGTCCAGGCGGGCGGCCTCGTACAGCGCTGGGTCGATCTTGCTCATGCCGGTGACCAACAGGATCGTGCAGAGGCCCAGCAGGACCCAGGCCCCGATGACGCCCACGGCAGGCAGCGCCGTGTCGAAGTCGCCGAGCCAGGCGCGGGCGACGCCACCCAGCCCGACCGCCCGCAGCGCCTGGTTGACAAGTCCGTTCGACGAGAGCAGCCAGCTCCACGCGATGCCCGCCGCCACCAGGGGGATGACCTGCGGCAGGAACAGGATGGTCCGGACGACGGTGCCGAACGCGCCGGTGGTGATCCGGCGAACCATGCTCGCCACCAACAGTCCGAGCGCGACGGGGATGAAGCTGAAGAAGACGATCAGGACGATCGCGTTGCCGATGATTTTCAGCAGGTCGCTGTCGGTGAAGACGGTGAGGTAGTTGTCCAGGCCCACCCAGCGGGCCACCCCGATCCCGTTCCAGTCGTAGAGCGAGTACTGGAGCGTCAGGACGAGCGGGCGCAGGACGAACACCGCGTACATCACCAGGGCGGGCAGGACGTACAACCAGCCGGTCCCGGCCGCGCGGGCCCACCGGGATCGGTGGGCCCGCGTGGGGGTGGGACGGGCGCGACGGTCGTCGCGCCCGGTTGGTGCGCTGCCGAGGGCAGACGTCATCGGGACAGTTCCTTCTGGTACTCGGCCTGGACCGCCTTCACGTACCCCTCGGGTGTCTGCTGGCCGGCGATCAGCTTCTGCATCTCCGGGGTGATCGCGGCGGCGAAGATGCCGCCGGTCGCGTTCGCGGTGAAGTCCACCGCGCCGTTCTCCGCGCCGAGCTGCTGTGACGCCTTCAGGGTCTCGGCCAGCACGGTGTTCGGGGCGGCGCTGGGCACCGGCAGGTCACTCGGGCCGCCGGGGCTGGAGCCGCCGACCGTCACCGAGATCTCGCGGGCCTTGGCGTTGGTGTGCACCCAGTTCAGGAAGTACGCGGCGGCGTCCGGGTTCTTGGCTTTGGCGGAGACGCCGAAGGTGTTGGGGGCGGACATCGCCACGTGCTTGCCACCGGGAGACTCGGTGGGGAAGAGGAAGAAGCCCACGTTGCCGGGCATCGACTTGTCGAGGTTGGCCGACTCCCAGTCACCGTTGAACATGAACAGGCCGTTGCCCTTCTGGAACTCCCCCACCATGCCCGCGTAGTCCAGGGCGTTGGCGTCCTTCGTGAAGTAGCCGGCCTGCGCCCACTTCTGGATGGTCTGGGTGGCCTTCAGGGCGGCCGGGGTGTCGAACGTGGCCCCCGGCTTCTGGAAGATCCAGTCAGCGACCTGGGTCGGGTCGCCGAACTGGTTCTGCAGGGCCTGGTGCGGGAAGTTGATGCCCGCGGTGTTCTTGTTGAACTGCATGATCGGCTGGACGCCGCCGGTCTTCGCCTTGGCCAGCAGCTCCTCGAACTCGGCGACCGTGGCCGGCGGCTGGGTCATGCCGATCTGAGTGGCCAGCTTCTTGTTGTAGAAGACGCCGGTGACGCTGTAGCCGAGCCCCATCCCGTACAGCGAACCGGTGCCCCGCGTGTTGTCGCCGACGCGCAGCTGCATGAGCTGCGAGGCGGGGAACTTGTCCCAGCCGTACGCGGTGAAGTACGGGTCGAGGTTCTTGAGCAGGTCGTCCTTGACCAGGTCGACCATGGTCGGGAGCCGGATGATGTCGGGCGAGTTGTCCGAGGCCATCACCCGGGGCGCGTTCTCCACGATGACCGTGAACTGGTCCTCGCGGATGTTGAACTTGACGTTCGAGTGCTGCTTGGAGAACTCGTCGGCCAGCGCCTTGGCCAGCGGGAAGCCGGTCTCCGCGTACATCTCCAGGGTGATCGGGTCGGTCCCCAGCTCCGTCTTGACGGCGGCATCCGACTTCTGGGTCGACGACCGGTCCTCCCCCGGGGCGCTACAGGCTGTCGCGGTCATCCCGACCGCCAGCAGCGACGCGAGGAGCACCGTTCTCCGTCGCGGAAACTTTGTCAGCAATTCTGCCATTTCATGACTCCTTGACATCTCCACGCGTCCCGCGACCCACGGCCGCGCGACGGCTCCACCGGGACCACCGCGACCGGGTGGCGGCCACGACACGTACGCCGTGACCTGCCGCCCGGGCGCAGCACCCGTACCGTCAGCAGAAAAGAACCCGGCACGGCCACCGAAGGCACCTCTGGATGCACCAGAAGTGGTCGCTAAACTGATTTAGCAGAGCATGCGCGCGGCACGGGAAGCTGTCAAGGACAACTTGGCAACGGTGCGGAAACGTCGGGTTCACACCGCGCCGACGTGACCGCCGCTCGATCCGGGACGGCGACGCATCATGATGGGCAGGAGCGGCGCCTGTGGCGCCGCGCCCTGATTCGGAGGACTGATGGGCCGCAACAGAGCAACACTCGCCGACGTCGCGCAGCGAGCCGGGCTGTCCAAGACCGCCGCGTCGATGGTGCTCAACGGCAGAGAGGGCACCCGGCTTTCGGCCGAGGCGCACCAGCGGGTGTTCGCCGCCGCCGAGGAACTCGGCTACCGGCCCAACCTCGCCGCGCGCAGTCTCCGCACCCGCAAGACGGCCACCATCGCGTTCGTCTCCGACATCGTGGCCACCACGCGGTTCGCCGGTGACCTCATCCGCGGCGCCCTCGACGCGGCCCGTGAACGCGACCACGTCCTGCTCATCACCGAGACGCAGGGCGACGCCACCTTCGAGCAGTACGCCATCGAGGCCGTCCTGGACCGGCAGGTCGACGGCGTGATCTACGCGGCGATGGCGACCCGACGGCTGACGGTGCCCGCGGCCATCCTCGGCGGCCCGGTGGTGCTTCTCAACGCCACCAGCCCCGACGGCCTGCCCAGCGTGGTCCCCGACGACGAGGGGGCCGGCCGCTCGGTGGCCACCGCCCTGCTGGAGCTCGGCCACCGCGACGCGATCGCGCTCATCGGTCGCAACCGGCTCAAGGAGGACGACCCGGAGGTCTCGCTCGCCGCCCGCGCCCGTCTGCAGGGCATCCGGCAGACGCTGGACGAGGCGGAGGTCAGCCTCCTGGCCGAGTGTTTCTGCACCGAGTGGTTGCCCGAGCACGGGTACGCCGCCATGCGCGGCCTGCTGAGCAAGCCGAAGCGACCCAGCGCGATCATCTGCATGAACGACCGGCTCGCCTTCGGTGCCTACCAGGCGCTCGGGGAGGCGGGGCTGACCGTCCCGGAGGATATCTCGGTCATCTCCTTCGACGACGACCCGATCGCCGCCTGGTTGCGTCCCAGCCTGGCCACCACGGCACTGCCGCACGAGCAGATGGGGCGGCGCGCGGTCGAACTGCTCCTGGACGGGGGCGCCACCGAGCCCTCCCTGGTTCCGATGCCCCTGCGCCGACGCCGGTCCCTCGCGCCTCCGGCCGGCTGACCAACGGCCCTCCGGCCCGTACCGTCGGATTGGCCTTGGCCGACGCTAAAACGGTTTAGTGCTAGGTTTTCGACCATGCTTCGTCTACCCGACCACTGGGTGTGGGACAGCTGGTACGCGCGGGACGACAACGGCCTCTGGCACGTGTTCTTCCTGCGCGCGTCCCGCGCCCTGCACGACCCGCACCGCCGCCACCGCCGTGCCACGATCGGCCACGCCGTCTCGGCGGACCTGCGCTCCTGGCGCCTGGTCGCCGACGCCGTGGTCCCCGCCGACGCGCCGAGCTGGGACGACCTGGCGACCTGGACGGGCTGCACGGTCCGCGGGCCGGACGGACGGTGGTACCTGTTCTACACCGGGGTCGGTCGGGCCGAGGACGGGCTGGTCCAACGCATCGGACTGGCCGTCTCCGACGACCTCATGACCTGGCACCGGCACGGCACCGAGCCGGTCGTCCAGGCCGACCCCACCTGGTACGAGCTGCTGGACAAGGAGCTGTGGTACGAGCAGGCGTGGCGCGACCCGTGGGTGTTCCCCGACCCCGACGGCAAGGGTTGGCACATGCTCATCACCGCCCGCGCCAACACCGGGCCGGCGAACACCCGTGGCGTCGTCGGCCACGCCACCTCCACCGACCTCGTCACCTGGACCGTCGCGCCGCCGCTGTCGACACCGGCCGGCTTCGGTCACCTCGAGGTGCCCCAGGTCGCCGTCCTCGACGGGCAGCCGCTGCTGCTGTTCTCCACCGACGCCACCGGCAGCGCCCGGCGCGACGACCACCGGATCTGGGTGGCGACCGGCGAGACCACCCTCGGGCCGTGGGACATCGCGGCCGCCCAACCGTTCGCCCACCCGCACCTGTACGCGCCCCGGCTGGTTCCCGGACCCGCCGACGACTGGTCCCTCGTCGGCTTCCTCGACCACGTCGACGAGACGTTCGTCGGGGAACTCACCGATCCCATCCCGGTCCGCTACGCAGCCGCGACCGGGCTGACCGTGGTCGAAGAGCCGTAACCGGACAGGTCCGGGCCGAGGCGCGTCGCCTCGGCCCGGACCTGTCAGTGCCCAGCTCCTAGATCAGCTACGCAGCTGCCACTGCTGGTTGGTGCCGCCGGTGCAGGACCAGAGGATCAACTTCGTGCCGTTCGCCGTCGCGGCGCCGTTGGCGTCCAGGCAGAGACCCGACTGCACTCCGGTGATCGTGCCGTTGGCGTTGACGTTCCACTGCTGGTTGGGCTGACCGTTGCAGTCCCAGATCACCACCGTGGTGCCGTTGCTGGTGCCCTGGCCAGAGGCGTCCAGGCACTTGGTGCCGTAGACCATGAGCTGCCGGCTGGCGGTGTGGGTCCACCGCTGGTTGGTGGCCGCGCTGATGCAGTCCCAGATCTGGGCCTGCGTGCCGTTGGTGGTGCTGGAGCTGCCGATCTCGGCGCACCGACCCGACTGGACGCCCACGATCTGCACGTTCGTCGGGTTGGTGCTGCCGCCGCTCTGCACGCCAGCCGTGTTGATCACCGTCTGCGCGCCCGACGGCCAACTACCGTTGCTGACCGTGACGTTGCCGTTGACGACGTTGCCCCGGTCGCCGTTCGTCACGTTCGTGCTGCCGTTGGTCGACCAGTTGTTGGTGACGGTGAAGTTGCCCATGTTCTCCGCGTACCAGTAGTTGGCGGTGGCCCAGGTGCCGGTGGAGGAGAACACGTTGTTACGGGCGGTGTAGTAGCGGGAGCCCTCGTCGAAGTAGAGCCCGAACCAGCCGTTGGTCCGCAGGCAGTAGTTCTGGTTGATGGTTCCGCCCGGGTTCGCCGACAGCGTGTAGATGCACCCGCCGTCGGTCATCTGCTGCATCACGTCGTGCACGTAGTTGCCGATGACCTGGTTGTTGGCCGCGGTGGTCGCCGTGGTGTACCGCGGCTGGTAGTTGTACAGGCCCCGGTTCGCGTAGTGCTGGCTGCCGCCGGCGTCGTTGGCGCCCCAGCCGTAGCCGACCGACAGACCGGTGTACGGCATGTTGTAAACCTCGTTGTACGAGACCGTCGCCGTGTTCACGTAGGTCGTCAGGATCGAGACGACACCCCGGTACTCCAGGCCGAGATCGTGCACCCGGTTGTTGCTGATGGTGATGTTGCGGTTGACCATCCGCTGGTCACCGGGGTGGTGGGCGTCGGCGCGTACGCCACCGACCACGATGCCACCGGCCGAGTTGCGGGCGATCTCGGAGCGGGTGACGGTGATGTTGTTGGCGGCCAGGCCGACACCGCTGGCGTGGGCGTTGGCGTCGTTGCCGATGCCGATCGCCGTCTGCCCGAGGTTGACGAACTGGGAGTCGCTGAAGGTGACGGTGTTGGCCGCGGAGACCTGCACGGCGGCGGGCATCTGGTTCCAGTTGGGCCGGGTGGCCTCGAACTGGGGGCAGCCGGCCTGGCAGGAGGTCAGCGCGTCGGACGGACGGGACCAGGTGCCGGTGATGTGGGCGCCGGTCTGCTGGTCGGCGAAGCCGTTGCTGCTGCTCGGGCCGAGCCAGCTCGTGCCAGTGAAGGTGATGCCGCTGAACGAGATGTGGTGCGCGGGCGCGTCGAGGGTGCCGCCGACGTTGACCAGGGACTGCAACTGTGGCAACTCGACGCTGACGGAGCTCATGTTCTGCCCGGCGAGCGGGATGTAGTTGAGCTGACCGTTGCTCGGGTTGAGATACCACTCCCCCGCCGAGTCCAGGAACTCGTACGCGTTGGTCAGGTAGAAGGGCCCGGCGCGGTGCGGGCTGGAGAGGGTGTCGAACCCGAAGGTGTTGTTGTTCCACGCGGGCTGCTGCATCGTCAGGAAGTTGCCGCTGATGCTCTGCACCGGCGAGTACCGGTCGGTGAACGAGCCGACGCTCTCCACCTCGACCCGGTTCTGGTTGCCGAGGTTGTTGAGGTAGTTGAGCGCGCTCTTGGTGAACCGCATGCCGGACGTGGTGAAGGTGAAGTCGGCGCGGTTCACGGCGGTACGCGCCCGGGTGGCGACGGCCCCGTTGACGTAGAGCTGACGGGAGTCGAGCCCGGCGGGCACGTTGGCCCGCCAGATGTTCTTCCCGGAGTCGACGAGCGACCAACCGGTGACGGCCCGGGCGCCGGTGATCGTCGGACGGGCGCCGGCGGCCGCCCGCCAGATCACCTGATAGCCGTTGTTGCCCGAGTCGGCGGCGGTGAACCGCAGCGGCGACGAGAGCCGGTACGCGCCGTTGGCCAGCTCCACGACGATGTCACCGGACATCGCGCTGTTGATCCCCCGCACCGCGGTCTGGGCGGCGGTCAGCGAACACGGTTGGCTGGCGGAACACGCGGTGCCGGTGCCGGAGGGCGACGCGTAGAGGGTGGTGGTGGCCGCGAGGGCCGGGGACGCCGAGGCGGTTACCGCGACCAGGGCGGTCACCGCTGTCGCGGCGGCGCCGGCCAGCAGTCGGCGCAGCGACGAGAGGGACGAGGACACGGGACGGTGCTCCTGACATGAGAACGGGGATGGGGGTGGCGGAACGGCCTCAACCAGCGCGGGGGTGGCGGGCCGGGGCGGTCATCCGAGGATCTCCCGGAGATAGCGCAGGCCGTCCGTGGCGAGACGGTCCTGCGAGGGGGCCAACGGACGCCAGATCGCCGCGGCGGTGGCGATGGCCTCGTTCTCCGCCGTGAACGACTCGATGCAGATCGCGCCCTGGTAGCCGGTGTCCCGCAGGACGGCGAAGAAGCGGGGCCAGTCGAAGTGGTCGGCACCGGGAGCGCCCCGGTTGGTGCCGCTGACCTGGACGTGCTTGATGTGCCGGCCGGCGGCGGCGAGGGCCGCGTAGGGGTCGGCCTCCTCGATGTTCATGTGATAGGTGTCGATCATGATGCCGACGTTCGGCGGTAGCCCGTCGATCAACTCGATCGTCTGCTGGATCGTGTTGACGACGCTCGTCTCGTAGCGGTTCAACGCCTCGACACCGATGCTCACGCCCAACTCGCCGGCCTGCTCGGCCACCGGCGCCAGGGCCCGCCGGAAATCCGCGTAGCAGGCCGCGCGGGCCGCCGGTGACATCCGCCAGGTGCGGCCCACCGAGGCGTACGCGGGACCGCCGACGCACGGTGCGCCGACGGCCGCCGCGCTCGCCACGCAGCCCTTGAGGTACGCCACCGTCGACTCGACGACCGCCGGCGCGGCGTCGACAAGCTCCCGCCCCGGCGGGGTGACCGCGCAGACGCCGGCGGCGACGAGGCCGTGCGCCGCCAACAGGTCCCGGGTACGGATCGGGTCCCAGTCGCCGGGCTGCTCGATCGGCAACTCGACCGCGTCGAAGCCGAACGCGGCGATCCGCGGGATCAGCTCGGCCAGGGCCTTGTCGTCGACCGGCGAGGCCCAGACCCAGGGGTTGACGCCGATGGCGTACATCGGACCCTACTTCCAGCGCTGCGGGTAACCGGGCAGGTCGGTGCAGCCGCACATCGCGTAGTGCAGCGGCGGCATGCCCGCGTCGAGGTACTGGTCCAGGTTGTCCTGGGTGACGGTCGGCTGCGGCAGCTTCCACGGGCTGGACACCTGCTGGCCGTCGAGGATCCGCAGCGCCGCGATGATCGGCGTACGCCACTGGTAGGTCGGGTAGGTCGGCGCGATCGCCGTGAGCTTCTTGTCCTTCCAGATCTTCAGGAAGTCGAGCTGGTCCTCGCCGTTCATCGGCGGAACGGGCTTGCCCGCGTCCTGGAACGCCTCGACCGCCGCGACGGCCACCGCTCCGGCGTCCATCCAGACCCCGTCGATCGTGCCGTACCGCTGGATGTAGTCGTCGACGATCTTCTTGGTCTTGGCCGGGTCACCGTCGGTGAACTCGACGCCGACGACGTCGACCTTCGCCTTGTCGAACGCCACCTTCGCCGCCGACCAGCGGGTCTCCAGGACGTCGACGCCGGGCAGGATCCGCAGCGCGAGGACCTTGCCGCCGGGCTTCATCTTCTGGCTGACGAACTCGGCCCCGACGTGGCCGAAGCCGTAACCGCCGATGGGGTTGATGAACGTCACCGGGCACTTCGTGTTGACACCACGGTCGAAGACGACGACCGGCAGCCCGGCCTGGCAGGCCGCCTCGACGGCCGGGGTGAGCGTGGCGGTGGTGTTCGGCGAGACGATGAGCGCGTCGCAGCCCTTGCCGAGCAGATCGTTGATGTCCGCGATCTGCTTCTGGTCCTTGCCCTCGGCGTCGACGTGCACGAACTCCTTGATGCGGCTCTTCTGCGCCTCGACCTCGGCCTGCATGGTCTTGAAGCCGACCTGCCGCCAGGGGTTGTTCAGGGCCGCGTTCGAGAAGCAGATCTTGTGGGGACCGCTCTTCTTGAACTTGGCGGTGTCGACCATCGTCGGGTTGAGCGCCTGCTCCCACGGCTTGTCGGCCGGGCCCGTCGGCGCCGCGTCGAGCAGCGCCAGCTCGGCGTCGTAGTCGGCCTGTACGAAGAACTTCGACTGCTCTCCGGTGCCGGACCCGGCGGCGGAGGCGCTCCCCGACGGGCCCGCGGCCGGCTCGTCGGTGGAGCAGGCGGCGAGGGACAGCAGGGTGACAGCGGCAAGCGCCGCCATGGAACGTCGCACTATGGTTTCCCCTTTATCTCGACGAAGAACGCGTTGCCGAGACCGCCACGGCGAGCAGGATGATCCCGCCCTGGACGGTCGACCTGAGGGCGCCGGAGACGCCGTAGAAATTCATGAGGGCGAACAGCAGCTCGAGGGTCAGCGCGCCGAGCATCGCCCCGACGACCGCGCCGCGACCCCCGCCGAGCGCCACCCCACCGAGGACGACCGCGGTGATCGCGCCGAACTCCAGGCCCGCACCGGCCTGGAACGACACGCCGCTGTAGCCGCCCAGGAGGATCGCCGCCACCGCCGCCGCGAGCCCGCTGAGGATGAAGGCGAAGGTCCGGGTACGCCACACGCGTACGCCGCTCAACTCGGCGGTGCGCGGGTTGTCGCCGACGGCGACAAGCGTCCGACCGAAGTCGGAGCGCATCAGCAGCACGGCCGCCACCGCCAGGACCACCAGGACCAGCAGCGCGTACGGCACGCGGCCCAGCAGAGGCACGTCCTCGAAGGCCCGCCGGCCGAACCGCCGGAACTCCTCGGAGAGCCCACCCTTCGGGGCGCCGTCGGACCAGAGGTAGACCGCGCCCACGAGGATCAGGAACATGCCGAGGGTGGTGATGAACGACGGCACCCGCAGCCGCGTCGTGATCAGGCCGTTGACCAGCCCGACCAGCGCTCCGAAGGCGAGCAGGAGCAGCACCACCGGCCAGGTACGCGCCGGGTCGCTGTCGATCAGCCGGGCGGCGACCACCACCTGCGCGGTCACCAGGGACCCGACCGAGAGGTCGAACTCGCCGGACACGATCACGAAGTACTGGCCGGCGGCGAGCAGGATGATCGGCGCCGAACGACCGAGGAAGGACATCAGCGACGGCGGGGCCAGGAAGTCGGGCTGCCGGATGCCGACGAGCACCAACAGCACCGCGAGGATCACGAGGATCGGCAGGACACCACCGGGACGCACCCGCGGCAGACGCAGCGGCAGGGAACGGGGCTGGACGGTCTGCATGGCTAGGCCGCCTTTCGCATGGCCCGGCGGGCGTAGACGGCGACCGCGGCGATGATGATGACGCCCCGGATCACCTGCTTGAAGAAGGCGTCGACCTCGAGCTGGTTGAAGATGGCGTCGATGCTGGCGAGCAGCAGCACCCCGCCGACCGTGCCGATGACGCCGCCGCGCCCACCGGCGAGGGCGGTGCCGCCGATCACCACCGCGGCGATCGACTCCAGGTCGTAGAGCCCCTCGGTGCCGACCCGCGGGGCGCCCGAGCCGAGCCGACTGGCGAGATAGATGCCGGCGAGCCCCGCGCACATCGAACACAGGACGTGGGCGGTGACGAGGACCCGGTCGTTGCGGACACCGGAGAGCCGGGCCACCTCCGGATCCCCACCGACGGCGACCAGATGGTGGCCGAAGCGGGTCCGCGACAGCGCGAACCAGGCCGCCGCGGTCACGACTATCAGCAGCAGGAACGACACCGGCACCGGCCCGACGCGCTGGTAGCCGAGCGACTGCACGAGCGAGGGCGCGGTGGCGCCGGCCGGGCCGTCGTAGCCGTTGTCGAGGTAACCCTTGAGCAGCAGCCCGACGCCGAGGGTCGCGATGAACGCGTTGACCCGGAACCGGGTGACGAGCAGCCCGTTGAGCAGCCCGACGCCGGCGCTGACGACCAGCACCAGGCCGATCGCCGGCAGCACCGCGCCGTCGCTGCCGTTCATCGTCTCGGCCGCGACGAGGGTGCTGAGGCTGATCACGTAGGCCACCGAGAGGTCGAGCGAGCCGCCCAGGATCACCAGGGTCTGGCCGACCGCGACCAACCCGAGGCCGGCGGCGACATGCAGCAGACTCACCGTCGTGGACTGGTTGAAGAGCTGACCGCCGTCGAACAGGACGACCAGCCAGCCGATCGTGAGGGTGAGGGTCAGGGCCACGAAGACGCCCGGTACGGGACGCCGGGCCGGCAGCAGCGACAGAGCGCTCACTGGATCACCTCTGCTCGCGACTGCGGGGCTCGCAAACCCGGCTCACTCCTCGCGCTCACTGGACCGGCTCCCGCACGGTGCCGACCGCCAACGCGACGACCTCCTCCTCGGTCGCGCCGGCGGGCAGCTCGCCCGCGACGTGACCGTCCCGCATGACGACGATCCGGTCACTCATCCCCAGCAGCTCCGGTAGGTCGGACGAGATCATCAGCACGGCCGCGCCATCACGGGCGAGGCGGCGGACGAGGTCGTGGATGGCTGACTTCGCGCCCACGTCGATGCCCCGGGTCGGCTCGTCGAAGAGCAGGATCCGCGGGTTGAGCGCGAGCCAGCGGGCCAGCACGACCTTCTGCTGGTTGCCCCCGGACAGGAAGCGGATCTCCTGGTCGTCGCCGGCGCCGCGGACCTCCACGGCGGCCAGCAACTCGCGCACCCGGACGGTCCTCGCCGCGCGGCCGGACCGGGCAGCGAAGACGGCCCGGCTGGCGAGCAGCGCGTTGTCGAGCACCGACTGCCGGGGGACGATTCCCTCGCCCTTGCGGTCCTCGGTGACGTAGGCGATGCCGGCCCGCATCGCGGTGCGGGGTGAGCGCAGTCGGACCGGCCGGTCGTCGAGCGTGACGTCCCCGGTCGTGAACGGCGACACCCCGAAGATCGCACGGGCCAGCGCCGAGCGCCCGGAGCCCTGCAACCCGCCGATGCCGAGCACCTCACCGGCGCGCAACTGGAGGTTGACGTCCCGCAGCTTCCGGTTACCCGCGTCGCGAAGGTTGAGCCGCACCGGGCCCCGGTCCTCCGGGGCGGCCCGGTCCGGGTAGTAGCTGGACAGTTCCCGGCCGACCATGTGCCGCACCAACTCGTCGGCGGTGGTGTCCGCGGTGTCCACGGTGGTGACCCGGCGGCCGTCCTTGAGCACGGTGATCCGACCGGACAGGTCGAAGACCTCGGCGAGCCGGTGCGAGACGTACAGCAGCCCGATGCCCCGCTCCTGGAGTCGGCGCACCAGTCCGTAGAGCAGCTCGACCTCGTGGTCGGCCAGCGCGGCGGTCGGTTCGTCCATGATGAGCAGCCGCGCGTCCAGGGCGAGCGCCTTGGCGATCTCGACGACCTGCTGCTGCGCGACGCCCAACTGCCCCACCCGGGCGTCGGCCGGCAACGTGGTCTCACCGATCGAGGCGAGCAGCCGCGTGGTGCGGTCGAGCATCTCCCGACGGTCGACGAGCCCGCGGCGGACCGGCTCGTGCCCCAGGTAGACGTTCTCCGCGACGGTGCGCTCCGGGAGCAGGTTGAACTCCTGGTGGATGATGCCGATGCCGGCCCGCTGCGCGTCGCGCGGGCCACGGAACGTCCGCGTCGCACCGGCGAACTCGACAGTGCCCCCGTCCGGGGCGTACCCGCCCGAGACGATCTTCATGAGGGTCGACTTCCCGGCGCCGTTCTCACCGACCACGGCGTGCACCTCGCCCGGCGCGACGTCGAGGTCGACACCGTCGAGAACGCGGACTCCGAGGAAGGACTTGCCGATGCCCCGGAGGGTGAGCAGCGGCACCGGCCGCGAGTCTGACATCCCGAGTGCCCTCACAGACAGTAGTTATCGACAGGATTCAATGCCACACTACGGCGACTTTGAAGCGCTGGACATCAAACTTTCGTAGGAACAGCCATGGCTTACGTTCGCGCGTCGAAAACATTTCCTTGACATCGAGGAAACATCACACGTATGAAGATAGATGTTTGGATGCGGGTCCGCAATCCTCGATCAAGCCCGACTGCCAGCCCGGGCCGCGATCGACAGGTGGCACCGCAGCGAGGGAGCCGAGCGCGGCCGCCGTCCACCGGGCAGGACGTCGGACGTTACTCCGTGAATTGACAGTCTTCTATCTCTAGCTCATCCTGACCTCGTGGACCACGGGACGAGAACCACGGCCAGCATCACGCTGTGTGACGTCCCGCAGGTCTGACTGCCGTTGCGGCGAACGGCATGAGGACAGACCCCCGCGCCCGTGTCCCTCGCGTGTCCAGGTCAACCTGGCGCGTCGTGGGACCCGTGGTCGCAATCCCTACGCCCGCCCAACCTAGGAGACGGCATGCGTCGTAACACATTGCTCATCTCGGTGATCGCCGGCCTGTTACTGGCGCTCGGACTCGCTCCACCCGCGTCGGCGGCCCCGGCCTTCCGCGCCCTCGTGTTCAGCAAGACCACCGGCTACCGACACGACTCGATCCCCGCCGGGATCAGCATGCTCCAGCAGCAGGCCACCGCGAACAACTTCGAGGTGGTGGCGACCGAGGACTCGAGCGTCTTCACCGCGTCCAACCTGGCGACCTTCGACGTCATCGTGATGCTCCAGACCTCCGGCATGGTCTGGACCTCGGCAGCCCAACGCCAGGCGGTCGAGGGCTACCTCGCCAGCGGCAAGGGCATCGTGGCCATCCACAACGCCACCGACATGGGCATCGAGTCCGAGTACCCGTGGTGGGACAACACCATCAACGGCGGCGCCCACATGCCGGAGCACTCCCCCGGCGTGCTGCCCGGCACCGCCATCGTCGCCGACAAGAAGCACCCGTCGACGGCCTCTCTGCCGGATCGGTGGAACCGCAGCGAGGAGTGGTACAACTTCGACTCCAACCCGCGTGGCAAGGTGCACGTCCTGGTGACCGCCGACGAGCGCACCTACAATCCAGGATCCCGGGCGATGGGCCCGGACCACCCGATCTCCTGGTGTCGGGACACCGGCGGCGGGCGCGTGTGGGCCACCGCGATGGGCCACGCAATCGCCTCCTACAGCGAGACGAACTTCCAGAACCACGTCCTCGGTGGCATCAAGTGGGCCGCCGGCAACGCTCCCGGCGACTGCGGCGGCACCGTCTGGGGCAACTTCGAGAAGCGCACCCTGGATGACAACACCGTCGACCCGATGGCGATGGCGGTGGCCCCGGACGGGCGGGTGTTCTACGCGCAGCGTGGCGGGCAGCTGAAGATCTTCAAGCCCTCCACCAACAGCACCGTGACCGCCGGGACGCTGAGCGTCTACACCGGCGGCGAGGACGGTCTCACCGGCATGGCGCTGGACCCCAACTTCGCCACAAACGGGTACGTGTACCTGTACCACTCACCGGCGAGCAGCTCGACAGACGTCAACCGCGTCTCCCGCTACACCCTCAGCGGTGACACGTTGAACATGTCCAGCGGTGTGACGATCATCGACATCCCGGCGTACCGGGACCGGACGTTCCCGGAGCCCGGGCACACCGGCGGTTACATCGAGTTCGGTCCGGACGGGAACCTCTTCATCGGCACCGGTGACGACACGCCCCCGAACCTCGACCCCAACTGGCAGGGCTACGCCCCGTTGGACTGGCGCTCGGGCAAGTCCAACCTGGACGCGGCCCGGACCGCGGGCAACACCAACGACCTGCGCGGCAAACTCCTGCGTATCCGTCCCGGGGCCAGCGGCAGCTACACCATCCCGAGCGGCAACCTCTACCCGCAGGGCACGGCGCAGACCAAGCCGGAAATCTACGCGATGGGCTTCCGCAACCCGTTCCGTTTCTCCATCGACGCGGCCACCGGCTGGGTCTACCTGGCCGACTACGGGCCGGACCGCAACCCGCCGACCACCAACCGGGGCCCCGAGGGCCTGGTCGAGCTCAACGTGATCAAGACGCCCGGCAACTACGGCTGGCCGTTCTGCCACGGTGACAACCAGCCCTACGCGCCGTTCAACCCCGACACCGGCGTGGTCGGCGCCAAGTTCAACTGCTCGGCACCGGTCAACAACTCGCCCAACAACACCGGCCTGACCAGCTTGAAGCCGGTCGTCGCACCCAACATCTGGTACGGCTACGGCACCTCGCCGACCTTCCCGGAGCTCGGCTCCGGCGGCTCCGCGCCGATGGGCGGCCCGGTCTACCGCTACGACGCGTCGAACCCGTCCGCGACGAAGTTCCCGCCCTACTACGACGGCGTGCACTTCTTCTACGAGTGGTCGCGCAACTACGTCAAGGAGGTGCACTTCGACTCCTCCTCGGCGGTGACCCGCACCAACCCGTTCCTGCCCGGTGGTGGCTTCAACAAGCCGATGGACATGGAGTTCGGTAAGGACGGCTCGCTCTACCTGCTGGAGTGGGGCACCAACTTTGGTGGCGGCAACAGCGACTCCGGGCTCTACCGCATCGACTACATCCAGGGCGGCCGGTCACCGATCGTCAAGGCCACCGGCACGCCCACCAGCGGCACCGCACCACTGACCGTCCAGTTCAGCAGCGCGGGCACGTCCGACCCGGACGGCAACACGCTGACCTACCAGTGGACGTTCGGCGACGGCACCACCTCCACGGCGGCCAACCCGTCGAAGGTCTACACCGCCAACGGCAACTACACGGCCCAGTTGAAGGTCACCGACAACACCGGTAAGACGGGCTTCGCCAACGTCCAGATCACCGTCGGCAACAGCGCACCGGTGGTCACCATCACCACCCCGCCCAACGGAGGCATGCTCACCTTCGGCGACAAGGTGCCCTACCAGATCACCGTCACCGACCCCGACGGCGGCACGGTCGACTGTTCGAAGGTGATCCTCAACCCGGCGCTGGGTCACGACGACCACGCGCACGAGACCACCGAGTACCCGGGCTGCTCCGGCACCATCTCCACCGACCTGCTCGGTGGGCACCCCGATGGCGCGAACCTGTTCTACGTGCTCAACGCCCGCTACACCGACAGCGGTGGCGCCGGGGGCGCGGCCCCGCTCACCGGCACCGCGCAGGTGATCCTGCAACCGAAGCACAAGCAGGCCGAGTACTTCAGCAGCCAGTCCGGCATCCGGGTCGTCGACCAGGCAGCGGCGGAGAGCACCAAGCGTGTCGGTGACATCTCCACCAACGACTGGATCGCGTTCAGCCCGATGAGCCTGTCGGGCATCTCGACGGTCAGCTACCGGGTGTCGTCGCCCTCCGGTGGGGGTTCGATCGAGCTGCGCGCCGGCTCGCCGACCGGCACCCTGCTGGCCACCACCACGGTGCCCAGTACGGGCGGCTGGGACAACTACCAGTCCACGACTCCGGTGAGCGTCGCCGCGCTCAGCGGGACACAGACGCTATACATGGTGTTCAAGAACAGCAGCAACTCGTTCGACCTCGACTCGCACACCTTCGGCGGAAACGGCGTCGGGACACCCGGCACCGGCGGTGGCCTGGCGGGGAAGACCTACACGGTCACGGCACAGCACAGCAACAAGCTGATGGACGTCAGCGGTGTCTCCACCGCCGACGGCGCCCAGATCACCCAGTGGGCGTCCACCGGGGGCAACAACCAGAAGTGGCAGGCGGTCGACGCCGGCAGCGGTGCGGTCTACCTGAAGGCGGTGCACAGCGGCAAGTGCGTCGAGGTGGTCGGCAGCTCCACCGCGGCGGGGGCCTTCCTCCAGCAGGCCACCTGCAACAACGGCAACCAGCAGAAGTTCACCGCCACCGCGACGGGAACCTCCGGCGTGTACACGGTGCGCAACGTGCTGAGCGGGCTCTGCGTGGACGTCAACGGTGCCGCCACCACCGACGGCGCCCGGCTGTTGCAGTGGACCTGCCACAGCGCCACCAACCAGCAGTGGCGGTTCACCGCCGTGTGACCCCGCGGCTGTCGCGGTAACAGTTGACGTCCCGGTCGGGACCGGTATCCGAGGAACGGAGCCGGTCCCGGCCGGGACGTCGTCGTCGATCAGACCGGCCGGCCAGGCGGCGCGGCGAGCAGCCCGACCGCCGCCAGGTCGTCCCACAACTCCTCCGGTACGACGACCCCGGACCGTCGCACCGTCTCGACTGCCTGCGCCTCATTGCGGATGCCGACCACCGTCGACACCACGGCCGGGTGCCGGCGGACGAAGGCGAGGGCCGCCTGCGGCAGGGTCACCCCGTACGTCTCGCAGACCGTGGCGATCCGCCGCGCCCGCTCGATCAGCTCCGCCGGTGCCTGCTGGTAGTTGTAGACGGCGTCGGCCGGCGGCCGGTCCCGTGACAGCAGCCCCGAGTTGTAGACGCCCGCGATGACCACGCCCACCCCCCGGTTCTCGGCGGCCGGCAGCAGGTCGGCGGCGGCGCCCTGTTCGAGCAGGGTGTACCGCCCGGCGCACATCATCACGTCGACGTCGGTCTCCCGGACGAACCGCGCCAGCATCGCCGACTGGTTCATGCCGGCACCGATGGCACCCACGACGCCCTGGTCCCGCAGGTCGATCAGGGCGGGTACGGCCTCGTGCGCGGCCTGCTCCCAGTGGTCGTCCGGGTCGTGCAGGTAGGCGATGTCGACCCGGTCCAGCCCGGTCCGGTCCAGGCTGGCCTCGATGGAGCGGAGCACGCCGTCGCGGCTGAAGTCCCACACCCGCCGGTGGGTCGCGGGCACATCGAACCCGTCGGAGTCCCGCAGGTGCGCGTCCCCGGGCGACGGCACCAGGAGGCGCCCGACCTTCGTCGACACCACGTACTCGTCGCGCGGCCGGTGGCGCAGCGCGGCGCCGAGGCGGCGTTCGGAGAGCCCGAGGCCGTAGTGCGGCGCGGTGTCGAAGTACCGGACGCCCGCCTCCCACGCCGCGTCGACCGCCGAGGCGAACTCCTCGTCCGTCGTCGTCCGGTAGAGGTTGCCGCCCTGGGCCGCGCCGAGACCCAGCTCGGTGAGGCGTATCTCCGGGCGGCGCGGCAGCGCACGCGCCATCATGACGCCTCCAACCCGTAGACGCGGCGTGCCGTCCCGCCCCAGACCGACGCCTGGTCGGCCCCGTCCTGGCCCGCCAGCAACTCCGCGAGGGTGTCGACCCACCGCTGGTACGAACTGGCGAGCAGGCAGACCGGCCAGTCCGAGCCGAACATCAGTCGGTCCGGTCCGAACGCGTCGAGGGCGTCCTCGACGGCGGGTCGCAGGTCCCCCGGCGCCCAGTGCGGCAGCGGCACCTCGGTCACCAGCCCGGAGAGCTTCGCGGTCGTGTTGGGCGAGGCCGCCAACGACCGCAGGTCCCGGCTCCACTGCGCCAGCTCCGGACTGCCCAGTGCGGGCTTGCCCAGGTGGTCGAGGACGAAGCTCACCTCGGGCAGGTCGCGCGTGAGACGCGCGGCCATCGGGAGCTGGTGTTGGCGTACCAACAGGTCGAAGACGAGGCCCGCGGCGCCCACCGCCGCGATCCCCCGACGGACGTCCGGGCGGTCCAGGTACGCCGGGTCGGTCTCGGACTGCACGAGGTGGCGGATGCCGACGAGGCGCTCCCCGCCCCGTGCGGCCCGCAGGCGGTCGAGGCGCTCCGGAACGTCGTCGGCGGTCAGGTCCACCCAGCCGACGACCCCACGGACCACTGTGTCCTCGGCGGCGACACCCAGCAGGTCCACCGTCTCGGTGTCGGAGGCGATGGACTGCACCACCACGGTCGCGGTGACCCCGGCCGCCCGGGCCAGCGGCGCGAGGTCGGCGGGTTCGAAGTCGGCGTCGATGGCCGCCATGGTCACCGGGTCGATCCACTGCTGCGGGTGCCGGGCGCGGACCCAGAGGTGGTGGTGTGCGTCGACGATCCCGGCGCGTCCGGGCTCCGGTGCGCCCGTCATCGGCCCAACCAGCCGCCGTCGACGGGCAGGACGACGCCGTTGACGTAGTCCGACGCGGTCGACGCCAGGAACACCGTGGCGCCGCCGAGATCGTCGGCCCGGCCCCACCGCCCAGCCGGGATCCGGCCGAGGATCGCCTGGTTGCGGTCGGGGTCGTCGCGTAGCGCCTGGGTGTTGTCGGTGGCGATGTAGCCGGGCGCGATGGCGTTCACGTTGACCCCGTGTGCCGCCCACTCGTTCGCCAGCGCCTTGGTGAGACCGGCAACGCCCGACTTCGACGCGGCGTAACCGGGGACGGTGATGCCGCCCTGGAAACTCAACAGCGACGCGGTGAAGATGATCTTCCCTCGGCCACGCTCGACCATCGTCCGGCCGATCTCCCGGCTCAGGATGAACTGGCTGCTGAGGTTCACCTCGATCACGTGGTCCCACATCTCGTCCGGGTGCTCCGCGGCCGGGGTGCGGGCGATCGTGCCGCCGTTGTTCACCAGGATGTCGACCGGCCCGAGAGCGATGATGTCGCGGGCCAACCGGTGCACGGCCGCCCGGTCGCCGAGGTCCGCCCGCAGCGCGGTGAACCGGCGGCCGGTGGCGCGCACCCGGCGCTCGACCTCGCTGCCCTCCGCTTCGAGCTGGGCGGAGACGCCCACGATGTCGGCACCGGCCAGGGCCAGTGCCTCGGCCATGGCGAGGCCGATACCGCGCCGCGCCCCGGTCACGACGGCGGTCCGTCCGGACAGGTCGAACAAGGCAGTCACTGGTTACCCTCCCGCACATCGAGCAGCACCTTCATCACGCCGCCACCCTCCAGGGCCGCGAAGGCCGCGCTGGCCGCCTCGACCGGCTCGATCCGGGAGATGAGCTGCCGTGCCGGGATCGCACCCGAGGCGACCAACCGGATCGCCTCCACCATGTCGTCACGCTGGTACAGCCGGGCGCCGAGGAGTTCCAGCTCACGCCAGAAGAACCGGTGCAGGTTGACCTCGCGGGGCTGGGGATGGATCGCCACCATCACCAGCCGCCCGCGGGTGGTGAGCACGTCGACAGCCGTGGTGACGCCGGCCGGGGAGCCGGACACCTCGAAGGCGATGTCGGCGCCCGCGCCGTCGGTACGGTCGTTGACCAACGCCACGACATCTGTCGCTCGCGGGTCGACGGCCTCGATCCCGATCCCCTCCGCCACCTCGCGTCGGAACGGGTCGGGCTCGACGAGGAGCACCCGCGCGCCGCGGCCTCGCGCGACGGTGGCGATGAGGACGCCGACCGGCCCACCACCGACCACGACCACCTGGTCGTCGGCGGTCACGTTGCCCCGGCGTACGTCGTGCACGGCGACCGCCACCGGCTCGACGAGCGCCGCGTGGTCGAGGGGCAACTCCTCCGGAAGCGGCAGGACCAGCTCCACCGGCACGGTCCAGGAGGACTGCATGGCGCCCGGTGAGTCGATGCCGAGGAAGTTCATCGCGTGGCAGACGTGGGAGTTGCCCCGCTGGCAGGCCGCGCAGCGTCCGCAGGGCCGGGTCGGCATCACGGTGACGGGCTGACCGACGTTCCAGCCCGTCACGCCCTCGCCGACGGCAGCGATCCGCCCGGACATCTCGTGCCCGATGATCGCGGAGTCACCGACCCGGGCGTCCATGTCCCCGTGGTAGATGTGCAGGTCCGTACCGCAGATCCCGGTGTACGCCACCTCGATCCGTACCTGGCCGCGGCCCGGTGGCTCCGGGTCGCGGTTCTCGATTCCGAGGTGTCGCGCTCCCCGGTAGACGACTGCCTTCATCGTTCCTCCGTCTCGACGGTCGGTACGTCGGTCGTGCCGACCGGGCATGGTCGTGGGTGCATCGCCGTCGCGATGCACCCACGCCTTCCCTGTTCTGGTGGTCAGCTCAGTGCCGTACGGTCGGCGACACCTCGTTGTGGGAGTTCAGCGGCACCACAGGCACCTGGCGGGCGGGGATCACCCCGTCGACCCCGGCCAGCAGGCGCCGTCCGGCCCGCTCCGGCCGGACGTTGGGGCTGTCGGCCGTGTGCGCCTGCGGGCGGCGGTTCGCCGCCCGGATCCGCTCCTCGTCCACCCGGACGCCCAGCCCGGGTGCGTCGCCCAGGATGAAGGCGCCATCCTCGACGTACAGGTCGATGGAGACACCGACCGGCGGGTGCAGGTCCTGCAACTCGCTGGTCAGGTGGTTGGGCACCGAGGTCGCGGCGTGCAGCAGCCCAACCGGGCTGTTGCCGATCGGGCTGACCGGCAGGTCGTTGGCGTGGGCCAGGGCGGACGCCCGCAGGAAGTGGGTGACCCCCCAGACGGCCGCCATCTGGACGATGTCGACCGCGCCGGCAGCGATCAGCGGACGGAACTGTTCGAGCCCGGTCAGGTTCTCACCGGTGGCGACCGACGCGGACACGCCTCGACTGACCGCGGCGAGGCCCTCGGCGTCCCAGCGCCGGACCGGCTCCTCGATCCAGATGAGGTCCAGGGTGCGTTCGATCTCGCAGACGTGCCGGACGGCCTGCTTGCGGGTCCACGCCTCGTTGACGTCGAGCATCAGACCCGGCCGCCGGCCGTGCCCGGCCTCGGTCAGGACCTCCTTGACCAGGCTCAGGCGGTGCCGATCGTGCTCGATGTCGAGGCCGCCCTTGAGCTTGGCCGCCCGCAGCCCGTGGCTCGCGTAGACCTCGTACTCCGCGACGAGTTCGTCGTCGGTGAGCCCGATGTCCAGCCCGGACGCGTAGGCGGTGACCCGCCGGTCTCGCCCGCCCAGCAGCCGCCACAGCGGTTCGCCGGCGGCCTGTGCCTTGATGTCCCAGAGGGCGGTGTCCAGAGCGCCGATGGTGCCGAACACCGGCCCGGCGTGGCCCGCCTTGAAGGTGTGCCGCAACATGCGGTCGTACAGGGACGTCACGGCCCGGGGGTCTTCGCCCTCGATGGCTGGGAAGATCCGCTCGATCTCGACGTGCGGCCCGAGGCCGACTCCCGAGATGCCCTCGTCGGTGTCGACGATGACGATCGAGACCGGGACCACCCCGTCGGCGAACACGCCGTTGGCGTCGCCGACGGGTCGCCCCCATTCCTGGACCGTGGTGAGCGTCCGATATCCCGTGATCCGCATGTCAACCCTTCGTGGAACCGGCGGCTACACCGTCGGCAATTTGGCGCTGGAGGAACAGGTAGACCAACAGGACGGGTATCGCCGCGATCAGCACCCCGGAGGCGAAGGTGGGGATGTTGTCGGAGTACTGCCCGCGCAACGAGGTCACCCCGATCATGAGCGTCCGGTGATCGGCCGACGGCATCATCACCAGCGCCATGAGGACGTCGTTCCAGCAGAACAGGGCGTTGAGGATGCCGACCGACAGCAGCGCCGGGGTGCCCAGGGGCAGCATGATCCGGCGGTACACGCCGTACACGGTGCTGCCGTCGATCCGCGCCGCGTCGACGATCTCCGGCGGGATGCCCTTGTAGTAACTCGTCATGAGAAAGACCGTGAAGGGCAGGAACTGGGCCACGTAGACCAGGATCAGGCCGGGGTACGTGTCGATGAGCGCGGTGTCGGCCATGATCCGAGCGAGCGGCACCATGATCACCTGGAACGGGATGAAGAGCCCCGCGAGGCAACCCAGGAACAACGCCGACGAGCCGCGGAACCGCAGCTGGCTCAGGGCGAAGCCGGCCATCGACCCGAACAGCAGCAGCAGGAGCACCGACACCGTCACCACGAACAGCGAGTTGACGAAGTAGCGGCCCATGCCGACGCTGGTCCACGCCGCGCTGATGTTCTCCAAGCGCAGGGCGTCGGTCAGGCCGAACCGGTCGAGGATGTAGTCACGCCGGGTCTTCATCGCGACGTTGGCGGTGAACAGCAGGGGGTAGATCGTCGCCAGGGCGAGCAGCGACATGGGGATGGCGATCAGCCACCGTCCCAGGCGGAGGCGAGACATCAGTCCTCCTTTCCGGATCGTTCGAGCAGCTTGATCTGCAACAGCCCCACGACGAGCATGATCATGAAGAGGATCGTCGAGGCCGCCGACGCGAGAGCCGGACGGTTCATCTGGCCCTGCTGCTTCCAGATGTAGAACTCCGGTAGGTACGTCGACCCCTCCGGGCCGCCGCTGGTCATGACATAGAGGAGGCCGAACATCGAGGTCAGCATCCCGATCATCGTGGTCACGAAGACGAACTGGATGGTGCGCGAGAGGGCCGGGATGATCACGTGCCAGACGACCTGGCGGAGCGTCGCCCCGTCCACCCGGGCGGCGTCCAGGAGCGCGGCGTCCAGTGTGGCGAAGCCGGCGAGGAACACCACCAGGGCCATCCCGAAGGTGGCCCAGATGTGCACGCCCACCACCATGAACATCGCGACGTCCGGGTCCCCGAGCCAGTCCACCGGACCGGCACCGACCGACCCGAGCACGGCGTTGAGTGGGCCGTCGAAGGCGAGCAGCAGGTTGAAGATCGCACCGACGATGACCGGCGACAGCACCGCCGGGAAGAAGTAGACGCTGCGGTAGAAGCGGTGGCCCGGCACCCGAAGGTAGATGAACGTCGCGAGCAGACCGGGGATCGCCACCGCCACCGGAAGCAGGAGCACCAGCAGCCCGACGTTGCGCAGCGCGGTCTGGAACAGCGGGTCCGCGAACAGCTCGCGGTAGTTGCCGAACCCGACCGCCGTCCCGTTCTGCGCGCCGTCACCGGTGAACGAGAAGTTGACGCCGAGCAGCAGCGGGTAGAGCCGCAGCAGCACGATGATCAGAACGGCCGGGGCGACCAGGATGTAGGGGGCGTAGCGCTCGGCCCGCAGGCCGCCACGGTTGCGACCGGGTCGGGCGCCACTCCGATGCGCGGCGGCTGTGACCGCCGCCCCGCCGGCCCGTCCGGCCGAAGCCGGACGGACCGACGGTTGCGTGTTTCCGATCGGCACGAGGTCAGCCCGCCTGGTCGGAAGCGGCCAACTGCTTCACCACCTCGTCGACGGTGACCGAACCGCTGAGCAGCTGCTGGGAGAGGCGCCCCATCAGGTCCAGCGTCTTCGAGGAGAGCGCCACGTGCAGAGCGGGCTTGCCACTCTTCAGCTCGCTGACGAGCGTGCTGACGGCCGGCCCGGCCTGCGACACGTCGATGGTGGTGTCGGCGGCGATCGCGCCGGCGTCGGCGTAGAAGGCCTTCAACGCGTCGGCCGAGCTCAGCGAGCGCACCAGGTCGGCGGCCACCTTCGGGTCCTTCGTCCACTTGGCGACCGCGTAGCCGATGCCACCGTCGTACGGGAGGGTCGGGGTGGTGCCGGCGGTGACGACCGGGGCCTTCATGACGCCGAGCTTCTCCGCGGTCAGGAACTCGTTGAAGTCCTGCCAGTGCCCCACGTCCGACATCAGACCCATGACGTGCGCGGCCTTACCGGACTGGAAGAGCGCGAAGGAGTCGTTGAACATGGCGGTCGAGTTGGCCCCGTCGCTGTTCATCTTCTTGTCGCCGGCCTCCTTCCACGTCTGGAAGATCCGCTTGACGTTTGGCGAGTTCCAGTCGCGCTTGCCGGCGATCCAGGAGTCGTACTCCGCGGTGGTCAGGGTGGTCGAGCCCAGGCTGGAGAGCCAGAACTGGATGCCGACGCCCTCCTTGTTGCCGAGGGCGAAGCACTTGGAGCCGGCCTTGGCGATGGCGGCGCAGTCGGCGACGAACTTGTCCCAGGTGGTGGCCGGGGTCGCCGGGTCGAGGCCGGCCTTCCGGTAGATTTCCTTGTTGTAGTAGATGGGGTAACCCTGCAGCGTCACCGGGGCGGCGTAGGTCTTGCCGTCCTTGGCGAACGCCTCCCAGCCGGCCAACCGCTGCCTGTCCTCGGCCACATAGTCGTCGAGGGGCACCAGCGCGTCCACCCGGTCACGGATCTGGCCGCCACCGTTGAACAGCATGACGTCCGGGCCCTTGCCGGACTGGATCGCCGCACCGAGCAGGGTGTAGTACTGGTCGAAGGGCTGTGCGACGAACTCGACCTCGACGTCGGGGTGCTTCTTCTTGAAGTCGGCCTTGGCCTTGTCCAGATAGGATTTGGCGAACGGCTCACCGGACTTCCAGTCCCACACCACCAACTTGCCGTCCGAGCTGGTTGACTTGCCCGAATCGCTAGCACTTCCACAACCGGCCAGGGCCAGGCCCACAACGAGGACGGCCGACCATATTGCGCGCTGTCTCATCGATTGTCACCTCTGTATGGGGGGTGGCCGGCGGGTGCCCCGCGAGCCAAATGTTGACCGGAAGGTAACTCGTATGACGTGTGACGTCAACAGTCGGCCGTACACTGAGCCGGACGTCGTGCCACGGCGAGCCATTCGGAGGGGGACATGACGCCACCGCAGGAGACAGCCCTGAACAGCCCGGCAACCCCAGCGTGGGTGCGTCGGCCGACCAACCTCGCCAGGGCGGTCACCGCCGAACTGGTGGAGCGCATCGTCCGCGGCGTACACCCGTCCGGGACCTCCCTGCCCCCCGAGCCGATCCTCTGCGAGACCTTCGGCGTGAGCCGGACCGTCGTCCGGGAAGCGGTGAAGATCCTTCAGGAGAAGGGGCTGGTGCAGGTCCGCCAGGGCGCCGGCACCATGGTCACCCCACCCTCACAGTGGGACATGCTCGACGAGCTGGTCCTCGCGGCCACCATCGCGGTGGACGACAGCCTCGCCATCCTCGACGACCTGGTCGTCACCCGACGGGTGCTGGAGTCCGACATGGCGAACGTCGCCGCCCGCCTCGCCGACACCGAGACCGTGGACCGACTGCGGGCCATGGTGGACCGGATGGACGAACTCGTCGACGACCACGTCACCTACCACGACCACGACCGGGCCTTCCACGACACGATCATGCAGGCATCCGGGAACCGCATCGCCCGTGGCGTCGTCCGCGCACTGGAGAGCCAGGTCATCAACACCGCCCGCTACATGGGCCGGACGGAACGCGCGTTGTGCGTGGCGTCCAACCAGGGTCACCGACGCATCTACGAACGCATCGCCGCCCACGACTCCAATGGTGCCGCCGAGGCGATGTTCACCCACATCACCGAGGCCTGGCTGGTCCGCCGCAGCGGCTCGGGGAGCCCGGTCCGCCTCGAACGCTGACCGTCCCGGGCAGACCAACGGCGCCCACCCCCGAGGTACGGGAGCGGGCGCCGCCGGCTGCGACCGACCAGGGTCACGAGAACTGGGCGAAGAACCTCCAGATCTCACCCTTGGTCCAGGTCGTGATGCCGCTCTCGGCGTAGGTGCCGTCCACCGGGCCGGGCATGTGACCGTTGTCGTACGCGGCCCACTGCACCGGGTAACCAGCCCGGCAACCGGAGTAGGCGGTCGTGATGTGCGTACGGCTGCCGCCGGCCGGCTCGCGCGGGCTCTGCGCGGTGCAACCGTTGTTGCGGACGAAGGTGTCGCGCAGCGCCCTGCCCTGGGAGATGTTCAGGACGTTGTCCGTGATGCCGTGCAGACCGAAGTACGCGATCGGCTGCGTACCGCCGCTGCACCCGCTGATCTGCGCGCCGGAGATGACCGCGACGGCCCGGAAGACGGTGGCCCGCGCGCAGGCGACGGCGTAGCTCATGCCGCCACCCCAGCTGAAGCCGAGCGCGAACCGCTGCCGCGGGTTGACGCAGAGGCTGCTCTCGATCCGGCTGATCATGTCGTCGACGAAGGTGATGTCCTCACCGCCGGAGTTGCCCCAGCCGTTGCCGAAGCCCTGGGGCGCCACCAGGATCGCGCTGTTGTTCGACTGCTCCTGCTGCCCGTAGTAGGACCACGCGGTCCCGCTGGTGCCGCCGGAGGAGATCTCCTGCATCGTGCCGCCCCTCCAGTGGAAGGCGAAGATCAGGCGGTAGGGGTTGCTGTTGTTGTAGTTGGCGGGCACCCGCAGGATGAAGGTTCGGCTCTTGCCGTTGCTCTGGATCGTGTGCGTGCCGCTGGCCAGCGTCGGCGCCTTGCCGCACCCGCTACCACCCGACGGCGGTGGGTTGCCGCCGTCGACGGGGACGAGTTGCCACTGCTGGTTGGTGCCGCCCCAGTCGGCGTACTGCACGACGTTCCCACCATCGGCGGTGGACGCGCCCTGCACCTCGACGGCCTTGTTGCTGTTGCGGTTGATCAGCCGAACGTAGCCACCGTCCGAGTCGGCCAGCCGGAACTGCTGGTTCGTCCCGTTGAGGTCGGCCCACTGCACGATCGCGCCGCCGTCGGCGGTGGAGAAGCCGCTGACGTCGAGCACCTTGCCCGAGTGCCGTGACTTGATCCGGTAGTAGCCACCCCCGGAGTCGACGAACTGCCACTGCTGGTTGGCGCCGTCGTTGCGCGTCCACTGGCTGATCCGTGCGCCGTCGTTGGTGGCCGAGGCGTACAGGTCCAACGCCTTGCCGCTGTTCCGGTTCACCAGGGCGTACCAGGCGTTGGTGTCCACGGTCGCTGCCGCCGCAGGCGCCGCGTTGACCGCGACGAGTGTGCTGGCTGCCATGACCGCGGCCGCCGCCGCGGCCAACCCTGACCGCCAACGTCTCTGTCGAGAGGCGGGACGAGCCTCACCGAGGGCTTTCATGGTCCACTCCTTCGATCGGGGTCACCCACGAGCGGAACGCCCGCGCGTGCCCTGGCGTGCGTGCCGGCGTCCTGGTGGTGGCGTCAGCACGTCTGGGGTGTTGGGTGCGGGCATCCTGCGGCCAGCGGCGCACGTCGATGGCGATGCCACGAACCGGGCTTCGAAGCAGGCCCGCGCCAGACCGCGCGGTGCGACGTTCTGGTTCCCGGCGACCGCGTGGCCCGCGGGTGAAAATTAACGGGAAAGACGTCATACGTCAAATGATTGCTGTCGATCCGGTCGATTGACCGGCAACGACAATCTGGCGGTCACGGCGGCCCGCCCCGGACGGGGCGGGCCGTCGTTCGTCACGCCTCGCCCGGGCGGGCGCCGGCCGGATCCCGATCGGCCGGCAGCTCCCACTTCCCCAGGTCGATGGCGCCGGTCGCTAGCCGATCCGGACCAGTTGCCATTGCTGGTTGGTGCCGCCCCAGTCGGCGTACTGCACGACGTTCCCACCATCGGCGGTGGACGCGCCCTGCACCTCGACGGCTTTGCTGCTGTTGCGGTTGATCAGCCGCACGTAGCCGTCAGTCGAATTCGCGAGCCGGAACTGCTGGTTCGTACCGTTGAGGTCGGCCCACTGCACGATCGCGCCGCCGTCCGCGGTGGAGAAGCCGCTGACGTCGAGCACCTTGCTGGAGTTGCGGGACTTCACCCGGTAGTAGCCACCGCCCGAGTCGACGAACTGCCACTGCTGGTTGACGCCGTTGTTGCGCGTCCACTGGCTGATGCGCGCCCCGTCGGTGGTGGCCGAGGCGTACACGTCAAGCGCCTTGCCGCTGTTCCGGTTCAGCAACACGTACCAGGCGCTGGTGTCCACCCCGGAGCCCGGCGGGGGCGTGGTGGGCGGGGTCGAGCCACCGTTCAGGGCGTCCAGGACGGCGGTGTACGCGGGCTTCTTGTTGCCGTTGCAGTCGAACAGCAGAGCGTTGTCGGACCCGCGCCACGAGTCACAGTCCCGTACACCCCAGGTGGTGATGCCGGTGCAGCGCGAGACGGCCAGGCAGGCGCGGGTGACGGCGCCGAAGATGTTGGCCTGGTTGCCACCGGTCATCACGTCCAGCTCGGTGATCTGCACATCCACACCGAGATCGGCGAACCGCTGCAGGTTGGCCTGGTAGTCACCGGCCAACGAGGTACCCAGGTGCGACTGGAAGCCCACGCAGTCGATCGGCACGCCACGGGACTTGAAGTCCCGCACCATGTTGTAGATCCCCGTCGACTTCGCGTTGATCCCGTCGGTGTTGTAGTCGTTGTAACACAACTTCGCACCCGGATCCGCCGCCCGCGCCGCCCGGAACGCCGCCTCGATCCAGTCGTTACCGGTGCGCTGCAGGTTCGAGTCACGCCGCCCACCGCCACCACCGTCGGCGAACGCCTCGTTCACCACGTCCCACGAGTGGATCTTCCCCCGGTAGTACGTGGCGACCTGGGTGACGTGGTTGATCGCCGCGTTCCGCAACGCGCTGCCCGACATGCCCTGCGCCCAACCCGGCTGCTGCTGGTGCCACAACAACGCGTGACCCCGCACGCTCATGCCATTGGCCTGCGCGTGACTGACCAGACGATCACCACCGGTGTACCGGAACTGACCCTGCTGCGGCTCGGTGGCGTCCCACTTCATCTCGTTCTCGGCCACGACACTGTTGAACTCACGGTTCAGAATCGTCGTGTAGGCGCTGGTGGAGAGCTTGCCCGTCGCGACGGCCGCGCCGAAGTAGCGGCCCTTCTCGGCCGCGGCCGCCTTCAGGGTCGTGCCGGCACCGGATGCGGGAGTCAGCGCCACCGTCATACCAGTGGTGAGGGCGACGGCGATGGTCGCCGCCGCCAGCATCGTTCTCATGGGTTTCATGGCGTTCCTTTTCAGTGGTTGCATCGGTGGTGGTGATGTGCCACTTCGCTCGGGACGACTGATCGGGACGGTCGTCCTGGCCGCCCGGCATCAGCACACAGTCCGAGAGGGCTGCCGCCGGCAACTGCCGGGTCCCGAGGTGACGTCCGTCTGCCCGTGCGGACGTCGTGATCCGAGGTACGACCCGTGCGGCTCGCCCGGTGAGCCACGGCAGCGATCGTGCTCTATATCGAGAGTGAGCGATAACATGCCGTACGTCAAGACGTAACGAGCCGTTCACGCCGATCTCCCGGAACGCCACGTTTCGCCCGGCCCCAGAGGCCCAGGGCAACCGTGCTCAGCCGCCGGCTGACCAGCGGACGAGCCGCGCCAGCGTGCCGCCGGGGCCGCACCGGACAGCAACCCTGTTATCGCTCACAGTCGTCGGCCGACGACGACCGCCGCACGGTTCACGGGCACCCGGTGGCCGAGCCACTCGGAGACCGCTGCGCCGGCGCCACCTCGGCGCGCACTCCGGCGATCAGGTCGGCGGTGGTGTGGGCCTCGATGCCGGGCTGTGCGGCGTCGGCGAATCGCTCGACGACCGCCCGGACGTGTCGCTCCGCGGGTGCGGCGAGGCCGTCGTAGACGGCCGCGAACAGCTCCCTCGCCGGGCGCCTGAGCCATTCGGTTGGGAGGAGCTCCACGGGCAACTGCGGATCGAGGACGGGAAAACGCCGGAAGGTGTCCATGACCTCGGTACGGGCCCGTACCGCGGCAGCACCGTCGACCTGCCCGGACAGCACTCCGGGCAACAGTGGCGTCCAACGCCGGAGGAACGCGTCGTAACTCCGGCTGATGGCCTCGATGTCCCAGGCCTCGATCGGCGCACGGTGGATGGTCGAGGCGAGCGCGGTCTGCCGCCCCCGAAACACCGTCACGGCGCCGAGGGTGAGCCGGTCGAGCTCGGCCCGAGCCGCGGGGGTCAACTCCTGCGGTGAGATCCACAAGCCGTCGTACAGCGGCGCGTAACCGAGCCACCGCAGTTGCCCCCGCAGGGCCCGGCGCTGCGTACTGCGATCCTGCGGCAGCGAGAAGGCGACGAGCGTCCAGCACCCGTCCCACCGCGCCGTCGAGGTGGTGGAGGCGAGGATCCACTGCCCTCCGGCGGAGAGGTTGGCGGCGGCGGCGTGGCTGAGCCGGTAGGAGCTGCGCCGCCCCAGTCGACTGCCCTCCAACACGCCACGGCGGGCCAACCGGCTGATCGCGGTCCGCGCTCCGGCCGTCGTCACACCGGTCTCACCGAGCAGCGCGACGATGGCGGCGGACGGGAGGGCGGCACGGGTCCGCAGCGTGTAGTCGGCCAACAGGGTCACCGCGACGCCCTGCGGTGAGTTGCCGACCTGCTTGCGAGGCAGCCGGAGGGAGTGGTCTCCATCGTCCGGATAGATCTCGTCGATGTCGAAGGGGCTTGCCACAGGCGCTCCGTGCTCCTCGGGGACAGCAGGACGACTGTAGACCGAGCGCCACGCTCCCCATAGATAGAGATACTTCGATTGACACTTGTTGGTCCGGAGGGAACACTAAATGCCACGCGACGCCATCCGAAGCCGGGCCGGGCGAGCCACAGGTAGCGGGCCTCGTGCGACCACCGCGGGAGACGGGCACACCCGCAACCGGATCGCACGGCCGATCCAGCCTGCACAGGCAATCGAAGGAGTCGTCCGTTGAAGATCAGAAGGAAACTGCTGTTCGCCCTGGCCGCGTCACTGATGGCCGCCGGCCTGGTGGTCCCCACGGTCGGGCCCGCGTACGCGGCGTCGCTGACCGAGGTGACCAGCTTCGGTGACAACCCGGGCCGGATGCGCATGCACGTCTACGTGCCGGACAACCGCCCGGCCCGGCCGGCGGTCGTGGTGGCCATGCACGGCTGCGGCGGGTCCGGCCCCGGTTTCTACTCCGGGAGCGAGTTCGCCAGCCTCGCCGACCGCTACGGATATATCGTGATCTACCCGTCCGCCACCCAGCAGGCCGGGTTCGGCAACTGTTTCGACGTCTGGTCGGACGCCGCCAAGCGACGTGGCGGTGGCAGCGACCCGGTGTCGATCGTCTCCATGATCCGGTACGTGCAACAGCAGTACGCGGCCGACCCGGACCGGGTCTACGCCACCGGCAGTTCGTCCGGCGGCATGATGACCAACCACATGCTGGCCCTCCATCCCGACCTGTTCAAGGCCGGCGCCGCGTTCATGGGCGTGCCGTTCAACTGCTTCGCCAACGCGGCGGACTTCCCGCCCACCAGCAGCCAGTGCACCGGCGGCACCATGAACCGGACCCCGCAGCAGTGGGGCGACGCGGTCCGCCAGGCGTACCCCGGCTACTCCGGGCCCCGCCCCCGGGTTCAGCTGTGGCACGGCACCAACGACACGCTCGTGCCGTACTCCTTGTTGCAGGAGGCGATCGAGCAGTGGACCAACGTGTTCGGGCTGAGCCAGACACCCACCTCCACCGACACGCCCCAGGCCAACTGGAACCGGCGCCGGTACGCCGACAGCGGCGGCACCGTCCAGGTCGAGGCGTACAGCATCCAGGGGGCCGGGCACAGCCTGCCCTCCGGCGGCATGGCCGCGTCCGCCATCGCGTTCTTCGGACTGACCGACCCCACGACGCCGCCCCCGACCACGCCGCCCCCGACCACGCCACCGCCGACCACCCCGCCGCCAACCACTCCACCGCCGGCCTCCGGCGCCTGTCAGGTGACGGTCGACGTGAACGCCTGGAACACCGGGCTGACCGAGAACATCACCGTCACGAACACCGGCACCAGCGCCGTCAACGGTTGGTCCCTGGTCTTCACCCTGCCGGGCGGGCAGACCATCACCTCGGGCTGGAACGCCACCTACTCCCCCAACTCGGGGCAGGTGACAGCCCGGAACGTCGCCTACAACGGCGGCATTCCCGCCAACGGCTCGGTGAGCTTCGGCTTCCAGGCCACCCACACCGGTAACAACGCCCGACCGTCCTCGTTCACCCTCAACGGCGCGTCCTGCACGGTCGCCTGAGACCGGGTCGACGTCCACCCGAGCGTGCGTCGGTCACCACGAGGTGGTGACCGACGCACGACTCGTTCGGGCGTCGCCGGGATCAGCGGTAACCGGCGGTCACCACGCTGGCCTGCACGGCGTTCTCGGTCGCGTCGGACGGATAGCCGGCGACCATGGCCCCCTCGTAGAAGGTGCCGGCGCTCAGGTTGGCGCCGCCGTCGGGCTTGCAGCAGTCACCGCCACTGCCCAGGATGATCGCGCCCTGCTTCTTCATCGGGCTGTATCCGGGCGGGAGCGAGCCGTCGTACAGCGTGTAGAGGCTGCCGGCCTGCGCGTCGCTGCCCTTGATGGCGAAGCGGGACGTGCCGTTGTTCTTGAGCGTCGCGGTGACGAACTTGCTGGTGAACGCCCGTTGGTTCGGGTTCCAGGAGCTGCTGCCGCCCGGGAAGAGACCCCATTCGAGGTCGGCCTGCACCCAGGGGCCGCTGCCGGAGCAGCCGCCGAACCAGCACTGCTTGCTGAAGTTGATGGCGTCCATCGCCCCCGCGGCGTCGGCCTTCCGGGTCGTCTCGCTGTTGCCGTAGTCGAAGCAACAGCCGCTGTTGACGTGGGTTCCGCTGGTCACCATGTACATGCCCTCGGGCGCCGCGCCGGTCGGTACGCCGGTGAGGTGCCCGTCGCGCCAGTAGCTGTTGCCGGGATTGATGTAGAGCGAGTACGCCTTCGCGCCGCCCACGGTCAGCGACTCCGAGGTCGCGATCGCCGGCTTGCTCTGTGGGGAGCCCGGAACGACGCTCGACCCCTGGTACCAGAGGTCGTTCCCGCGCCCGGACTGGTCGAAGACGACCGTGATCACGCAGGTCGTGCCGGTGCAGAACGAGTCCTGTGTGGCCGCGTTGGCGGTGCCGCCGGTACCCGTCAGCCCGATGTTGCGGGTCGTGTTGTCCGACGAGCGTCGAACCTGGTAGAGGTTGCCGGCGTACGCCTCGTAGAGCGCCCGCGTCGTGCTGTGCGCCGCGATGCACGGGGTGCCGCCGGAGGCGTAGATGTCGCACGGGCGTGCGCCGGTCGGCGGGTTGGTCGGCGGCGGGGTGGTGGTCGGCGAGGCCCACTGCTGGTTGGCGCCACCGTTGCAGGCCCAGAGGATGATTTTGGTGCCGTTCGCGGTGGCGGCGGCGTTGGCGTCGAGACAGAGCCCCGACTGCACGCCGGTGATGGTGCCGTTGCTGTTCACGTTCCACTGCTGGTTGTTCTGGCCGTTGCAGTCCCAGATGATCGCCTGGGTGCCGTTGGTGGTGCCGCGGCCGGAGGCGTCCAGGCACTTGTTGCCGTACACCTGGAGTTGCTTTGTCGACGTCCACGTCCAGGTCTGGCCGGCAGTGCCGTTGCAGTCCCAGAGTTGCGTCTGGGTGCCGTTGGTGGTGCTGGAGTTGGGCACCTCGAGGCAGCGGCCGGACGGCGTACCGATGATCGGGGTGCTCTGCCCCGGCACGATGGCGGCCGCCAAGGCGGCGGCCTCGGCGATCGGTGCCGGGGCACCGGGGGTGGCGCCGATGCCGACGAGAACGCCGACCAGCGCACCCGCCAGGGCGGTCAGACGTCCGGCGCGCTGACGTCTCGGGATGGGATCACGGGCCTTTCCTGGCCCGACGGGGGACGGGGTTCGCACGAGGTGGCTCCTCGGAGTCGTGGAAGCGCGGTGGGGTGTCGACGCGCCACGGAGGGCGGTGGCGGTGGCGAATCGATTCGCAGCGAATGGTATGACCTTTGTTTTATTTATGTCAATGAATGCGATAGGGGGGTGACGCGCTGGCCGTTGGGCGGACGGCCAGCCCGTCACCTCCCCTCGGGACGCCTACCGCCCCAGGATCCGCCACGTCTGGTTCAACGGGCTGCCCTGGTTGACCGCCCTGCAGGTCCACTGGTGGACAAGCGCGCCGGCCGCCGTGGAGACCGCGTTGACATCGACACACTTGCCGCTGTGCCGCGCGACGAGTTGGTAGTCGTGCGAGTCGTTGCCCGAGTAGGTCACCTTGCGCAGCGTGAACTGCTGGTTGAGGCTGTTCAGGCAGGTCCACTGGTGCACGGCCGCGCCGTCGGCGGTGGACACGCCGCTGACGTCGAGGCACTTGCCGCTCTGCTGGTTGACCACCGTGTAGGTGTCGGCCACGCCGGCGACCGGGCGGAAGTTCCAGAGCTGCTGGTCACCGCCGTCGCAGTAGTTCTGTTGTTGGACGTTGCCGTCGGCGGTGCTCAGGCCGGCGTTGTTCAGGCACTGCTGGGAGTGCTGGGCAACCGCCACCGACTGGAAGCCACCGTCCGAGGGGGGCAGCAGCGTGACGGTGAAGGTGTCGGTCTGGTTGGTGTACGGCAGGGTCACCGTGGCGTTGTTGTTGGACACGCCGACCAGGCTGTTCGACACCGTGACCGGCCCCGCCACCGCGCCGCCGCCGTTGTGCGGAATGCGTTGGGTGAGCACCCGGACCTGGTTGTTCTGCACGATGCCGCTGGTGGTGTCCAGGCGTTGCAGGTTGACGGTCAGGTTCCCGGTGGTACGACCACCGCCGATGAGCACCTTCGCCACCCCGGCCGTCTTCGTGGCGTACGCGTCGTACGACTGACTGGGGGTCACCGCGACGATCTCCCCGACCTGGGAGGCGTAGTAGCGGTAGTTCCACCACTCCCCCTTGGGCTGGTGCTGCCCGGCCGAGTTGCGGATCAACAGGTTGCCGAGGTCGTTGTGCAGGCTGCCGCCGCTGGCCCAGTTCGCCCGCAGGCCGTCGGCCCGGGCCCGCTCCAGACGCGCGATGTACCAGGCGCCGTCGGCCGGGTTCTGCTCGTCGGGCGCGCCGTACTCGTTGATCTGGTACGGACGCGGGTGGGCGATGCCGCGCGGGTCGAGGGTGGCGTTGGCGGCGGCGACGTTGGCGACCGGGTCACCGGGCAGCGAGTGCCAGCTGATGATGTCCGGCACGGTGTTGGTCGAGCGGACGAAGTCCAGGTACTGGTTCCAGAAGGCGTGCGTGGTCGACGGTACGCAGGCGCAGCTCGGCCCGACGATGAGCTGGCTGGGGATCTCCGCCCGGATGCGCTGGTAGGTCCGCCGCCACAGTTCGAGGTACTGGGAGATCGGCCGGTTCCAGAAGATGGTGATGTTGGGTTCGTTCCAGATGTCCCACTGCACCGACAGCCCGGACGCCCGGACGTCGCTGATCAGGCGGGTCAGGAAGTTGTCGTAGTCGGTCCAGTTGCCGTTGTCACCGGGGAAGCGGGAGATTCCGGCGCCGTCGGCACCCCAGAGGTCGTGCGGCAGGATGATGAACTTCCCGCCGAGGGCGGTGGTCCGACGCGCCTGGGCGAGTGTGGAGTTCCAGCGACGGTCGTAGGTGCCGCCGACCCAGCCACTGCCCGGGAGCTGCGCGCCGCCGGCGCGCATGTACTGGAACTTGACGTCCCGGTAGAAGTGGTCGGCCGGACCGCTGGCGTTCTCGGTCATGCCGTAGATCCAGCCGGAGGCGCGGTAGGTCGGCGCACCGCTGGTGGTGGCGAAGTTGACGCTTATCGACTCGTCGGCGGCCTGGGCGGGGGACGGGACGACGGTGACGGCGGCAGCGGCGGCGAGCAGGCCGACGACGAGTCGGGCCACGAACACGCGGGCTCGTCCGGACCTGCTGCGGGACGGGGTTTTCACGGGCGGCTCCTTGGTGGGGCGCGGGGGACGCTCTCCGGAGGGCAGCGCTTGCGAATCGATTCGCACGGATCGTAGGACCGGGAACTGAACCATGTCAATGAAGTAACGGCGCGGTGACGTCCGTGTTGCCCAGCGCTCCTCCCGGCGAAGCCAACTGACTATTGACCTTCGGGCATGGCCAGACCTATCTTCGGGCGAACCGATTCGTCGAATCGATTCGCCTCATGGTTGGACTGGTCCAACCCGCGACGATCACCTCACACACCCCACCTGACGATCGATTTGAAGTGAGGCACCACATGACCGGACTCAGTCGGCGGCGCCTGGCCGCCGTCGCCGTGATAGCACTCGCCGCAGTGACGGGCAGCGCCTGCTCGTCGTCCGCCGACGGCCCCACCGACGGTGGCGCCTACCTCGTCTGGGACCCGTATCCGCAGTTCGCCGACGACTCCGAGTGGGTCGCGCTGCTCAAGAAGTGCGGCACCTCCGCGGGGGTCTCGGTCGAGCGAACCGGCTACGACACCACCGACCTGACCAACAAGGCGCTGCTCGCCGCCCAGCAGGGAAACTCACCGGACGTGCTGATCGTGGACAACCCGGTCATCTCGACCCTGGCCGAGGCGGGTGCGCTCACCACCACCGACGACAACAAGCTGGACGTCTCGGCCATGGAGAAGAACCTGCTCGGCGCCGGCCAGAGCGGCGGCAAGACCTACGGGGTGCCGATCGGGGCGAACACCCTCGCCCTCTACTACAACAAGGACCTGCTCACCGCCGCCGGCGTCGACCCCGCCGCCGTCACGGACTGGACGTCGCTGACCGCGGCACTGACCAAGGTCAAGGCCAAGGGGAAGAAGGGCATCACCTTCTCCGCGATCGGCACCGAGGAGGGCAGTTTCCAGTTCCTGCCCTGGTTCTGGGGGTCGGGCGCCCAACTGACCAGTCTGGACTCGCCGCAGGCGGTGTCCGCGCTGACGCTCTGGACCGACTGGCTCAAGCAGGGCCACGCGCCCAACTCCGTCATCAACAACACCCAGACCACGAGCTGGCAGGAGTTCGCCACCGGCGACTACGCCTTCGCCGAGAACGGCACCTGGCAACTGGCCAACGCGGAGAAGCTCGGCTTCTCGTACGGCACGATTCCGATCCCGGCCAGCGCTGGCGGGCCCGCCCCTGCACCCACCGGTGGTGAGTTCGTCTCCATCCCCGTGCAGAAGAACACCGGCCGGTACGAGACGTCGCAGAAGCTCGTCGCCTGCCTGACCAACGCCGACAACCTCCTCACCACGGACACCACGCTCTCCTACGTCGCACCCGTCGCCGCCGTACAGGAACGACAGGCGACCGCGGACCCCAAGCTCAAGGTCTGGGTGGAGGCGGTCCGGGCAGCCAAGGGCCGTACCGGTGACGACCTCGGCACGAAGTACCCGAAGATCTCCGAGGCGCTGTGGACCGCGGTGCAGTCGGCCCTCAGCGGCGGGAAGTCGCCGCAGCAGGCACTGACCGCCGCGCAGACCGCCGCCACGACCAGGTAAGCGATCCGAACCGACACCATGCCCTCCACGACAGAGACCTCCACCGCGGTACGCGACCAGGGTGGGGCGGCGACCGCCGCCCCACCCGGGCCGCCCCCGTCCCGTGCCCGCCGGCCCAGCCGCTGGTGGGCGTGGGGCTTCCTGGCACCCGTGACCATCTACCTGGCGGCCTTCTACGCCTACCCGCTCTACCGCAACGTCGAGTTGAGCCTGCGGGAGTACACCGTCCGCTCGTTCGTGCAGGGCGGGGCGCCCTTCGCGGGCCTCGACAACTACCGGACGGTCCTGACCGACCCGGCCTTCGTGCCGACGCTGACGCACACAGTGGTCTTCACCGCGGCCTCGCTCGCCTTCCAGTTCACCATCGGCATGGCTCTGGCCCTCTTCTTCCATCAGCACTTCCCGCTGTCGCGCACGTTGCGGGCACTGATCCTCGTACCGTGGCTGCTGCCCCTGATCGTCTCGGCGTCGACCTGGTCGTGGCTGCTCAACAGCGACTCGGGGCTGGTCAACGCGGCGCTCGGCGTCGTCGGAATCGACCCGGTCAACTGGCTCACCTCGCCGGGCTGGTCACTCACCTCGGTGATCATCGCGAACGTCTGGATCGGCATCCCGTTCAACCTGGTGGTGCTCTACAGCGGCCTGCAGGCGATCCCGACGGAGATGTACGAGGCGTCCGCGCTCGATGGCGCGACGGGATGGCAACGGTTCTGGGGCATCACCTTCCCGTTGCTGCGTCCCGTCTCCCTGATCACGCTGCTGCTGGGGTTGGTCTACACGCTGAAGGTCTTCGACCTCATCTGGATCATGACGAAGGGCGGCCCGACCAGCTCCTCGGCCACGCTCGCCACCTGGTCGTACCGGCTCGGCTTCGGCAACCTGCTGCCCGAGTTCGGCCCGGGCGCGGCCATCGGCAACCTGCTCATCGTGCTGGCGCTGATCGCCGGTCTCGTCTACATCCGGATCGAGCGGAGGCAGCAGCTGCGATGACCACCTCGACGCCTCGGGCCTGGTGGAAGACCGGCGTCGGCCTGGTGCTGACCGGGCTGATGCTCTTCCCCGTCTACTGGATGATCAACGTGTCCTTCACCCGGGACCAGGACATGCGGGCCAGTCCCCCGCACCTGTTCCCCACCAACGGCACCTTGGACGGCTACCGGGCGGTGCTCGACCAGCAACTGCCCTACCTCGGCACCAGCTTCCTGGTCGGCCTCGGCACGGTGGTGCTGACCGTGGCGCTGGCCGCCCCCGCCGGTTACGCGCTGGCGAAGCTCCGGCCACCCGGCGGCCCGGCGCTGAGTTTCCTGCTGCTGATCGCGCAGATGATCCCGGGAATCATCATGGCGATGGGCTTCTACGCCATCTACCTCACCCTCGGCGTCCTCAACACGCTGCCCGGCCTGATCCTGGCCGACACCACGCTCGCGGTGCCGTTCGCTGTCCTGATCTTCACGGCCTTCATGTCCGGCATCCCCGACGAGCTGCTCCAGGCCGCGGTGGTCGACGGCGCCGGTCGGCTGCGGACCTTCTGGTCGGTCGTGCTGCCGGTCAGCCGCAACTCGATCGTCACGGTGTCGCTCTTCGCGTTCCTGTGGTCCTGGTCGGACTTCATCTTCGCCTCGACCCTGTCCGGCGGCGGCGACCACCAGCCGATCACCCTCGGCATCTACCACTACATCGGCAACAACAACCAGCAGTGGAACGCCATCATGGCCACCGCCGTCGTCGCCTCGATCCCCGCCGCCGTGCTGCTGATCCTGGCCCAGCGGTACGTCTCGATGGGTGTGACCGCCGGCGCCGTCAAGGACTGACCATCCGCGGCGGTCGAGGACTGACCACCCGCACCACAGAAAGGCACCCGCCACCCATGACCGTCGCCCCGTCCGGTCCGGAGTTCCCCATCCAGGACATCCCGTTCAGCTACCGCGGATCCTGGTTCAACATCTCCCCGGTGGTAGCCGAGAAGACGTACGCCGACGACCTGCACCTGGTCTCCCACCAGACCGGGCTGCACCCCGTACTGCGGCTCACCCCCACGGTCGCCGGCTCCACCGTCGTCGCCACCCCCGCGCTGTTGACCTGGCACAACGGAGCCGACCGGATCGAGGCCGTCTACGACGGGCCGGACACCCTGCGGATCCGGGGCCACCGGCTCGGCCTACGGGTGGCCGCCGCCGCGCACACCCTCACCCCGTTCAGCGGCACCTACCTGTACGCCGACCCGGTCGACGGATCACACGTGTTCACCTCGTACGAGACCGGTCGCCGCTACCGGATCACGGTGCTCTCCGGCGCTCTGCTGCGGACCGACGGCGCGCAGGCACTCGGCACCGCCGACCGGTCCCTGGACCTTCCCGGCGACCAGCCCTGGGAGATCGCCATCGAGGAGTACGCCACGGCGCGCCGCCCGTACGCCCGATCCGCCACCTTCGAGCAGTTGTGCCGCGACCGGCTCGCGGATTTCACCGCGTTCGTCGACGCGATCGCGCCCTGGCGTGGTCCGGAGACGCCGGCCGCCGAGCTGGCCGCGTACGTCCTGTGGTCGGCCACCGTCGCCCCGGCGGGCTTCGTGACCCGGCCGGCCGTCCTGATGTCCAAGCACTGGATGGACAAGGTGTGGAGCTGGGACCACTGCTTCAACGCCATCGCCCTGGCGGCCGGCGAGCCGGAGCTGGCCTGGCACCAGTTCCACCTGCCCTTCGACCACCAGGACGAGGCCGGCGCGCTCCCCGACTCGGTCACCCACTCCGAGGTCCTGCACAACTACGTCAAGCCACCCATCCACGGCTGGGCGCTCCGTCACCTGCGCCGACGCCTGCCCCACCCGCCGGACCGGGCGGCGCTGGCGCAGACGTACGACCGGCTTGCCCGCTGGTCCGAATTCTGGCTCGACGCGCGGCGCGCCCCCGGCCACGACCTGCCGCACTACCAGCACGGCAACGACAGCGGCTGGGACAACGCCACCACCTTCGACGACAGCCGGGTCGTCGAGACGGCCGACCTCGCCGCGTTCCTGGTCTCGCAGCTTCGCTGCCTCGCCGACCTCGCCACCGAGCTGGGTGAGCCCGCGGCCCGCTGGTCCCGGGAGGCCGACCGGATCCACGAGGCCATGCTGCGCGACCTGTGGGACGGCGAGCGCTTCTGCGCCCGGGACCCGCACACCGGGCACCGGCGACGGAGCCGCAGCCTGCTCGACCTGATGCCCGTCGCACTCGGGGCCGACCTGCCGGCCCCGGTCGCCGCCGCGCTGGCACGAGGCGTGGAAACCCACCTGACCACGCACGGGCTGGCCACCGAGCCGACGGACTCGGCCCACTACCTCGCCGACGGCTACTGGCGTGGCCCCATCTGGGCGCCGTCCACAGTCCTGGTCGAGGACGGCCTGCGCCGGGCCGGGCAGACCCGGATCGCCGACGACATCAGTCGGCGGTTCCTCGCGCTGTGCGAGAAGTCCGGCTTCGCGGAGAACTTCGACGCCGAGACCGGCACCGGGCTGCGGGACCGCGCGTACACCTGGACCGCCAGCAGCTATCTCATCCTCGCCGCTGCTGCGGAGGAACGGCGGGTCAGGGGCGAATAGCCGGCTCGGATCAGCGGGCCCGAACCGGGCCGGTGCTGGAACGCAACGAGATGGGCGGACTGTAGAGGCGGTGTCGTGGCACGGCGCCGGGAGCCGCGATGATCTCCAACAGCAGCGACACCGCCTCGGCGCCCATCTCGACCATCGGCACGTCGGCGGCGGTCAGCGGCGGGCGGAAATCCTCCGCCCAGTGCTGCGCGGCGACTCCGGTGACGGAGAAGTCGCGTGGCACGGACAACCCGGCGCCGGTCAACGCGCGCTGCATCCCGGGCAGTGCGGCCTCGTTGATGGTGGCCACCGCGGTGACCTCCGGGTGCGTCGCGAGCAGCTGCTCCATACATGCCTCGCCGGAGGCGGTGTCGTCGCCGCTGCAGACCTCCACGCCGGTCAACCCCCGCTCCACCGCCGCCGCACGAAACCCGGTCAGCGCGCGATGGCTGGGGCCGTACCCGGCGGCCACCAACTCGGCGGACCGGTTCACGAGCGCCACGTGCCGGTGCCCCAGGTCGGCCAGGTGCTGCACGCACCGGGCGATCAGCCCGGCGTAGTCGATGTCGATCCAGCTCATCCCGTGTGGCTCGGCGGTCCGGCCGATGGTGACGAACGGCAGCCCGGCCTTGGTCAGCCGGGTCACCCGGTCGTCCGCCAACCGGATCTCCATGAGGACCACGCCGTCCACCCGACGCCCGGTGACGATCCGCTCGAACGACCGGTCATGGTCGCCGCCGGAGGGGGACAGCAGCACGTCGAGGTCATGGCGGGCGGCGGCCTCGACGACGCTGGCGACGAAGCCCAGTTGCATGTCGGTCAACCGCTGGCTCGCCGGCGGGATGACCAGCCCGAGGGTGCGGGTGCGCCCCTCCTTGAGAGCCCGGGCGCTGGCGTTCGGCCGGTAGTCCAATTCGTCGATGACCGACTGGATCCGTTGCCGGGTCGCCTCGGAGACGCTGCGTTTCCCGCTGAGCACGTAGGAGACGGTGCTGCGGGACACCCCCGCCCGGCGAGCGATCTCCCCGATGTTCATCAATCGCCCTCGAATCGATTTCTGCCCCGACACGGGGACGCACCTTGCTCCGCTGACCAGCATATCCGTCCCCGGGCTCGTCGATCGATGAGCAGCGCCTGCGAACTAGCGCCAATAGATGGACGCCCATTAATGTCACAGGTATGACGTGTGACGTCAAATTCACGCCCCACCCCCACCACGCACGGGAAAGGATCCGATGAATGTGAGGAGAAAGCTGGGTCGCCTGCTGGCCGCCGCCGGGACCCTGTTGGTCCTCGTCGTCGGCGCTGGCGTCTACGTGGTCTCGGACGCGCCGGGCGTCGCCCACGCCGCCGGCACGGGTCCGTGTGACATCTACGCCTCCGGCGGCACGCCGTGCGTGGCCGCGCACAGCACCACCCGCGCGCTGTACGGCGCGTACAACGGCCCGCTCTACCAGGTCCGACGATCGTCGGACAACACCACCCGCGACGTCGGTGTGCTCAGTGAGGGCGGCTACGCCAACGCCGCCACCCAGGACACGTTCTGCGTCAACACCAACTGCGTCATCACGATCATCTACGACCAGTCCGGCCGCAACAACCGTCTCACCCAGGCGCCCCCCGGCTACTTCGTCGGCCCCGCCCCGGGCGGTTGGGACAACCTCGCCGACGCGAAGGCGGCACCGGTCACCGTCGGCGGGCAGAAGGCGTACGGCGTCTACATCGCCCCCGGCACCGGGTACCGCAACAACAACACCAACGGTGTCGCGACCGGCGACCAGCCCGAGGGCATCTACGCGGTTGTCGACGGCACGCACTACAACCAGTGGTGCTGCTTCGACTACGGCAACGCGCAGACCAACAACCTCGCCGACGAACGCGCCATCATGGAGACCGTCTACTTCGGCGCCAACAAGCAGTGGGGCTACGGGGCGGGAGCCGGCCCCTGGATCATGGCCGACCTGGAGTGGGGGCTCTTCTCCGGAGTCAACGCGGGCTACAACAACATCGCGTCGATCAACCACCGCTTCGTCACCGCCATGGTCAAGGGCGAGCCGAACCACTGGGCGATCCGGGGCGGCAACGCCCAGTCGGGCAGCCTGACGACCTACTTCGACGGGCCACGCCCCAACGGCTACCACCCGATGAAGAAGGAAGGCGCGATCCTGCTCGGCATCGGCGGTGACAACAGCATCACCGGCCGCGGCACCTTCTTCGAGGGTGTGTTGACCTCCGGCTACCCGACGGCGGCCACCGAGAACGCCGTCCAGGCCAACATCAACGCCGCCGCCTACGCGCCGGCCGGCGGCGGCAACCCGCAACAGAACGTCCAGGTCGTGGGCGGCCAGTCCAGCCGTTGCATCGACGTACCGAACGGCAGCACCACCAACGGCACCCAGGTCCAACTCTGGGACTGCACCGGCAACACCGCGCAGCGGTGGACCTACACGGCCGGCAAGCAACTCCAGGTGTACGGCAACAAGTGCCTCGACGCCAGCGGCCAGGGCACCGCCAACGGCACCCAGGCCATCATCTGGGACTGCCACGGCGGCACCAACCAACAGTGGAACCTCAACTCCAACGGCACCGTCACCGGCGTCCAGTCCGGGCTCTGCCTCGACGCCAACGGTGCCGCCACCGCCAACGGCACCAAACTCATCCTCTGGGCCTGCAACGGCGGCACCAACCAGCAGTGGTCCACCCGTAGCTGACCCACCGCACGATTGATCACCCGTGCCGCCCCCCGCAGCGCCGCCGGGGGCGGCACGACCTTGAGTTACCTGGCGGCCCGCACCCTGCGCTCGGCTGACCCGCCCTGTCGATCTGCCGAGGAGCGCCGGGTAGGTTTCGGGACCGGGCGAACAGCGGGGGTCGCATGGTCAGGGGTTGGCACGGTTGGCTCGGTACGTTCAACGGCGTCGTCCTCATCACGATGGTCGTCCTGCCGTTGGCCGCACTGGCGGTGTGGGTGCTGGCACGCCGTAGACGTGCCGCCGGCACCGGCTCGGCGTGGCGGACGTCGCTGGCCGACGTCGGCATCGTCTACGGCACGGTCCCCTGGGTATGGATGATCATGTTGCCGGGTGACCAGGCCGGCGTCGTTCCCGGTCGGGTGGCCCTGGTGCCGCTGCGCGACCTGCTCACGATCGTCTCCGACGGGGGGCCGCTGACCGCGACGGTCCAGGTGGTCGGCAACCTGTTGGTCTTCGCGGCCCTGGGGTTCTTCGCGCCGCTGCGGTTCCCGGCGCTGGCGTCGGTGCCGCGGGTCCTGGCCCTCGCGGCGGGCTGCTCGGTCCTGGTCGAGACCGCCCAGTACGTCCTGCGGCTGGACCGGGTGTCGTCGGTGGACGACGTCCTGCTCAACGCCGCGGGCGCCGGGCTGTCGGCGCTGGTGGCGCGCCGCTGGTGGCGCGCCACACCCGATACGTCCACGCAGCGCCGACCAGAACCGGCCCCGGCAGCGGGACGCTGAACGCCGCGGTCAAGCACCAACAGAGCTGACAGTCGATCAAGTGGGCGGCTCTGCCAGCCGCTCCAGCCGGGCCAGACCATCCCAGCCGCGCTCGCGCATCAATTCCAGCAGTCGCTCCACCCGGGGGTCCGCCTCGACGGCCAGCGCGTCCAGAAGATCGAACGGCAAATCGTCCTGCGCCACCTCACCGAGGTCGATCTCGCCAGAACGGTATGCCTGCTCGGCGAGGCTGGCCAGGATGTCGGCGGCCTCCACCAGACGCGCGTCGTCGCCGGTGTCGCTTTCAAAGACCTCCGACAGGATCCGATAGAGCCGAACGAGCTGCGGGTCGTCGAGCTGCGCGGTCTTGCTGGGCATCCATTCGCGGACGCGATCGGGCCAGCGAGCCGACATCAGGATCCAGCTGTCCCGCTCACCCGCCACCACCCGCTCGGAGACGCCGATGTCCCGGAGCCGGTCGAGGTAGGTGATCACCTCTGGTGCAAGCGCCAGACGATCCCCGGCGGCGAGTTGCGCGATCTGCTTCCGGCTGGCCTCCAGTCGTGCGATCTCGTCGCCCAGTTGCCTGTCGATCTCCTCGACCGCAGTGGCGAAGGTCGACGCGTCGGCCTCCAGCAGCTGACGGATCTGGGAGAGCGGCACGCCAGCGTTGGCGAGAATCCGGACCCTGATGAGGGACACGACCGCCCCTGCGTTGTACCGCCGGTAGCCCGAGGTGTCCCGCTCGGGCTCCGGCAGCAGGCCGATCTGGTGGTAGTGCCGAACCGCCCGCACCGTGACCCCGGCATACGCCGCCAGTTGACTGATCGTCAGCATGCCCTGATCCTGCCCCCCGAGTCGCTCGGCCCCACCCGAATCCAGCTCAGGAGATCTTGCGGCGGTAGGTCAGGTTGGCGAACAGGTAGGCGAGAACGAGGATCCCGACGCACCAGGCGAGGGCGGTCCAGATGTCCGCCCCGACCGGTTTCTGCGCGAAGAGGTCGCGGATCGCGTTGACGATGGCGGTCACCGGCTGGTGCTCGGCGAAGGCGCGCACCGGGCCGGGCATCGACGCGGTGGGCACGAAGGCCGAGCTGACGAAGGGCAGGAAGACCAGCGGGTACGAGAACGCGCTCGCGCCGTCCACGGACTTCGCGGTGAGGCCGGGGATCACGGCGATCCAGGTCAGCGCGAGGGTGAACAGGAGCAGGATGCCGGTGACGGCGAGCCAGCCCAGCACGCCCGCGCCCGTGCGGAAGCCCATGAGCAGGGCGACGAGGACGATGACCACGAGCGAGACCAGGTTGGCGACAAGTGAGGTCAGCACGTGCGCCCACAGCACCGAGGACCGTGCGATCGGCATGGACTGGAACCGTTCGAAGATGCCGCCCTGCATGTCCAGGAAGAGCCGGAAGGCGGTGTACGAGATGCCCGAGGCGATCGTGATGAGCAGGATGCCGGGGAGCAGATAGTTCACGTACGAGTCGGAACCGGTCTCGATCGCGCCGCCGAAGACGTAGACGAACAGCAGCATGAAGGCGATCGGCATGACGGCGGTCGTGATGATGGTGTCCGGGCTGCGGGCGATGTGGCGCAGTGAGCGTCCCAGCAGGATTGTGGTGTCACCGAGGAAGTGCCTGTTCATCGTTGTTCCTTCTCCGCCTTGGCGCCGACGAGGGTGAGGAAGACGTCCTCGAGGGTCGGCTGCTTCTCGACGTACTCGACCTCGGCGGGTGGCAGGAGCTGCTTGAGCTCGCCCAGCGTGCCGTTCACGACGATCCGTCCCTCGTGGAGGATCGCGATCCGGTCGGCGAGCTGTTCCGCCTCGTCGAGGTACTGGGTGGTGAGCAGCACTGTGGTGCCGCCCCGGGCGAGTTCCTTGACCGCCTGCCACACCTCGATGCGTGCCTCCGGGTCCAGCCCGGTCGTCGGCTCGTCGAGGAAGATGACCGGCGGGTTCCCGATCAGGCTCATCGCGATGTCCAGACGGCGACGCATGCCACCGGAGTACGTCCGCACCCTCCGGGCGCCCGCCTCGGTCAGCGAGAAGCGCCTCAGCAGGTCGTCCGCGATCGCACCGGGCTCCTTGAGGTGCCGCAGCCGGGCAACCAGGACCAGGTTCTCCCGCCCCGTGAGGATCTCGTCGACCGCCGCGAACTGCCCGGTGAGACTGATCGACTGACGTACGTCGGCGGCCTGGGTCGCCACGTCGAAGCCGGCGACCCGGGCCGTCCCACCGTCGGCCCTGAGGAGCGTGGCCAGAATCTTCACCACGGTGGTCTTGCCGGCCCCGTTCGAGCCGAGCAGGGCGAAGATGCTGCCCCGCGCCACGTCGATGTCGACGCCGCGCAGCACCTTCACCTGCTTGAACGACTTCTCCAGGCCGTGCACGTGGATCGCGGGCTGCTCGGCCTGAGCTGTTGGCGGTGGGATGCTCATGGCGTCAGCATGGGGGGTTGACGCAGCGTCAAGGTCAAGTTGGCCGACCCCGCGACGCGTACGCGACCCTGATTCTTAACTCCGATGTCACCGCCCGATTCCTCGGTTGACGTGTCGCTGTCCGTCCGCAGGAGTTGGCTGCCAGTCGTCGCACTTGTCCTGACCAGGAGCTGATCCACGTGCCTTCCTCTCGTCGTACCTTCCTCGCCAGCGGCGCCGCCGCCGGCGTCGGCCTCGCCGTCGCGGGCGGCCTGCCGTCGCTGGCCCAGGCCAGCCCGGCCCGGCCGCACCCGCCGGTGAAGCCCGGCAACGTGCCCTTCCCACCGCTGGTGGACGACCCCAAGGGAGTCCTGGCGCTGCCCAAGGGCTTCAGCTACACCGTGGTCACCCGGACCGGCGTCACCCGGCTCGACCGCGGCCAGGGCATGACCCCGTCGGACCACGACGGCATGGCCGTCTACGACGCCGGCCACGGCCGGTACACCCTGATCCAGAACCACGAGATCGACCCGGGCGCCGAGTTCGGCGTGCCGCACGTCAAGGGAACGGTCTACGACGCGGGCGCCGTCGACGCCGGCGGCTGCACCGTGATCAAGACCGACCTCGCCGGCCGCAACCTGGGTGAGTTCGTGGCGCTCTCGGGCACCATCTCCAACTGCGCCGGCGGGCCGACCCCCTGGGGCACCTGGCTCACCTGCGAGGAGACCGAGGACCGGGCCGGCGACACGTGGGAAGAGGGCAGCCGGTCCGGCGTCTACCAGAAGGATCACGGCTACGTCTTCGAGGTGTGGGCCGACGGCAGCGCCGACCCGAAGCCGATCAAGTGCCTGGGCCGCTACTCGCACGAGGCGCTGGCCGTCGACAAGGACCGCACCCGGATCTACCTCTCCGAGGACGCCGACGAGCCCAACGGCCTCTTCTACCGCTGGACGGCGCCGCACGGCGTCAAGCTGGGCCCGGGCGTGCTCACCCGCCTCGCACCGAACGCCGGTGTCCTCGCCGCGATGCAGATCATCATGGATGACGGTTCGGTGCTGCCGGACGTCGCCTACCTGACCTCCGCCCAGCTGGGCCGCCCCTTCCCGGTCCGCTGGATCGAGGTGCCGGACCGCGACGCGCGCACCACGTCGGTGCGCGAGCAGTTTGCCGACGGCGAGGTCACCCGCGGACGCAAGTTCGAGGGCGTGTGGGCCACCGACGAGGGCGTGTACGTGGTCAACTCCTACGCCTGGGACGAGGGTGACCTCCCGGCGGACGCCGCGCCGCACGACGGGATGGTCTGGTTCTACAACTACAAGAACCAGACCATCCAGCTGGTGACGTACTTCCCGCACCAGACCGCCTCCGAGGAGGGTGCGCCGGTCAAGTACACCGATATCACCTTCGACGGCCCGGACAACGTGACCGTCACCCCGTGGGGAAGCCTCGTGCTCGCCGAGGACGGCGCGGGCGCCTCGCACGTGCTCAGCACGATCCCGGGTGGGCCCACGTACGCGATCGCCCGCAACCAGCTCAACGACTCGGAGTTCTGCGGGCCGACGTTCAGCGCGGACGGCAAGGTGCTCTTCGTCAACATGCAGGACCCGGGCCTCACCCTGGCCATCACCGGTCCGTGGGAGAAGTACCTGGGCTGACCGAGCCCGACCGTGGGGGCCAGGCGACCTCGTCTGGCCCCCACCACGCTCGCCGCGCTCAGGAGACGCGCTGCAACGACAGCCAGTCCTGCCAGGCGATGTCGCGGCCCAGGTAGCGGGGCTGGTGGAACGGCCAGTCCGCGGCGATCCACTGCGGCACCAGCGTGTCGACGGCAGCCTCCAGCTCGCTGCCCACCAGGTCGTCCACCACCCACCAGGAGACCTCGCCGTCGGAGCCGGTGCGCTCCGGTGGGTCGATGTAGACGCAGCCGAGGATCGCCGTCTCCCCCTCGTCCAGCAACGCGTAGTTGAACGACTGGTGCGCGGCGATCTCCTTCTCGTGCCGCAGCAGGTCGAGGGCCGAGGCTAGCGCCACCCGGCCGGCGCCCGGCCACCTAGTCGAGACAGAACTCGTTGCCCTCGACGTCCTGCATGTTGAGGCACGACTCGTTCTCGCCGTCGGCGAGCAACAGCTGCCCGCGTACCGCGCCGAGCGGGACCAGTCGCGCGCATTCGGCCTCAAGGGCGGCCAGGCGCTCTTCGCCCACCAGCCCGGTGCCGACCCGCACGTCGAGGTGCACCCGGTTCTTCACGACCTTGCCCTCGGGCACCCGCTGGAAGAACAGTCGCGGACCAACCCCCGAGGGGTCACTGCACGCGAACCACGAGCCGTGCTCGCGATCGACATCGTCCCAGGTGGCGAACCCCTCCGGGGGCGGCGGGGGGACGTACCCCAACACCTCGCACCAAAAACGACCGACGCGCACAGGCTCGGCGCAGTCGAAGGTCACTTGGAACTGCTTGACCGACATCCGTTCACCTTATGGGCCGGGCCGCCGCCGCTGTCCCCCGTACCCCCGCGCTCTATGAGGCGGGTGTGATGCGCTGGCGTTGATAGTGGCGGGCGGCCTTGGCACGGGCGCCGCATCCGTCCATGGAGCACCAGCGTCGGGTGCCGTTGCGCGACGTGTCGTAGAAGTGCAGGACGCAGGCGGGGTTACCGCAGCGTCGAATGCGGTTGGGTTGCTGACGCAGCAGATCCAGGTAGTTGATGGCCGCTCGCCAGGAGGGCAGCCAGTCGGGGTCGACGTCCTGCTGCTCGTGCACGGCCGCCCGGTGGAGCGTGTAGCGCGAGGCACCGTGGGCGAGGATCGCGTTGACCGCCCGTTCGGAATCCGCGTCGGGCTGTTCGAGGACGCGGCGCAGGGCCGAACGCGTCTGCCGCAACGGGGTCTCCACCGCCGCCGGGTCACCCTCCAGCCGGTGCTCGGCGAGCCATTCCCGCAGCCCGTCCGGCTCGTCGAACAGGTCGACCATGCGGCCCCGCTCGACCCACTGGGTGTTGACCAGGTCCAGCGCGAGGGGTTCGCCCACCAGTGGCCGACGTGTCATGACACCAACCTTACCACCGTCAGCCGTTTGACAGGTTAGGCACTACGGCGTAGCTTCTTACCGGCAAACGTCATCACGGTGGTTAGGTAGGCTCGTTCGCCTGCCGGAGCGCCGACCCTCCCCGGCCGGACCGACCCCTGGAAGGTGCCCGTCATGCCACACCGCTACCTGCAGGAACTGACCACCGCGTCGGTGGTCGCCGCGCAACAGCGCTACGGCAGCCGGCCCGCCATCCAGCGGATGACCGCTGGCTGGGACACCGACGCGACATTGAGTGACGATGAGGCCGATTTCATCACCGAACGCGACAGCTTCTACCTCGCCACCGTCGGCGAGAACGGCTGGCCGTACCTGCAGCACCGCGGCGGCCCACCCGGCTTCCTGCACGTCCTCGACCCCGTCGACGGGCACAGCGTCCTCGGCTGGGCCGACCTGCGCGGCAATCGGCAGTACCTGTCGGTCGGCAACCTCGCCAGCTCACCCCGGGTGTCGTTGCTGCTCATGGACTACGCCCACCAACGCCGCCTCAAGATCATCGGCACGGCACACGTCACCGACGTGCGGGACCCCGGGTTCGAGGAACTGTTGGAAAGGCTGGGCGCGCCCGGGCCGTCGGGCCGGGTGGAACGGTTGATCACCGTCAAGGTGCAGGGCTACGACTGGAACTGCCCCCAACACATCACGCCCCGCTTCAGCGAGGCGGAACTCTCGGACGCGCTCGCGCCGGTACGGGACGAACTCGCCCGCCTGCGCGCCGAGAACCAGGCCCTCCGCGAGCAGGCGAACCAACAACCAGGGAGAACACCATGAACAAGCTGACCGTACGCTCCGTTGGCGGTCCCACGGCCGTCCTCGACTACGCGGGCCAACGCCTCGTGGTGGACCCGACGTTCGACGACCCGCGGACGTACCAGGCCGGGCCGGTCACCGCCACCAAGTTCACCGGCCCGAGCGCCGCGCCCACGGACCTCGACCCGGTCGACGTGGTGCTCGTGTCGCACGAACACCACATCGACAACCTCGACATCTCCGGGCGGGAGTACGCGCGCCAGGCCCGCCGGGTGTTCACCACCACGGCGGGGGCACCGAATCTCGGGCCTGGGGCGACCGGCCTGCGGCCCTTCCAGTACGCCGAGGTCGGCGACGTACGCGTCACGGCGGTTCCGGCGCTGCACGGTTCGCCGGAGATCGGCGTGGTCAACGGCCCGGTGATCGGGTTCGTGCTGGAGGCGGCCGGCTGGCCGACCGTCTACGTCAGCGGCGACAACGCCTCGCTGGATGTGGTGGCGGTCGTCGCGGAGCAGTTTCCGGCGACAGAGATCGCGATCCTCAACCTCGGCGCGGCCAGGATCGCGGTACGCGGCGAGGCGTTCCTCACCCTGACCGCGGAACTGGCGGCCCGAGCGGCGACCCTGCTCGGCGTCCGGGCGGTAATCCCGGTTCACCAGGACGGCTGGGCGCACTACACCCAGGGTGCCGACGATGTCGTGCGCGCGTTCGAGTCCGCGGGCCTGACCGACGTGCTCGTCGACCTGCGACCCGGCCACTCGGCGACCGTCTGACCGCGGCCCGGGGAGATCTCACTCCACCTTGGTGAGAAGTGGTTTCCCCTTCTCGACGACGTACGTGGCCAACTCGACCGCGATACTGTCGCCAACGTTGCGCGCCTGGTGATGCACGCCGTAGGGAACCGTCAACGCGTCGCCGGGATTGCACACCATGGGCGGCTGCCCCTCAAGCCGGTATTCCAGCGTCCCCTGCAGTACGCAGATGATTTCCTCGCCGGGGTGGAAATGCTTGAACGGTGGCGAATCCGGTGTGAACTCCACCCGAGTCTGAATGACCTCCCGCCCGGGGATGCTGAGGTCGTGCCGTTGCAGATCGATCCGCCATAACCCTGGTGCTGACTCCACCGCTGTCGGGCTGATCCCCTCGGGTCGATCCGTGGTGCTCATGACGGCCTCCTGTGAGCCGCCGGCCGACGGCCACTACTCGGATTGGTGCATACCCGTCGAGAATAGGGAGAAGCAGGCGATCCGGGGCGCGGATGCGGTAGTCCGATCCCCCAGCGGCCTCGGCAGCTGAGGTCACCGACGGCGCAGCAGCCCTCGTTCGGTCAGGTGGGCACGCAACGTCTCGGCATCCTCGGCGGACATCAACCAGCGCGGGATCACGGTGGCCGGCATCCGGCCGACGTACACGACCCAGAAATCTCCGACCTCCCGCACCTGGGTGACCCCGTCCCAGGCGATGCCGCCGGACTCCGAGCCGCTGCGCATCATGATGTTGTCATCGGTGATGTCGTAGGCGCCCTCGACGGCGTAGCTACCGGAGCGGCGTCGGGCGCGCGCCAGCACCCACGGTCGGTACAGCATCGACAGCACGCCGGCCACGACCAGCGTTGTCCAGAGCGGCGTACTCCGCTCGCCCCACCCGAACCCGCGCGAGACGACGAGACCGATGACCCCGGCCACCGTCAGCACCGCTCCGATATAGCCGAATCTGCGCAACCGGACGTTGCCGAGGGCAGCGGCCACCCGACCCGGGTAGGCGGGATCGGCGGGGACGTCGAATCGGATGTGCACGCCAGAACGATAGTGCCTCCGCCCGCCCCTGAAGGCGCCTTGCCCCGCCCGCACGGCCGGCCACCGGGGCGCCCCGGGGCAGCGACGGCCCGGCGGTTGGTGAAGGCTGGCGGGCATGGCTGATCTGAACGACGCGAAGGCCGCGCTGCACGACTACCTCCGGGAGAACCGCGAAGACCTCATCTGGAAGCTCGACGGGCTCAGCGAGCGCGAGGCCAGGCTGCCCCGCACGGCGACAGGCAACAACCTGCTGGGCGTGCTCAAGCACTGCCTCAACATCGAGGCCGGCTACTTCGGGCCCACCTTCGGCCGTGAATTCCCGACGCCGGACGAGCTGGTCCCGATGGCGGCGTTCGACGAGGACCCGCACGCAGACTGGTACGCCCGGGAGGACGAGTCGAAGGACGGGCTGATCGACCTGTATCGCCGGGTCGGCGCGTTCGCCGACCAGACGATCGAGCAGCTACCGCTCGACGCGCCGGGGCAGGTGCCGTGGTGGCGGCCAGGTCGGCGGGATGTGACGCTACAGCGGATCATCATCCACGTGACCTGCGACATCGCCCGGCACGCCGGGCACGCCGACATCATGCGCGAACAGCACGACGGGGCGGTCGGCCTCCGGCGGGACAACACCAACCTCCCCGACGACTACGACTGGCCGGCGTATGTGGGCAAGCTGACCAAGCTGGCCGACCAGTTCGGATGATCGGGAAGGCTGCCACCGTGCGAGACGACCTCGACCAGGTCGAAGCGACCTTCCTGGGCACGCCACTGGCCGGCCTGCCGATCGGGCACGGCCCATCGGGCACCGTCCTCGTCGCCGACGTCGACCCCGACCGCCTGCACGAGATCTGGCAGGCCGCCGACGCGCTGGTGCCGGTCACCGGGCGTCGGCCCGTCATGGTCACCGACGACTTCGACGACACGCTGACAATTCGGCCCGAGCCCGAGCAGGGTCCGTCGGAGTCGGAGCTGCGCGCGTTCGCCGAGGCGGCGGCGTCGTCCGAACCCTGGCTCACCTACCGCCACCACAGCGAGGACCACCAGGTAGACGAGGACGAGATCGAGTTCTACGCGCGTGGCACGACCGGCGTCGACCTGACCGCCCTGGCGTCGGACGTGGTGCTGCCGACGCCGCTCCCGGTGCTGGAGCGAATGCTGTACGACCGGCTGCTCACCGACGCCGACCTGCACGCCCAGGTGCTTGGCAAGGTGCGACTCGTGACGCAGACCGACTACTGGTACGCGCCGGACAGCGTCCTGCTCATGTTGCTGCCCACCAGCGACGTCCGCGGCTCGGCGTACTGGGTGGACTTCTATGGTGCGCTCGACCTGGAGGATCAGCAGAGGCTCGGCGAGGTGCTGGAGCAGTGGCGGCACCGGTGGGACGCCCGCCTGGTCGCGTCGTGGGGCACCATGCTCCAGTTTCAGGTGGGTCGTCGCCCGACACCGGGTGACGAGGCGTGGGCGGCAGCCGGTCAGCTCAAGGCGCTCGCTCCGAACCTCGAACTGAGCCGGTGGGAGGTCGCCGTCGCCCTACCGGCCGGTGACGCGTGGTTCGTCCACAACCGGCCCTGACCGACCTGTCTGTTCCGGTCTCGCGGTCTGCGTGACCCCTTCCTAGGAGCGTCCTGGATGACCCTGCTGGAGCGACTGCACCTGGCCGGTATGTCTGACGCCGTCACGGTGCAGCCGGTGACAGGCGGGCTTGCGGCGCTCGCGGGCATCGCCACCCTTCGGGACGCTCCGCCGGTGTTCGTCAAGGCCTTCGCCGACCCGCCGGCCGACGACGTCTTCGTGGCCGAGGCCGAAGGGTTGGCCGCCCTGCGCGAACTCGGCGGTGTGGCGACACCCGAGGTGATCCTGGCGGACCGGGACCTACTGGTGCTGTCGGTGTTGCGCGAGCGGCCGCCGAGCGAGGCCTTCTGGGAGCAGTTCGCGCACCTGCTCGCCCGCCTGCACCTGAGCACGACCCACCCTCGCTTCGGCTGGCACCACGACAACTGGCTGGGCCGTCGCCGCCAGGTCAACACGTGGAACGACGACGGCTTCGCGTTCTTCGCGCAGCACCGGCTGCTGCGGTGGCTCGACGAGCCCCGCGTCGAGGCGGCGCTCGACGCCGGAGACCGGGCGGCGCTGGAACGGCTCTGTGACCGGCTGCCCGACCTGCTGCCGGAGCGGCCGGCGTGTCTGACGCACGGCGACCTGTGGGCACAGAACATCCTGGCCACCGCGGACGGAGAGCCCGCGCTGATCGACCCGGCCGTGTCGTACGTGTGGGCCGAGGTCGACCTCGCGCACGTGTGGTCCACCTCGCCCCCGCCCGAGGCACGACGGATGTTCGAGGTCTACGCGGAGCTGACCTCGCTCGACGGCGGTTGGGAGGCCCGCATGCCGGTCATCCAGCTGCGACAACACCTCGCCGTGCTGGCCCAGTTCGACGACGACTGGGGCGCGGCCGACCAGATCCGCGCCGTCCTTGCCCCGTTCCGGACACGATCCTGACCGGAGGCCCGGCCGTCGACGGCGGCACCCGGCCCGGCCAGCCGATCCGGCCGACGGCCGCCGGGGCCCGCGCGCGCAGTGGGGCTCGGGCCCTCGATTACGGTGGCCCCTGGATCGGGGGTGGGCCATGGCACCGGAGGTGTCGCCGCGAAGGGCCAGGGCCGTGCTCGTCACGCTCTCCCTCGCCGCGTTCGCGTTCATCACGACCGAGCTGCTGCCCGTCGGTCTGCTGACCCGCATCGCACCCGATCTCGACCGGTCCCGCTCCCAGGTGGGTCTGCTGGTCAGTGGGTACGCCGTGGTGGTCGTGCTGGCGTCGGTGCCGCTGACCCGGCTGACCCAGCGGATCCCCCGCCGGCAGCTGCTCGGCGTCACGATGCTCCTGTTCGCCGCCGCGAACGCCGCCGCCGCGCTCGCGCAGACGTACGCCGTGCTGGCCGGCTCCCGCCTGGTGACCGCCCTCGCCCAGGCGTTGTTCTGGTCCATCGCCACGGCGACCGTGATCGGGCCGTTTCCGGTCGCGGTGCGCGGCCGGGCGGTGGCGCTTTTCGCGACCGGGGCGACCCTCGCCCCGGTGCTCGGCGTACCCCTCGGCACCTGGCTCGGGCAGCAGGCCGGCTGGCGCGCGGCGTTCGCGGTGCTGGCCGGGGTCGGTCTGGCTATCGCCGCCGCGGTGCTGGTCCTTCTTCCGTCCTATCCCCCGGCCGCCGGTGGCGCCGCCCGGGGCACCGCACCGGACGGGCGGCGCTTCGCCGTCCTGCTGATCGCCACCGCCCTCGGCATCGGCGGCTTCATGACCCTGCAGACCTACGTGACACCGTTCCTGCTCGACGTCAGCGGCTTCGCCGACGCGGTCCTGGCGCCGCTGCTGTTCGTCGCCGGCGCGGCCGGGGTCGTCGGCACCCTGGTCGCGGCCCGGACTCTGGACAGCCGACCGATCGCCTCACTGCTGACGCCGCTGGGCATCGGCACGGCCTCGCTGCTGGGGTTGTCCGCGCTCGGCGCGCTCAAGCCGGGTGTGGTCGCGCTCCTCGCCGGGATCGGCCTCGCGTACGCGGCGTTCGGCTCGGCCGTGCAGAACCGGATGCTGCAACTGGCCCCGGGCAGCACCGACATCGCGTCGGCCGGTGTCAGCACCGCCTTCAACGCCGGCATCGCCGGCGGATCGCTGCTCGGCGGCGCCCTCCTGCCCACCTCGGGGGCACGCCCGCTGGCACTCGCCGGCGGGCTGCTGACACTGGCCGCCCTCACCCTGCTCGCCGTGGACGCCCGGCGTGGCCGCGTCGCCGGGCCGGAGCCGACCGCCGCCCGTCCCCCGGCTACGCGCCGCCCGGACCCGGCTGCGGACGGAAAACCTTCCGGTACGCGCCTGGTGTGACGCCGAGGAGTTGCCCGAACTGGGATCGGAAGTTGCTCGTGGTGGGGAACCCGGTCTGGGCGGCGATCCGGTCGACGGTGTGGTCGGTCGTCTCCAGCAGGTCCTGCGCATGACGGATGCGTACCCCCGACACCCACTGCATGGGGCTCTGCCCTGTCTCGTCCTTGAATCGACGGGTCAGCGTCCGCACGCTCATGCCGGCCGCGGCGGCGATGTCGGCGAGGGTGAGGTCACGGTACGCGTTCGCCTCGATCCAGGAGAGCGCCCGTTCCAGAGTCGACGTCCGGTAGGTGGCGCGGTTCCGGACGATGTACTGCGCCTGTCCGCCCGGGCGGTGCAGCGGCGCGACGGCGAGGCGGGCGGCGTCCGCCGCGACGGCCGTCCCGTAGTCGCGCTGAACGATGTGCAGGCACAGGTCGAGACCCGAGGCGGCTCCGGCGGACGTCAGGATGCTCCCGTTGTCGGTGTAGAGCACGTCGGGGTTCATTCGAACGGCGGGGTGCCGTCGGGCGAACTCGTCCGCGGCGAGCCAGTGTGTCGTCGCGTCCCGGTCATCGAGCAGGCCCGCCTCGGCCAGGGTGAACGCGCCGACGCAGATCGACGCGACCCGCGTCCCACGCGCCGCTGCGGCCCGCAGGGCTGCGAGAACGGCGGGCGGCGAGGGCTGCAACGGGTCGTTCCTTCCCGGCACCACGACGAGGTCTGCCCGCTCGATGGCGTCCAGTTCCTCGTCGACGGCCAGGCGCAGCGGACCGGCCTGGACGGACGGCTCGTGGCCGGCGACGACGAGCCGGTATCCCGGGCGGCCGTCGGGTAGGCGTACGCGCCCGAAGGTCTCGATGGCGGTGGCCATATCGAACGCGATCGCATCCGGAAGCGCGAGCACCATGACCGTGTACATCGCAGCAGAATAAGGCACTCGACCGCTGGCCAGATACAGGTGAAGTCTGTCTTGATTGCCATCGGCGTCGCGCTTGGTGGGGCGCGAACATGGAGGACACCTCCACCGGAAGAGATCACCCATGCCTCGATTTCACGCCCAGATCGTCCTCTTCGACGGGTTCGACCCCCTCGACGTCGTCGCCCCGTTCGAGGTGCTGACCGCCGGGAGCCAACTCCTCGGCGGCGCGCTCGCGGTGCAGCTCGTCAGCGCGAGCGGTCCCCGCGTTGTGCGCTCCGGCAACCCGCAGATCAGCCTCACCGCAACCGCCAGGCTCGACCCGGACGTACCCGGTTACGTGGTCGTCCCGGGGGCGGTCGGCCCCGTCGACGGAGACCCGGACGCCGGGGATGAGACCATCCCCGTACTCCTGGGCCGTTTCGCGTCGAGCGCCGCGATGCCCCTCGTCCGTCGCGCGCTCGACAACCCGGACATCACCGTGGCGGCCTTCTGCGGCGGATCACTCGCCCTCGCGATGGCCGGTCTCTTGGAGGGCCGCACCGCGACCACGCACCGGCTCGGCATCGGCCTGCTCGGCGCCACGGGGGTGACGGCCGTGCGCGCCCGGGTGGTCGACGACGGCGACCTCGTCAGCGGCGGCGGCGTCACGTCGGGTCTCGACGTAGCCCTCTACCTGCTCGAACGTGACTTCGGCTCGTCGACGGCGCTCGCCGTGGAGGAGCTGTTCGAGTACGAGCGACGCGGCACCACCTGGCGGCTGCCGCGGACGAGCGTGCTCGGCGAGGGGACCAGCGCGTGAGTGCGTTCCTGCTGTCGGTCCACGTGCTCGCGGCCATCCTCACCATCGGCCCGGTCGCCATCGCCGCGAGCATGTTCCCGCGCCTCGCGCGTCTCGCCCTCGCCGCGCCCGACGAGCCGGGACGGGTTGCCGCCGTGCGCATCCTGCACCGCATCACCCGGGTCTACGCGGTGATCGGCGTGCTCGTTCCGGTGTTCGGCCTCGCGACGGCCGCGAGCATCGGCGTGCTCGGCGACCGGTGGCTGATCGTCTCGATGATCCTGACGGCCGGGGCGGCCACGATGCTGATCGCCCTCATTCTGCCTGGGCAGAAACGCGTCGTCGGTGCGCTCGACACGGGCGAGTCCATGCCGGACGGCACCGCACGCCGGCTCGGGATGGTGACGGGCGTGTTCAACCTGCTGTGGGCGATCGTCGTCGTGCTGATGATCTACCGGCCTGGCTCGACCACGGGAGTTGGTCGCTGAGCCCGCGTCGGATTCCGCCGATCCTGGAGCGGCGGGAGAGCAGGTATCCGGTCCCCGCGGCGGCGAGGCCGGCAAGCCCGGCCGCCGCGAAACCGCCCGCCGGCACGGAGAGGTCGATCGCCACGCCGACGAGCGGGGCTCCAAGGGCGAAACCGGCGCTCTGCGCCGAAGACTGCAGACCCGTCACCTCGCCCCGCACCCCGGGTGGCGCCAGTCGGCTCACCGCGTCGGCCACCGTGCCAAGGGTCGGCGCGGTGAGGAGCCCGCTCCCGACGACGGCCACGCAGAGCCAGGGCCAGTCGTGGGCCAGCCCGGCGGGAATCGTCACGAGCCCGAGCAGGCCGAGCAGCAGCCAGGTGGGCAGCGGCCGGGTCAGCGCGCCGTAGACCAGTCCGCCGATGACGGACGACACGCCGAACACCACGACGACCACGGCGGCCCAGGACACCTGACCGGCCTCCCGCAGCGTGGCGACGATGGCGAGGTCGACGCCGCTGAGCAGCGTCGTCGTCCCGAACGCCATCGTCAGCGCGGCGATCATCCTGGCGTCCAGCCACTGCCGGCGTGGGGGTCGTTCCGCCGTGGCGGCGTCCGCCTCGTCCTGGGCGTGCATTGGTGGGTTGAGCACGGCGATGCCGACGCCGCCGGCCAGGATCGCGGCGCCGACCCCCCACGCCACCACGTCGGGGGACACCGTCGAGGCACCGAGGATCACCACCGCCGGCCCCACGATGTACGACAGTTCGCCCTGCACCGATTCCAGCGCGAACGCGGCCCGGCGCTGCTGCGCCGTCGTCATCGCGGCGATCGCCTGTCTGCTCACCGCCTGGGCCGGCACCATCAGCAGGCCCGCCACGAAGCTGGCGACCAGCAGGAAGCCGTACGCCAGGATCGGCACGCCCAGCCAGAACACGACCTGCGCGGCGACGGTCACCAGCAGGACGCGGCGCAGGCCCCGCGAGTCGATCATGCGACCGAGCAGCGGGCCGCCCAGCGCCACTCCGGCGGTCAGGGCGGCCGCGACCCCACCCGCCGCCGCGTAGCTCAGCTCCAGGCCCAGGACGACGACGAGGGTCAGCGCCATCACGTCGGCGGTTATCGCGGTGCGGGCGAGCAGCGAGACGCCCAGCAGCGGTGCCATCCCTGGCACGGCGAGCACCTGCGGGTAGCTGGTCACCCGCTTGACGCTAGTTCCGCCCGCGCGCCATAAGAAGACGTCATCTTGTTGAGGCCGACATAATGAATGCTTATGGCCAGGGACCTGGAAACCGTTCTGCTACGGTCGTTCGTCGCCGCCGTACACGAGGGCAGCATCAGCCGTGCCGCGACCGCGCTCGGGCAGACCCAGCCCGGCCTCAGCCAACAGTTACGCAGACTGGAGAGCGTCGTCGGCCGTCCGCTGCTGCACCGCTCGTCGGCCGGGGTCGCGCCCACCCGGGCCGGCGAAGAACTCCTGCCGTACGCCGAACGCATCCTCGCGCTCTCCGCCCAGGCACTCGCCGAAACCGGACGCGCGCTCACCGGCCACTGTGGTGTCGGGTTGCTCGAGGACCTCGCCGCGGCCCAGCTTCCGCAGGCCCTCGCCGACCTCGCCCGGCTGCACCCCGGCGCGACGCTGGAGGTGCTCAGCTGTTCCAACGCCGCCATGCGGGAGGCCTACGACGCGGGCCGCGTCCAACTCGTGCTCGACGCGGTGCCGGACATTCCCGGGCCGCCGCGTTGGACGGTGCGCGCCCCGCTGGTCTGGGCGACCGGGCAGGGTGTGGACGTGACCGCCGATCCGCTGCCGGTGGTGCTCTTCTCCAACCCGTGCTCCTGGCGTACGTCGGTGTTGGACGCGCTGGAGCGGGCCGATCGGCGTTGGCGGGTGGCCTTCGAGAGCAACAGCCTGGTCGGGGTGCTCGCCGCGGTACGGGCCGGGCTCGGCGTCGCGGCGCTCATGCCCGCGAACCTCGAACCGGCCATGATCTGCCGCGACACGGGTGCCCTGCCCGTGCTGCCGGACGTCGAGTTCGGTCTCGCCCGGCACCCACGGACCGAGGGTGACCCGCTGATCGACGCCGTGGAGACGGCGCTCCGTCGCATCGTCTGAGCACACGCCCTCGCCGTCGGGCCGGCGGTCACCCGCTGCCCGCGCTGACGACCGCCATCATGATCAGGGTGCGTCGCCGCCGTCGACTCATCAGCGCGAAACAGGCGGTGAGCACCACCAGCTCCAGTTCGGCCCACTCGCCGGTGACGTCGACGCGGATCGGCCCGCCCAGCCGGCCGGGCAGGCGCACCGCGAGGCGGTTCCCGTCGCGTACCAGCTCACCACCGCACCGACCGGGCGCCCAGTGGGCCACTCCGCCGGGCCCCGGCACGTGCGACCGGCCCGGGTCGAGTCGCACCGGCACGCCGTGCTCGCCCCGCGCGGTGAACCCGATGCGCCGGCGGCCGGTCGGTTCGACCGTCCAGCGGCCGGTGCCGGTGCGGATCTCGCCGCACCGCCAGGTCCAGCCGGTACGTAGCGAGGCGCTCGGCGCGCAGTCGAGGACGAACGCCGCGTCCTGCTTGCGTACGGTCAGCGCGGTCATCGGTTCGCCCCTTGTGGGCGCGGCCGGGGCAGGCCGAGGATGAGGAGAACGCCGACGCTCAGGTGCAGCAGCGCGAGGCTCGCCTTCGCTCCCCCGCCGACGCCACCCGGTGGCCCGACCACGAGCGACAGCAACAGGACCGCGACGGCGATCGAGGTCCACCAGACGCGGGAGCGGTTGGTGCGGCGTTCCAGTGCCGCGAGCAGCGCCCAGCCGGCCAGTGCCGCGACCGCGGCGGCCACGACGACCGCGGCCACGGTGATCTGCCGGGTCGAGCTTCCGGACCGGACCGCCAGGTCGACGCCGGCCGCCGAGTGCAGGAGCGCGAACTCGGCCACCGCCACCACGATCGCGCCGGCCGCCACCGCTGCTCGGCGCAGGAGAAGGTTGTTCGTCATGGCCTGAGTCTGCGGACCGGGCCGGGCCGGGCACGTCGGTCCAGACGCCGCGGCGGGTACGTCCGCTGGCGGCTCGGCGTACTACCAAAGGAGGTGGTCCGGGCCGCCGGGAGCCCAGTAGCGTGCGCGGTGTGGATGCGGCGACGTGCGAGGTCAAGCCGCCGCGGACGGGGCGTTCCGTCCCGGTGGCGGTGACGACCGTGACGACCGTGGCGGTCGGCGTCCTCGTCGTGACCATGCTGTGGTCCGCCACCCGGTCCAGCTCCGTCGGCCTGGTCGGCGTCGACGTCGCGCTGGCGGTGGCCGCCCTGGCCCTGGTTCCGGTGGTCGTCCGCCGCCCATGGATCGGTGGCGTGCTGGCCGGCCTGCTCGTCGCGCTGTCTCCGGTGGTCACGCCGGTGGCCAGCTTCGCGGTGCTGTTCATCGCCCGCAACCGGCCGTTTCGGCAGGCGGCGGCGGTGGCGGCGGTCGGTGTGGCGGGCGAGGCGGTGCAGGCGTTCTGGCGGCCGGTGCCCAGCCTGCCGTACGGGTGGCGGCTGCTGCTGATGACGATCGCGTACGCGGCCCTGCTCGGCTGGGGCACCTGGGCGCAGGCCCGCAACGCCCTGCTGGCGGCGCTGCGGGACCGGGCCCGACGGGCCGAGCAGGAGCAGGAACGGCGGGTCGGCGAGGCGCGGGCGGCGGAGCGCAGCCGGATCGCGCGGGAGATGCACGATGTGCTGGCCCACCGGCTGTCCCTGCTGGCGGCGGCCGCCGGCGCGATGGAGTACCGGCCGGACGCGCCACCCGAGCGACTCAGCGCCGCCGCCGGGGTGATCCGGGCCAGCGCCCATCACGCCCTCGACGAGCTGCGCGAGGTCATCACGCTGCTGCGCAGCGACGACGCCGAGTCGCCTACCGACGCGCCACCCGGGCAGACCCTCGCCGACCTGCCGCGCCTGGTCGACGAGGCGCGGGCCGCCGGGCAACAGATCGAGGTCGACGACCCGCTCGGCCCGCCGGTCGAGATCCCCCCGACGGTTGGCCGCACCGCGTACCGGATCGCACAGGAGGCACTGACCAACGCCCGCAAGCACGCCGCCGGTCAGCCGGTCCGGCTGGTGCTCGGTGGCGCGCCCGGCGCCGGCCTGAGCATCGCGGTGAGCAACCCGACCACGCCCGACAGCGGCGCCACCGGCAGCGCCGGTACCGGCCTGATCGGGCTCGCCGAACGGGCCGCGCTCACCGGTGGCCGGGTCGCCCACCACGTCGACGCCGCGGGTCGGTTCCACCTCACCGCGTGGCTGCCGTGGCCGAGGTGACGGGTCCGATCCGGGTCGTCATCGTCGACGACGATCCTTTGGTACGGGGAATGCTCACGCTGATGCTCGACGGCGCCGACGGGATCGTCGTCGTGGGTGAGGCCGCCGACGGCGCCACGGCGATCACGGCGGTGGACCGGCACCTGCCCGACGTGGTGCTGATGGACATCAGGATGCCCGGCGTCAACGGCATCACCGCCACCGAGCGCCTGCGCCGCCGCCACCGGCCACCCGAGATCATCGTGCTCACCACGTTCGACACCGACGAGCACGTGCTGCGAGCCCTCCGGGCCGGCGCGAGCGGCTTCCTGCTCAAGGACACCCCGCCCGAGCAGATCAGTCAGGCGGTCCGCGCGGTCGCGGCCGGCAACCCGATGCTGTCTCCGGGCGTGACCCGCCGCCTCATGCAGCGGGTCGCCTCCGGGGCCGAATCGTACGAGCAGGCGCACGCGCGGCTGGCCCTGCTCACCCCCCGGGAGCGCGACGTCGTGCTGGCCATCGCGCAGGGGCGCTCCAACGCCGAGATCGCCAGCGGGCTGCTGATGAGCGTGACGACGGTGAAGGCCCACGTCTCGCACATCCTGACCAAGCTGGACCTCGACAACCGTACCCAGATCGCCCTGCTCGCCCACGACGGCCGGCTCGGTCTTGCACCATAGGTGAGGAATCGGCGTTGAGGGTCGTAGGGTTGCGGTATGGCACAACGACTCGTCAGCGTATGGCAACCGTTCTTCCTGGCCAGCGAGAGCCAGGGCGCGGCCATCGATGCCGCCACCGAGTTGGAGGACCTCGGCTACTCACGGATCTGGTTCTCCGGCGGTTTCGGCGAGAACGTCGCCCCACGCTTCCGGGAGATCCTGGACGGGACGACGCGCATCGGGGTCGCGACCGGGATCGTGAGCATCTGGCACTCGTCGCCCCCCGAGGCGGCGGCGTTCGCCCAGGACGCGGAGCGGGCGCATCCCGGCCGCTTCCTGCTCGGTCTCGGCGCCAGCCACGCCGTGGTGGTGGAGGGCGGCGGCACCGACTATCGCAAGCCGTACTCAAAAATGGTGAACTACCTGGACGGCCTCGACGCGGCCGGGCTTTCGCCCGAGCGGCGCATCCTGGCGGCACTGGGCCCCCGAATGCTCGAACTCTCCCGCGACCGTTCCGCCGGGGCGCACCCGTACTTCGTCCCTGCCGAGCACACCGCCGAGGCCCGGGCGGCAATCGGGCCCGACCGGCTGCTCGCCCCCGAGGTCGCGGTGGTCCTCGACGCGGACGCCAGCACCGCGCGCGCCACCGCCCGGCAGTACACGAGCGGGTACCTCGCCCTACCGAACTACACCAACAACCTCCGGCGGTTCGGCTGGACCGACGAGGACTTCGCCGACGGCGGGAGCGACCGCCTCATCGACGCCCTGATCCCCTGGGGCACCGTCGAGAAGGTGGCGGCCGGGCTGGAGAAGCACTACCAGGCCGGCGCGGACGAGGTGGCGATCCAGGTGCTCAACGGCGACGACAGGACGTTCCCCGCCGACGGCTTCCGCGCCCTCGCCGCAGTCCTGATCTGACTTCCGAAACCCGCAGCACCGTAGGCCCCCGTCGCGGCGATTCACCGTGCGGCGGGGCCTCGCCTCGCCCAGGCGGGGGCGGCGCCGGCGTCGTGTGATCCCGGCGATGCGGTCGCCACGCCAGCTTTCGACCTGGACCCACCGATACGTCATGACGCCGACAACGGTGGAGCGTGTTCGCCTGGTCGCCTTCGACGACGCGACGTGCGAACTGCTGACTGCGGCGCTTCAGGCCTGAGCTTGGTGGCCGCGACGCCGCTCAGGCTCGCCTGAGATCGAGGCCGGTCAGGTCCGCCGACAGCGCCCAGAGGCGGGCTGCCTCGCTGCTGTCCGTGGGGCCGCCGTCGGTGATGCGGCAGTCCACGCAGTAGTCGCCGCCGTTCGCGTCGAGGTGGGGTGACGTGGCGGCCCAGACCTGTGTCGCCGCGCCCTGCTCGACGGTCTTGAACAGGCCCGGTGCGGGAGTGCCGTCAACGTCGATCCAGCCGGCGGCGACCATCTCCTCGACTGCGAGGTGCCGTTGCAGGGGAGTGAGGATCCAGCCGGGGTTGATGGAGAAGGCGCGGACGCGCTGCGGCCCGCCGAGCAGATCGAGGTGGCGGGCGAACAGGATGTTCGCGAGCTTGGACTGGGTGTATGCCTCCCACTTGTCGTACCCACGCTCGAACTGCACGTCGTCCCACCGGATACGCCATGCCGGGTTGCGCCCGGAGGCCACCGAGACGACGCGAGCCGTGTCGGGGGCGGTGAGCGCCGGCCACAACAGGTTCGTCAGCGCGTAGTGGCCGAGGTGGTTGATCGCGAAGTGTCCTTCCCAGCCGGGTCCGACCCGGGTTTCCGGGCAGGCCATGACGCCGGCGCTCGCGATCAGGACGTCGAGGGCGGGATGGCTGCGGAGGAACCGTACGGCGAAGGCGCGGACGGAGGCGAGGTCGGCGAGATCGAGCTGGTCGACCTCGACCCCGGGTACGTCGGCGAGTGCCTGCTGCGCTGCGTCCGGCCGGCGAGCTGGGACGACGACCCGAGCTCCGGCTCTGGTGAGCGCGCGGGTCGTGGCGAGACCGAGGCCGGAGTAGCCGCCCGTGACGAGGGCGGTCTTTCCGGTGAGGTCGATCCCGGCGAGGACGTCTCCGGCCGTACTGTGGGCACCGAACCTGGTGTGGGTCGTGTCGCTGGTCATGCCGCGGACGCTAGGTGCTAGACCGAGGTCTAGGTCAATGGCTACGGTCGACGCCATGGCGGACAGCGGCCTGAGCATCGGGCAGGTGGCGCAACGGACCGGGTTGAGCGTGCACACCCTGCGGCTCTACGAGCGTGAGGGTTTGTTAGCCAGCGAGGTGCGGCGCGACGGGTCCGGCAGGCGCGTCTACAGCGCCTGGGACGTCGAGTGGCTGGCGAACTGCGTGAGGTTCCGTGCCTCCGGGATGCCACTCACCACGATCAGCCGCCTGGCCCAGCTCGTACGCGACGGCAGCGGCAACGAGGCCGAGCGGCTCACGTTGCTCCGCGAACACCAGCGCCACATCGCCGGTCAGCTCACGCAGCTGCATGACACCCTCGAACTCATCAACGGCAAAGTGGCCAGCTACGAACAACACCTCGCCGCCGGCGCCTCCGGTGACCCCTGGCAACAGCAACCTCAGCCCGCCCCGACAGAGCACACGCCTCAGCTGGGCTGACGAACACCGCCGCCCAGACTGGGTTCGTTGGCTCTCGTGGCCGTTCGGGTGACGGGTTGCGGTGCCTGGTTGGTGGGTAGGACCTGAATCTCGGGCAGATGGGTACGCTGCACCGGCGGTGGCCTCAGCCAAGCACCTCCGCACCACGGCCACCCACACCGCCCGGGTGGCACCACTGGCGTTCCCGTATCCGCAGACGAGAGGCGAAACCACACCATGACCGCAGTACCAGACCAACGGTCTACTGCTGCTGCGGGTCCGGCGGCTGCCGAGCAAGCGGCGGAGGAGGACCTGCGGGCGCTGTTCGGGCAGTCCATCGCCGTCTTCGCGTCTCTGGCGGGGCCAACGCACCTGGTGGAGACGGCGAACCCGGCATTCTTCGCCAGCATCGGCGAAGAACGTGCCCGCGTCGGGGTCGCGGTCGCCGATCTGATGCCCGAACTGGCCGGTCAGGGATTCATCGCGCTGCTGGATCAGGTCTTCCACACGGGTGAGCCCTACACCGGCCGTGACGTCCGGGTCATGCTGGGCAGCGGCCCGCAGGCGCGGGAGGCGTTCTTCGACTTCACCTACGAGCCTCGCCGGGACGCCGACGGCAACGTCACCGGGATTCGCGTGCTCGGCGTGGAGACCACGCAGGTCAAGCATGCCCAACGGCTGATGGCGGAACACCGCGCCCTGCTGGAGCAGATCGCCCGTCAGGCACCCCTGGCCGAGGTGCTCGACGGGATGGCCCGCTGTATCGAGAACCTCGCACCGCAGGAGGTGCTCGTCTCCGTCCTGCTCGCCGATCCGGACGCCCGGCACCTGCGCCACGGCGCCGCGCCGAGCCTGCCCGACTTCTACAACGAGGCCATTGACGGCATCGCGACCGGCGAAGGTATCGGCTCGTGCGGCACCGCCGCCCACCGGCGCGAACCAGTCATCGTCACCGACATCGCCACCGATCCGTTCTGGGACGACTTCCGGGACCTGGCCGACCAGGCCGGGTTGGCGGCCTGCTGGTCCACGCCGATCCTGGCCCGCGACGGCGGCTTGTTGGGCACCTTCGCGATGTACCACCGCACCCCACGCGTCCCGCAGGACACCGATCTCGCCCTCACCCGGCTCTTCGCTGGCACCGCAGCCCTGGCCATCGAACGCCACGAGATCGAGCAGGCGAAACTCGCGGCCGAAGCACGCGCCAAGTCAGCCAATGACGAGCTGGCCAAGGTGCTGCGCGTGGAGCGGGAACTGCGCGCCGAGGCCGAGCAGCGCGCCGCCGCCGCCGCGGAACTCGCCACCCAGATGCGTGCCGCCGCTGCCGCGCAGGCCGCCACCCCGCACCCCGAGCACTGCCAGCTCGGCGGCGCCGCCGGGTGCACCGCGCCGGCCGAGATCAAGATTGCCGACTCGTGGGGCGACGCGGCGTGGGGCTGCCCCGCCCACGTCGAGGAAGCCATCCTCAACGTACGGTCGGTCTTCATCGCCAGCGAGGAACTCGGCGGCCTGACCGCCTACCTCAACCGCTGATCGCGGGCGAGAGCGCCGGCGGGAGCTGAGCAGCTAGGGACGCCACTCCCTACGGTAGGGTCGGCGTGCTCGTTGTACGACTGCCCGAGCACTCGGAGCGCATATGCGAGACCAGCGAAGCGTTGGCCATCGAGGAAACCTCCGTCCCCCAAGCGGTGAAACACTTCGCCGTACGCGTGGCAATCGGACTCATACCCGGTCTGAAAACGCTTGACCACGGCGCACTCGTCGCAGCCCGCGACGCCTGTGACGGCGCGCCAGGCATCCCCTGTAAAGCGACCCCTCGCGGTGCCTGCTCGCCGCTGTCGGCTATTTGTCATGTGCTCTGGGCTGGCCTTTGTGTACGGTCAGGCGCGCTCATCACGCGTTGTCGGAGAGGGAGCGTCGAACGGGTGGGACGATTCGTTGGCATCGCCGTAGGTCAATACGATCAGGATCGGCACCTGCCTCTGCGCCATGCGGTGCCGGACGTGAAGGCCTTCGCGGAGTTGCTGGAGGCGGACTTCGTCAGTGCATTGTTGGCCGACCCGGACGAGAACACCGCGCGAGACCGGCTTCGTGGGCTCGCGGACGAGAACTCGAACGGACCGCTGGTGCTGCTGTGGGCCGGGCACGGGATCGGATCCCCCACTGGGTTGAGGTTGCTGGCCAGTGACAGTGGGAGTGGACCGGCGGCGGGGATCGGTGCCCTGGACGTGGCCGCGTACTGCGCATCGTCCGGTTCGAGCCAGCTGCTGCTGATCCTGGATGCCTGCTTCTCCGGTGAAGGGTTGCTCGCGGTTGCGGTGGCGGCCGAGGTGATGCAGCAACTTCCGGTCGACGGCGAGCATCTGTGGGTAGGAGTGCTGACATCCTGCATGGCTGTCGAAACCGCCCAGGACGGTCTGCTGGGTGAACGTCTGCGGGCGTTGCTGGCACATGGACCGGAGTCGGCGATGCTGCGGCTGCGCTGGTCGGTGCATAACCAGTCGATCCGTGGCGACGACCTCTGCGATGCGGTGGTCAAGGAGTGGCCTGGCGGCCGGCAGACGCCGCAGTTTCGCAGCGGCGGCAGCGCCTGGTGGATGTTCCCCAACCCACTGTTCGACCCGGGGGCTCCGGAACAGGTGGTGGAGCACCTGTTACGGGCAGCCCGTGGCGGTGCGCGTGAGGATGAGGGGTCCTGGTTCACTGGCCGCACGACCGAGGTGAACCAGGTGGTCGCGTGGGTTCGGGCCGGCATACCGGGCGTGTACGTGGTGACAGGCTCGGCAGGGACTGGTAAGTCCGCCATCACGGGCCGGGCCGTCAGCCTGTCGAATCCACACGAGCGCGCCCGCCTGCTGACAGAGAGGCGGCCGTGGGAGCACGACGATCCTGGCGAACGGTCGATACACGCGCACGTTCACGCTCGTGGTCTGAGTGTGGACCAGGCCGCGGAGCTGATCGCCGGGCAGTTGGTCAGGTCTGGCGTGCTCCCGGCGCAAGCAGCCCGGCGCAACGCCCCGGAGCTGGTCGGCCATGTGCAGCGGGCAGTGGAGGCAGGCGCCGCACCACCGGTGCTGGTCGTGGACGGCGTGGACGAGTCACGTGGCGAAGCGTTCACACTGGCGGAGGAGCTGATGTTGCGCCTGTCCCGGCACGCGGTGGTGGTGGTGTCCACCCGCGATCTTCCCCGGCTGGGGGGCGGGGCGGGCCTGGTGTCCACGCTGAATCCGGATGGACCCGGAATCGATCTGGACACTGAGCAGGCACAGGAGCGGACTCGTCGCGATGTTGTCGACTATGTGGCGGCCCGGCTGGCGGGGGTGGATCCAATCATGGATCCAGCGCTGGTCGCTGACCATGTCGGAGCGGGCGTCGCAGCGGCGGTTTGGCAGGCCGGCCGACCATTCCTACTCGCACGGCTGGTGGCCGACCAGCTCAGTGCTGTGCCGGTCGACACCAGTTCCGAAGACTGGCAGAGATGGGTGGCTGTCTCGGTCGAGCAGGCGTTCGACAGTGACCTCGCCACGATCAGCTCACCGCCGGGGGCTCAGAGGACGGGAGCGAACGACCATCTAACCGTGGCTCGGCAGCTGCTTGCGGCGCTGACTCGGGGCTATGGTGCGGGTCTGCCGGAGGACGAATGGTTGACCATCGCCAACGCCGGACGAGAGCCGGCGGAGGCGTTCGGGCGCGACGATCTCAGTTGGCTGCTGGACCAGCTCGGCCGGTACATCGTGCAGGACGGCGAGGGCGGCACCGCCGTCTATCGGGTAGCGCATCAAAGCTTGGCTGACCATCTCCGTCCGCCCTTCCGCGCCACTCACCAGCAGGTGTTCGATCCGGACGCGTACCCGATCGCCGGTGCTTTGGCTTCCCTGTACCGGGCGAGACTCGACGCCGGGCTGCACGCGGAGCGACCCATCTACCTGTGGCGGTATTTCTGGCGTCACGCGGCCGACGCTGGCCTGGACGGCTTGGATCTGATTCGTCTCCTGGCCGAGGCTGATCGGGCACTCATGCCCGACGTGGCGGTGGCAGGGCTACTCGTAGCTGAACGCTTCCGTCGGTGGGGCTACCGGCAGGAAGCCGTGGAACCTACCGAAGAGGCCGTCACGGTCTACCGCGATGTCGCCACCACCAAGCCCGCCTTCCTCCCCGAACTGGCCTCCGCGCTGAACGACCTCGGCATCTGCTACGGGGAGGTCGGTCGGCGCTTGGACGCGCTCGCTCCCACCGAAGAAGCCGTCACCGCCTACCGGGAACTGGCCGCCACCAACTCCGCCTTCCTCCCCGAACTGGCCGGCACGCTGAACAACCTCGGCATCCGCTACAGCGAGGTCGGGCGGCAATCCGACGCGCTCGCTCCCACCGAAGAAGCCGTCACCCTGCACCGGGAACTGGCCGCCACCAACCCCGCTTTCCTCCCCAACCTGGCCACCGCGCTGAACAACCTCGGCATCCGCTACGGGGAGGTCGGGCGGCGATCCGACGCGCTCGCTCCCACCGAAGAAGCCGTCACCCTGCACCGGGAACTGGCCGCCACCAACCCCGACTTCCTCCCTGACCTGGCCTCCGCGCTGAACAACCTCGGCAACCGCTACAGCTCGGTCGGACGGCGATCCGACGCGCTCGCTCCCAGCGAAAGAGCCGTCACCGTCTACCGGCGACTAGTCGCCACCAACCCCGCCTTCCTCCCCGACCTGGCCACCGCGCTGAGCAACCTCGGCATCCGCTACGGCGCGGTTGGGCGGCGATCCGACGCCGTCGCTCCCACCGAAGAAGCTGTCAGCCTGCGCCGGGAACTGGCCGCCACCAACCTCGCCTTCCTCCCCGATCTGGCCGGCGCGCTGAACAACCTCGGCAACCGCTACAGCGCGGTTGGGCGGCGATCCGACGCCGTCACTGTCACCGAAGAAGCTGTCACCCTGCGCCGGGAACTGGCCGCCACCAATCCCGCATTCCTCCCCAACCTGGCCACCGCGCTGAACAACCTCGGTATTCACTACAGCGAGGTCGGGCGGCGATTCGACGCGCTCGCTCCCACCGAGGAAGCCGTCACCGCCTACCAGCGACTGGCCGCCACCAACCCCGCATTCCTCCCCAACCTCGCAGGTGCGCTGAACAACCTCGGCAACCGCTACAGCGAGGTCGGGCGGCAGTCCGACGCGCTCGCTCCCACCGAGGAAGCCGTCACCGCCTACCGGGAACTGGCCGCCACCAACCCCGCATTCCTCCCCGAACTGGCCGGCGCGCTGAACAACCTCGGCATCCGCTACAGCCAGGTCGGGCGGCAGTCCGACGCGCTCGCT
>NZ_JAKKFF010000076.1 GCF_022229015.1 Micromonospora foliorum
CGGCCAGGTCGACGCCCCGGGGGCCGGGCAGCCACGGTCGGGGCGGCGGGTCGAACCGGCGTACCGGACGGGGTGGCCCGTCGACCGGCCAGCGGAACCGCCCGGCGGGCGCTGGACCCGCGACCGGGACCATCAGGGCCGCGACCGGCTCGGTCGGCGTCGGTGGTTGGCCGGGCACCGCCGCGACCAGCACCGCCAGCCCGCAGAGCTGGACGGTCAGGGCGAGCGGGAGCGCGGCGCAGAGCAGCACGGTACGGCGGATCGAACGGACGGATGGCGGTCGCATGACGGCAGCCTCCGGCCGACGCGGGGTCGTCCGCCAGCCTCGCCGACGCGGCTGTGGACAACCGGAGGTGCTGTGGACGACCACCCAACGCCCTCGATGATCTGCTATGCCCGGGGCGGTCGGACGCAGTCCACGGGCCGTCGCGCGAACGCCGCCGTACCTCCGGCGCCGTTTTCCGGCCGCCGCCGAGGGCCTAGGCTGGGCCGCGTACGGCGGGTGCCGCCGTCTGTACCGGGGAGGCTCGCATGACCACTCTCGATGACCGGACGCCGTCCCCCACCGGGCCGACGGTGGCCGACGTGAGCGGGCCGTCCCGGCTCGCGGAGCCGGACGAGACGATCAGCGCCGAGGAGTTGCAGCTCGCGGCCCGCAACCACGGCATCCCGTTGGAGGCGCTGCGCTACGACGTCACCCCGGCCGGGTTGCACTACCTGCTGATCCACTACGACATTCCGGAGGTCGACCCGACGACGCACACGCTGACCGTCTGCGGGGCGGTGGATCGGCCACTGACGGTCACCCTCGCCGACCTGCGCGAGCGGCCCCGGGTCACCCGGCAGGTGACCCTGGAGTGCGCCGGCAACGGGCGGGCCCTGCTGCACCCCCGGCCGGTCAGCCAGCCCTGGCTGGTCGAGGCGGTCGGCAACGCGGAGTGGACCGGCACTCCCCTCGCTCCGCTGCTGCGGGAGGCGGGCATCGATCCGGCCGCGGTGGACGTGGTCTTCACCGGCGCCGATCACGGCGTGGAGCGCGGGGTCGAGCAGGACTACCAGCGGGCGCTTCCGGTCGCCGACGCGCTGCGCGAGGAGGTGCTGCTGGCGTACGAGATGAACGGCGCTCCCCTGCTGCCGCAGCACGGCGCGCCGCTGCGGCTGATCGTGCCGGGCTGGTACGGCATGGCGCACGTGAAGTGGGTCCACTCCGTCGAGCTGCGGACCGAGCCGTTCGAGGGGTACCAGAACGCGGTGGCCTACCGGGTACGCCGCGACGCCGACGACCCGGGCGTGCCGGTCACCCGGATCGAGCCGCGTGCGCTGGTCCGCCCGCCCGGCTTCCCCGACTTCATGTCCCGCCGCCGGGTGCTGCGGCCAGGCCCGTGCACCCTGGATGGTCGGGCCTGGTCGGGGCACGCGTCGGTGGTCGCCGTGGAGGTGACCACCGACGGCGGGGAGAGCTGGACGCCGGCCGAGCTGGACCCGACGGACGCGGGGGACTTCGCCTGGCGGCGCTGGCGGCACGAGTGGGTGGCCACCCCCGGCCGGTACGTGCTGGGCGCGCGGGCGACCGACGCGTCCGGGCGGACCCAGCCGGTCGAGCAACCGTGGAACCGTGGCGGCTTCGCCAACAATATGGTCCAGCGGGTCGAGGTCGTGGTGCCGGCCGAGTGATCGGCGGCGGGTGTCAGGCCACGGGTGGGGGGCCCGTGGCACGGCCCGGCGGCTCGGGTGCGCTCAGCCGCCGAAGCCGGAGTCGGCGGGCAGCGAGATGTCGGGCTTCTCCAGCTCCTCGACGTTGACGTCCTTGAAGGTCATCACTCGGACGTTCTTCACGAAGCGGGCAGGACGGTACATGTCCCACACCCAGGCGTCGTGCATCTCGACCTCGAAGTAGACCTCGCCGTCGGAGTTACGCACGTGCAGGTCTACCTGGTTGGCCAGGTAGAACCGGCGTTCCGTCTCCACCACGTAGGAGAACTGGCGGACAATGTCGCGGTACTCCCGGTAGAGCTGCAGCTCCATCTCGGTCTCGTACTTCTCGAGATCTTCCGCGCTCATCGCACTCCGCCTTCCATGGCCACATCTTCCCCCACCGGCGTCGGAGGCCGAGGCTGCTCGCCCAACGCCACGCCGACGGTACCCCCTGACGCCCACGAGCGCTCCATCGGCTCATCCGGGGCGTGGCCGCCGGGCCGTCGGGCGCGCGGCGGCCGGCCGTCGCGGCCGGAGACCGCGGCGACATTGACGTACGAGAACCGGTGCTCCCGGCACGGCCCGTGCTCCCGCAGCGCCGCCGAGTGCTCCGGGGTGATGTAGCCCTTGTGCTCGGCGAACCCGTACGCCGGGTACACCCCGTCCAGCTCCACCATGAGCCGGTCCCGGGTGACCTTGGCCAGCACGCTTGCCGCCGCCACGCACGCGGCCACCCGGTCGCCCTTCCACACCGCCAGCCCGGGCACGCCCAGACCGTCCACGCCGAAACCGTCGGTCAGCACGTACTCCGGGCGGGTGGTGAGCGAGGCGAGGGCCCGGCGCATCGCGGCCAGGTTGCACACGTGCAGACCCCGGGCGTCGACCTCCTCGGCCGGGATGACCACCACGGCGTACGCGAGCGCGCGGTCCACGACCTCCGCGTACACCCGTTCCCGGCTGGCCGGGGTGAGCAGCTTCGAGTCGGCCAGCCCCTCGATCTCGCCGCGCCGTCCCTCGGGCAGCACCGCCGCGGCGGCGACCAGCGGACCGGCGCACGCCCCCCGGCCCGCCTCGTCGGCACCGGCGACGTGTCGGAAGCCACGCCGCTGCAACGCCCGCTCCAGGGCGTACAGGCCGCCCTCGCGGCGCACCACGGTACGCGGCGGGGTCAGCACGACGCCTCGTCCTGGCCCGAGGTGGTCGACTGCCCCAGCCGGGTCAGCAGGGCGGGCAGTTCGGGCGGATAGAACCGGTCGCCGCTGGCAGCCAACTCGTCGGGGAGCCACCAGCGGTGGTCGGCGATGCTGCGCCGCTCTATGTCGTTGAAGCCCGTGGTGTCCACCTGCCAGGAGTCCACCCGGAAGAGGAAGAAATCCTGCTCCTGGCGGTACCAGATGCCGTCGAAGGAGAACTCGGTCGCGTCGGACCAGACCGGCTCGCCCAACTCGACCGGGTCGAGCCGCAGGCCGGTCTCCTCGGCCAACTCCCGGGCGGCGCCCGCCGCCGGGGACTCCAGCGGATCGAGCCCGCCACCGGGAGTGAACCAGTATCGGTGCCCGGGTCGGGCCGGGTCGAAGCCCTCGAAGAGCAGGACCCGGCCGGCCGCGTCGACGAGCAGCACGCGGGCCGCGCGTCGAGGGGTGTAGACGGTCACCGCACCAGCCTGCCAGACCGACGACGGATCGCCCACGCCCCCGTCGGCCTACGGCTTGGGAATGCCGTCGAACCCGTCGGGCACGGTCAGCCAGGTGGCCCGGTTGACCGGCCAGAAGACGGTGAACGCCCGGCCGACCACGTCGTCCTCGGGGATCGTGGCCTCGGTGATGTTCTGCCCGGACTGCTGCCAGTGCTCCAGCGAGTCGCCGGAGGCCGAGCGGTGGTCGCCCATCACCCACAGGCGGCCCTCCGGCACGGTGATGTCGAACTCCTGGTCGGCGGGCTTGTCGCGGATCCCGTCCATGGAGAAGATGTACGGCTCGTCAAGCGACTTGCCGTTGATCATCAACCGTTCCTCCGGGTCGCAGCAGACCACGTGGTCGCCGGGGATGCCGATCACCCGCTTGATGAAGTCCTCACCGTCGGGGTTGCCGCTCCACTCGGTCGGAGCCTTGAACACGATCACCTCGCCGCGGTGCGGTGATCGGAAGTCGTAGACCAGCTTGTTGACCAGCACCCGGTCATCGATCTTGAGGGTGTTTTCCATGGACGGGGAGGGGATGAAGAAGGTCTGCAGCACGAAGGCGCGGACCAGCACCGCGACCAGGATCGCCACACCCAGCAGGATCGGCAGCTCCTTCCAGAAGGAGCTGCGCGGCTTGTCGGTCTGCTCGTCAATCACGCCAAGGAGCCTACGTTGCCCGGCTGGACGGCACCGTCCGGAACGCGCGGGAACCACGGAGCGCGGCTGCCAACGGCAGCATCAGCAGCGCACCGCCCTGCGGAGTCGGTCGCGCCGGCGGCGCACCGGAGGACGCCGTGGCCGGCCCGGACACGTCCTCGAACGTCGACGGCACCGACAGCGCACTCCACCGCGACGACGGCCAGACCACCGTGAAGGCCCGGCCGACCACGTTGTCGATCGGCACCGGCCCCTGGCAACGCGCGTCCTGGGAGACCTCGCGGTGGTCGCCCATCACGAAGATCTGACCGGGCGGTACGACGATCTCGTCGAAGCGCCGGGAACGACACTCCGCCGGGTTGGGCGGCAGGTCCAGTGGTGAGTCCCGCAGGACGTACGGCTCGTTGAGCGGGGTGCCGTTGACGGTCACCCGGCCCTGGCTGTCGCAGCACTTGACCCGGTCACCGGGGAGACCGATCACCCGCTTGATGAAGTCCTTCTCACCGGGGCGACTCACCCCGACCAGATCGCCGACGGTGCGGGCGAGCCGGCCGGCGACACCTGGCTTCGGCTGATCGTCGACCTGCGGCGCCCAGCGGTCGGTGCCCCGGAAGACCACCACCTCGCCGCGCAGCGGGTCACGAACGTCGTAGACGACCTTGTTGACCAGCACCCGGTCACCGACGAGGAGGGTGTCCTCCATCGAGCCGGACGGAATGAAGAACGCCTGGAGCAGGAAGGTGCGGATCAGCACCGCGAGGCAGAACGCGACCACCAGCAGCAGCGGCAACTCCTGCCAGAGAGGCATCTGCCGGCGGGTGCGGCGAGCCCGTCGGCGCCACGGATCGACGGTGCCGTCCTCGTCAAGCGTCTGCACCACGCCACTCCCCGGTCCGCAGAAACACCACCGCCCGGGAGCCTCGTCGAGGCTCCACGGGCGGTAGTGGACAACTGCCCGCCACCTGGGCGGGACCGCCGCCTCGCTGCGCCCGTACGACCAGGGTAGTGCGCTCTGGTCGGTACGGCATACGCGCAGCTCGGGCGGCGTGGCGAGCGGGAAGTCAGCTGGGCTGCTTCTCCCGCTTCTCCTTGATCTTGGCCTTCTTGCCGCGCAGCTCGCGCAGGTAGTAGAGCTTGGCGCGACGCACGTCACCGCGGGTCACGACCTCGATCCGGTCGATGCCCGGGCCGTTGATCGGGTAGGTCCGCTCGACGCCGACGCCGAAGCTGACCTTGCGGACCGAGAAGGTCTCGCGCAGACCGTCACCCTGGCGGCGGATCACGACGCCCTGGAAGATCTGGACACGGGACCGGTTGCCCTCGACGACGCGGGCGTGCACCTTGACGGTGTCACCGGCCCGGAAGTCGGGAAGGTCGGTCCGCTTCGACTGGGCGTCAAGGGCGTCCAGGATGTTCATCGCTGCGTCCTCGTAAGGCTCACGGCGCACCGTCACTCGGTGCGCGGGTGGGTGATTCTGATTCCCGGGTGGTGATCGGCGGACCGACCCCGGTCGGGGATCCTCGCAGCCGACCGCGGGCGCGGACGGATGCGGCAACCCCCCTACTTTGCCACATCCCCCGGCGGAGGTTGAAATCCGGCCTGGTCCAGGGCCGCGATGTCCCGTTTGTCGAGCCGGTCGGCCGGCAGCGCGGCCAGCAGGTCCGGACGGCGGGCGGCGGTCCGCAGCAGACCCTCCTCGCGCCGCCAGCGGGCGATCTTGCCGTGGTCACCGGAGCGGAGCACCTCCGGCACGTCGTGCCCACGCCAACTCGGCGGCTTGGTGTAGATCGGCGCCTCCAGCAGCCCGTGCGCGTGCGACTCCTCGTCCAACGAGCCCGCGTTGCCCAGCACCCCCGGCAGCAGCCGGGTGACCGCCTCCAGCATGACCAGGACCGCGACCTCACCGCCGAAGAGCACGTAGTCACCGAGCGACACCTCGGTGACCGGCATCCGGGTGGCGGCGTGCGCCAGGACCCGCTGGTCGATCCCCTCGTACCGGCCGCAGGCGAAGAGCAGATGCGGCTCGGCCGCCAACTCGTACGCCATGGCCTGGGTGAACGGGGCACCGGCCGGCGACGGCACCAGCAACCGGGGCGGCGGGGCGTCGACAGGCGCGAGGGCGTCCAGTGCCTCACCCCACGGCTCCGGGCGCATCACCATCCCCGGCCCGCCACCGTAGGGGGTGTCGTCGACCGTGCGGTGCACGTCGTGGGTCCAGGTCCGCAGGTCGTGCACGGCGAGCTGGAGTACGCCGTTGGCCCGCGCCCGTCCGATCAGCGACAGGTCGAGCGGGGCGAAGTACTCCGGAAAGATCGACACGACGTCGACGCGCATGCGGGCTGGTCCTAAAGGTCGAGCAGACCGGCTGGCGGGTCGACGATCACACGTCCACCGGCCAGGTCGACCTCCGGGACGATCGCCCGGACGAACGGGATCAACGCGGTACGCCCCTCGGGCCGCCGCAGCACCAGCAGGTCGGACGAGGGTGCGTGGTCGATGCGGGCGACCTCGCCCAGGCGTTCGCCGGCCGGCGTCACCACGGCCAACCCGACCAACTGGTGGTCGTGGAACTCCTCCGGGTCGTCCGGTGGGGCCACGTCGGCGCTGTCCACCACGAGCAGCGTCCCGCGCAGCGCCTCGGCGGTGTTGCGGTCCAGGATGCCCTCGAACGCGATCAGCACCCGACCCTGGTGGAAGCGGGCTTCCTCGATGGTGAGCTGCGCGGGGACCTGGAACGGCACCCCGGGCTCATCGGTGGGTGGAGGGGGTGTCGCCCCCGGCTCAGTGCGCAGCACTGTGCCGGGGGCGAACCGTGCCTCGGGCTCGTCGGTCCGCACTTCCACGGTGACCTCACCGCGGACACCGTGCGGCTTGCCGATCCTGCCGACGACGAGCTGCATCAGTACGAGTCGACGATGTCGACGCGAACCCCGCGGCCGCCGATGGAGCCGATCACCTGGCGCAGCGCCTTGGCGGTCCGGCCGGACCGCCCGATCACAGTGCCGAGGTCCTCGGGGTGCACGCGGACTTCGAGCCGCTTGCCCCGACGGGAATCGACCATCCGCACCCGGACGTCATCCGGGTGGTCGACGATGCCCTTGACCAGGTGCTCCAACGCCGGACGCAGTGGCATGTCAGGCCTGCTCACCGGCGTCGACAGCGGCCGGGGCCTCGGCCGGAGCCTCGGTCTTCGGCGCCTCGGCAGCCGGAGCCTCGGCCGGAGCCTCGGTCTTCGGAGCCTCGGCAGCCTTGGCGGCCTTCTTGGCCGGCTTGGCCGGGGTCTCCGGGGCGAGCCCGGCGGCGGCCTTGGCCTCAGCCTCGTACGCCGCCTTGCGGTCGGCCCGCTCGGGGGCGACCAGGAGCGGCGGCGGGGCCGGCAGGCCCTTGTACTTCTGCCAGTCACCGGTCAGCTCCAGCAGCCGCTGCACCGCCTCGCTCGGCTGAGCGCCGACGGACAGCCAGTACTGGACCCGCTCCGACTTGACCTCGATGATCGAGGGGTCTTCCTTGGGCTGGTAAACCCCGACGAACTCGATCGCCCGACCGTCACGCTTGGTGCGCGAGTCGGCGATGACGATGCGGTACTGCGGGTTGCGGATCTTGCCCATCCGCAGGAGCCGGATCTTTACGGCCACAGTTGTTTCGCTCCTGTTGCGATCTCACCGGCCCAGGCGGGCGGTGTGCATGGGTGAGCGCCGACCGGACCCGTGGGGTTGGGCCGGAGACTACTCGGTGGACTGGCGACGCGCCCGGGTTAGAGGGCGCCGGACGCGCGCCGGATACCAGCGACCCATTCTGCCAGATCCGCTGTCGATCGCGCGCATCGGACCCGTACACCGCGCTGCCGGTGACCTGGAACACCGCTCAGCGCACCGGCGGACGATCCCATCCTTGCGGGAGTTTGTCCGGTACGACCCATTCCGGCGGGGGTGTGAAGTCACACCAGGTGCCGTCGAACGGGAACTCGCCGGCCTCGGCGAGCGCGATCACCCGCTCCCCCTCGGCACGGACCGCCTTCTCGTCGGTCACCCAGTAGTCGTCACCGAAGGCGAGCCGCTCGGCGAACTCGTCCTCGTCCTTCCACTCCCAGCTGAGGTCCGGTCGCACCACGACGTCCAGGTCCTGGTCGACCATGTCGACACCGGCGACCGGGCCGTCGTCCCAGCGGACGGCGGGCTCCTCCAGGTTGACGTACCAGTTGGCGAACCGGCCCCGCTCGTCCCGGAACCACCAGACGGAGTGCGCCGCCCCGGTGGGCAGGAACTTCAGCAGTGGCGGGCCATTCCACCGGCCCTCCGCCAGCCGGTACGTCGGGGTGATCCAGTCAGCGAACGGCAGCGCCCGCATGGTCAGGCCCGCCGCGTTCACCTCGTGCGCCACCGGCGAGTCCCGGGCGATCCAGAGCAGCAGCCCTCGCTCGTCGTCGAGGACCACCCGCGCCGGCCGGGCCCACCCGATCCGCCCCAGCCGCACGTTGCGGTGCACGATCAGCCGGCCCGGCGTGAACCGGTCGACCGGGTTGCCCGGCCGCACCTCAGTAGGCGCGGGCGAGGATGGCGACCAGATCGGGCTCGTCCTCCGAGTCCGGTACCGAACCGTCGGCGCGCAGCAGGCAGCGCACCGTGACGCCCTGACCGTTCGCCTCCGCCTCGCCGGCCACGCCCACCGCCGACCACGGCACCCGCGCCCAGCCGGTCGCGGCGGCCTCGATCGCCTCGGCCAGGGTGGCCACCTCCACCGTGCGCGACTCGCGGTTGGCCAGCGCCTGGTCGTGCAGCACCTGCTGGTCGGTCTCCAGGGCGGCCAGCACCGCGGCGACCACGTCGGCCACCGGCGTCGGGGTCTTCGAGCCGTCGGTCCGACGCACCACCGTCGCGTTGCCCACGGCCAGGTCACGGGGGCCCACCTCGACGCGTACCGGATAGCCGCGCAGCTCGGCGTCGACGGCCCGGCGGCCGAACGGGGTGTCGGTCCGGTCGTCGAGCGCGACCCGGACACCGGCGTCGCGCAGGCCGTCGCGCAGCTTGGCCGCCGCCTCGCCGACGCCGTCACCGTCCTTGACGATCATGACGTACGCCTGGATGGGCGCCAGCCTCGGCGGCACGCGCAGGCCGTTGTCGTCGCCGTGCGCCATGATCAGGCCACCCAACATCCGGGTGGACGTGCCCCAGGAGGTGGTCCAGGCGTGCTCCCGGCCGCCCTCCTTCGAGGAGTAGCTGATGTCGAACGCCTTGGCGAAGTTCTGGCCCAGCTCGTGGCTGGTGCCCAGCTGCAACGCCTTGCCGTCGCCCATCATGCCTTCGCAGGTGTACGTGGCCGTCGCCCCGGCGAACCGCTCGCGCGTCGTCTTCAGGCCGACCACCACCGGAATGCCGATCACGTTGACCATCAGATCCTCGTACGCCTCGTGCAGGATCCGCCGCGCGTACGCCCGGGCGTCCTCGCGGGTGGCGTGCGCGGTGTGCCCCTCCTGCCAGAGGAACTCGCTGGTACGCAGGAAGATCCGCGGACGCAGCTCCCACCGGACCACGTTCGCCCACTGGTTGAGCAGCAGCGGCAGGTCCCGGTACGAGTCGATCCACTTGGCCATGAACTCGCCGATGACCGTCTCGCTGGTAGGACGCACCACGATCGGCTCGGCCAGGGGCTTGCCACCACCGTGGGTGACGACCGCCAGCTCCGGCGAGAAGCCCTCGACGTGCTGCGCCTCGCGCTTGAGGTAGCTCTCCGGGATGAACAACGGGAAGTACGCGTTCTCCGCACCCGCCGCCTTGATCCGAGCGTCCATCTCAGCCTGCATACGCTCCCAGATGGCGTAGCCGGCCGGTCGGATGACCATGGTGCCGCGAACCGGGCCGTTGTCGGCCAGCTTCGCCTTGGCGATCAGGTCCTGGTACCAGCGGGGGAAATCCTCCGCACGGGGAGTGAGCACGCGTGCCATGACCGCACATCCTATGCGCCACGCGGGCGGACACCGCGTCCGGGAGTCGCCACGCCGTGCGCCGGCGCACTCCGCGCCCGCCCGGTGCCCCTCCCGCCTCCGTGCGGTGCCATCCCACCGATGGTTCGCGACGACGCCGGGCGAGCCGACAACGCCGGGCGAGCCGACGACGCTGGGCGGGCCGAGGGTGCGCCCGTAGAATTCGACCACCATGGCTACCTCGACGGGCTCCCCACGCCAGCGGCTGCGGGACGCGATCGTGGACGCCGCCCGCGCGCGGACCATCGCCGCCGGATGGGACGCGGTCCGGATGGGCGGAGTGGCCACCACGGCCGGGGTGAGCCGGCAGACCGTCTACAACGAGTTCGGTAGCAAGGCGGGCCTCGCCGAGGCGCTCGCCCGCGCCGAGGTGGACCGGTTCGTCGGCGACGTTCGCGACGCGCTGCTCGCACACGGCTCCGACGTCCGGGCCGGCGCGTACGCCGCCATCGCGCACACCCTCTCCACGGCGGCGGACAACCCGCTGGTCAAGGCGATCCTGACCAGCGCCCGGGGCGGGTCGGACGAGCTACTGCCGTACCTCACCACCCGTGCCGAGGTGGTGCTCACCGAGGCGTCCGGAGCACTGATCGACTGGGCCGGCGACCACCTGCCCGGAGCGGACCAGGCCGCGCTGGCCTTCGCCGCCGACACCATCGTGCGCCTGGTGGTCAGCCACATCGTGCTCCCCCGCGAACCAATCGAGCAGACCGCGACGGCCCTCGCCGACCTGGCCGTACGCCTCTTCAGTGCCGCCGCCACCCGCCCAGCCCCCTGATCCCCGCACCCCGGGCACCCCCCTGACCCCCACACCCGCTCGCCCATGCCCGCGCCCGCCCCGCCGGCCGACGCCCCCGCACCGCACACCC
>NZ_JAKKFF010000077.1 GCF_022229015.1 Micromonospora foliorum
CCCGGCGACCCGGTCCGCCTTGCCGGCCGCCGGGAGACGGCCGGGATCGCGGCGGCGGCCGGGCCGGGCGCGAGCAGCGCCCTGCTGTACGCCGACGACCTGACGTTGGGCAACCTGGGTCTGCGCGACGGCGGTCAGGTGCGGGTGAGTCCGGTGCCGTTGGTGTCGGCGAGCCGCGTCGTCCTGGCCGGGCCGGTGGGGGTCGTCGCGGCGGTCAGCCCGGAGATGCTCCGACTCGCCCTGCTGGGCAAGGTGCTCACCGCCGGCGATGACGTGTCGCTGCTGCCGCAGGACGTGCTGCCGGACGCCTCGGTCCGCAGCCTGGTCGAGGCGGCGCGACGCAGCCTCGCCAACACCGTCGGTTTCGCCTGGACCAGCACCCTGCTCAGCGTGGTCACGGTCGAGCCGTCGGCCGGCGCACTGGTCACCATGGGCACATCGGTCGCCTGGGAGCACGGTGCGACGACCCACGGCGGGCCCGCCCCGGTCGGCACCGCGCCGGCCCGGCCGGGTACGAGCGGCGACGCAGTTCCGGCGGAGGACGCGCCCGACGTGGACGAGCTGCCCGGGCTGCGGGCCCAGGCCGAGGAGCTGACCGAGCTGCTGGACCTCGGCTTTCACCACCGGGAGGTGCTGGGCCGCCTCGGCACCACCATCTCGTTGGGGGTGTTGCTCGTCGGCCCGGCGGGCTCCGGGAAGTCGGCGCTGGTCCGGGCCGTGGCCGCCCGGGTCGGTGCCCGCGTTCACCCGCTCTGGGCACCCGAGGTGGCCGCGTTGGCGAGTCAGGCCGCCGCCGAGCGGTTGCGCGTCGCGGCGACGGCGGCCCGAGCCGGCGGGCCGGCGGTACTGCTGGTCACCGATGTCGAGGCGCTCGCACCCGCGGACGATCCCGGCCCGGTGGCGACGGTGTTCCGGCAGGTGCTGGCGGAGAGCATCCGCGCCGGCGTCGCCGTGGTCTGCACCACCGGCCGGCCGGAGGCGGTCGATCCCGCCCTGCGCGCGCCCGACCTGCTGTCGCTGCGGATCAGCGTCCCGCTCCCGGATCAGGCGCTGCGCCGCGAACAGCTCACCGTGCTGACCCGGCAGGTGCCGTTGGCCGACGACGTCCGGCTGGACGACGTGGCCGCGCGTACCCCGGGGTTCGTCGCGGCGGACCTGGCCGCGCTGGTCCGGGAGGCCGGGGTACGCGCCGCGTTGCGACAGAAGTCCGCCGAGACGCCGACGGTGTCGATGGCCGACTTCACCGCCGCCCGGGAGGTCGTCCGGCCGACCACGATGGCGGCGTCCACCCTGGACCTGGCCTCGGTGACCCTTGACGACGTGGGTGGGCTGGACGAGGTCAAGCAGACGCTGACCGAGTCGGTGCTGTGGCCGCTGACCTACCCGGACACCTTCGCCCGGCTCGGCGTGCAGCCGCCGCGCGGCGTGCTGCTCTACGGGCCGCCGGGCTGCGGCAAGACCTACCTGGTCACCGCACTGGCCGGGTCGGGGCGGGCCAACGTGCTGTCGGTCAAGGGCGCGGAACTGCTCTCCAAGTGGGTCGGTGAGAGCGAACGCGCGGTCCGCGAGCTGTTCCGTCGGGCCCGGGAGGCGGCCCCCACCCTGATCTTCCTGGACGAGGTGGACGCGTTGGCACCGGTACGCGGCCAGGCCACCGACGGGGGCACCACGGACCGGGTGGTCGCCGCCCTGCTCACCGAACTGGACGGGATCGAGACCCTGCGCAACGTGGTGGTGGTCGGCGCGACGAACCGGCCGGACCTCGTCGACCCGGCGCTGCTGCGGCCGGGCCGGCTGGAGCGGCTGGTCTACGTGCCACCGCCGGACGGGCCCGCCCGCGCGGAGATCCTGCGGGCCGCGTCCCGGCAGGTGCCGTTGGCACCGGACGTCGACCTGTCCGCCCTCGGCGAGGAGCTGACCGGCTTCTCCGCCGCGGACTGCGCGGCGCTGGTCCGCGAGGCGGCGTTGGCCGCGATGCGGGAGTCGCTCGCCGCCGCCACGGTCACCGCCGCGCACGTGTCGGCCGCCCGGGCCCGGGTACGCCCGTCGCTGGACCCGGCCCAGGTTGCCGGGCTGGCCGCGTACGCCGCCAACCGCCAATGATCAGAACAGCACAACCTTTTGTCGCGCCCAGGACGTTCCTAGGACGTCACATTCCTCAGTGGAGTCATCCACTGCGACGTCAGGTGGTGTTCCTTGCGCAAGCGGCTCTCTCTCCTCCTCGTCCCCCTCGTGGCGGCGGCGACCCTGGTCTCGATCGGCGCGCCGGCGACGGCTCATCCGACGAAGCCGTTCCCCACCCGGATCGCGCTGCCGAACGGGTTCACCCCGGAAGGGTTGACGATCGGCCGGGGCACCACCGTGTTCGTGGGGTCCATTTTGGACGGTGCCGTCTGGCGGGGTGACTTACGCACCGGTCGTGGCTCGGTGCTGATTCCCGGCACACCCGGCACCGACAAGGCGGGCCTCAAGCTCGACCCGCAGGGCCGGCTCTGGACCGCCGACTTCTCCGGCGGCGGCGCGAGCGTGTACGACGCGGACACCGGCACCAAGCTGGCCCACTACCAGTTCACCGACGTGCCGGGCAGCTACGTCAACGACCTTGTGATCACCGAGCGAGCGGTCTACTTCACCGACTCGGCGCGGCAGGTGCTGTACGTGGTGCCCCTGGGCCCGGGTGGCCGTCTTCCGGCCCCCACCGCCTTCCAGGTGCTGCAGCTCAGCGGTCCGGCCGCCACTCCGGACGTCTACCACAACGGGATCGTGGCACTGCCGGACGGCGATCTGCTGGTCGCGCAGATGCTGTCCGGCCAGCTGGTGCGCGTCGACCCGCGTACCGGCGGGAGCCGCCTCGTCGACCTCGGCGGCTACTCGGTGGAGCGGGCCGACGGGCTGGTGCTGCGCGGACGCACCCTCTACGTGATCCGGAACCTGACCAACGTCGTCGCGGTGGTCCGGATGAACGCCGGGTACACCGCCGGCGTGGTGCAGCGCGAGATCACCGGCCCGCAGCTGCGTTCGCCGGCCACCGGCGACCTGCTCGGCTCGGCGTTGTACGTGGTGAACGGTCGGTTCGACGTGGAGTCGACGCCGAGCACCGACTACGACATCGTCCGGCTGCCAGCCTGACCCAGGCTGCCGGCGGCGGCCCGCGCAGAGGTCGCCGCCGGCTGCCCGGTGCGGCCACGGGTCATTCGGTGGGGAGCAGTGGGCCAAGCGGGCCGAGGTCCAGGTTCAGGTCCTCCGGGGCCAGGCCGAAGTGCTCGCGCAGCCCCGTCATCTGCTCCTCCAGTGCCATTAGCGTCACCCCGATGCGCTCGACCTGCTCCTCGGAGAGGTCGCCAAGATCGACCCGGCGGAGGGCCTGCCGCTCCATCAGTTGCCGCAGCAACTCGACGACGGTGAGCACCAGGCTGGCCAGGCCGCGCTCGACCGAGTCCCGGTCCACCGTGATCCGACGGTCCAGCGGGGTGACCCGGGGCGGCTGCCACGACTGGGCGCCCAGCGCGGCGGCCAGCTCCCCAGCCTCGTCCCGCCCGGTCATCCGGTGTTCTCCGGCGAGGCCAGCGCCCCGACCGAGGCGACCAGCGCGCGCAGCGAGATGCGGACCAGGTCCACCTCGGCGATGGACAGGGTGATGTCACCGCTGATCACCACCCCGGTGGCGAGCACCCGGTCGAGCAGGTCGACGAGGGCAACCGGCCGGTAGGCCAGCGGATCGTCCGCGCTGTTCGGCGCGAGGGCGGCGGTCACCGCGACTCCCCGACGACGCCGTCGGGAGCCGGCCGTTCCGCCACGAAGGAGTACGCCGGCCACGGGCCGGTCAACTCCAGCCGCACCCCCGGGTGCCGGCCACCCAACGACCCGAGCAGGTCGGTGAAGCGGGACAACGCCGAGACGTCGACCAGGTACGCCCCGTTGAGGACCATCGGCGTGGGCGCACCCGAGAGCCGCCGGTCCTGCGGGGCGTGCCGGCGGCCCGCCACGGCAACCTCGCAGAGGGCGGCGTGCACCGCGTCCGCGGCGGCGCTCGCCACCTGCTGGTGTTCCTCCCGGGCGGTCAACTGGGCGCGTCTGCGACGCAGATACGCCGTCCCCACCCCGCCGGCGCTCGCCGCCTCGGCGTTCACGCTGGCGGCACCCGGAACCAGGTAACCCTTCACGCCCCACTCGCCGCGCCCGGTCAGCCGATCCAGGGTGGCGACCAGTTCGGCACGCCGGGCGGCGAGAGACGCGGCCACCCCGTCGTCGCCGCTGTGCACGGTGGCGAGCCGGGCCGGCACCACCGGCCCCTGGCGGGCCAACGTCTCGACCACTGCGTGGTGCGCCCGAGCCGCCCGCTCCAACCAGACCAGGTCCTCCAGGTTGCGGCGCAACGGCTCCTCGCCGTACTCGTCCATCGGCGCGGCGCTGACCACGGCGACCAGCCCAGCGGCGGACACCGCCCGGACCGGGCCACCATCCATTCCGGCGATCCCCGCCAACGTCGCCGGCTCGACGTCCCGAACCACGCCGTGCAGCCAGGCCCCGGCGGCCGGGGCAGACCGCTGGGTGGTCACCTCAGCCGTCGAACTCATCCCACTCCTCCACTTCGGCGCCGCGACGTCGCGCCCGGGACCGCCGCTCCACCTCGACCTGCGCCGGTTCACGCGGTTCCAACTCCACCGGCGGACGGGCCCGCGAGCTGAGCCACGGGTCGTGCTCCCACCAGTCGATGCCGATCTGACGTGCGGTGTCGACCGAGGCGATGACCAGTCGCAGCTTCAACGTCAGCAGCTCGATGTCGAGCAGGCTGACCCGGATGTCCCCGGCGATCACGATGCCCCGGTCGAGCACCCGCTCCAGGATGTCGCCCAGGTTCGCCGGCTCGTGACCGGCGGGCAGCACCTGGCCCGAGTTCTGCACCACCGACGGCGGCTGCCCAGCGGTCATCTCAATCCACCTCACTCTTCCCGCGCTGGTAGCGCCGCACCCGTCGATAGCCGAGCAGGTTTCCCTCGACGTCCAGCTCCACCTCGTAGAGGCCGAGCAGGTCGGTGGAGTTGGGGATCCGGCGTGTCTCCACCACCTCCACCCCGACCAGCCAACCGTCCTCGGTGGCCTCCAGCGACGTGGTCACCGACGGCTCGCGACCGGTCAACTCGACGAGCTGCCGCAGCCCCGCCCGGGCGGCCTCCGCCGCCGACACCGGCTCGACGTACTCCTCGTCGGAGTAACCGTCGGCGGTCGGCTCACGTCGCCGGGCGCGGTCGCCGTCGGTCATGGCGCACTCCTTCCTGGCGGGTCGGGCCCTGCCGGCGCGGACGTGGCCGCTCACCGGCCTGGCCCCCGCCCCCGGTGAGCCGGTCCAGCACCCGCTGCTCGGCCCGGTCGCGTTCCTCGGCGCTGAGCTCACCGGCTGCCGCCGCCGCGTCCAACGCCTCCAGCTCGCGCCGGATGTTCACCGGGTTCCGCTGTCGCGCCTCCGCTTCCCGGGCCACCACCCCGACCACCGCGGTGAGACCGCGCACCGGCGCGTACGGGAGGGTCAGCAGCGCCCAGAGCAGGTCCACCGGTCAGCCCGCCAGCTGGTGCGTGTCGACGAAGTCGTACGGGGCGAGCGGCCCGAGCAGCCGCATCCGCAGCAGGCCCCGGCGATCCCGCGCGTACTCCTCCAGCACGTCGACGAGGGCGTCCTCCTGGTCGGTGTCCACCAGGAGAGCCACGTGGGCCCCGTCCATCTCGTGGCCGGGCGGGCGCATCTGCGTGGAGACGACGTACTCGGCCGTCGCGTCGAGCAGCCGCCGGTTCTCCGCCTCGCGGCGCAGCTCCACCGCCTGGCTGATCAGCTCCCCGAGCCGGATCCGGGGCTCCCGGCTGGCCGCCTCGGTCCGGCCACGCACCTGCTCGGCCAGCCGGGCGGCGGCCGGGTTCTCGTCGAGGATGGCGCGCAGCAACGCCGGTTCCTCGAAACGGCCCTGCACGACGTACTGCACCCTGCCCTCGAACTCGGCGAGCGCGGCGGCGAACCGGTCGTGGTGCGGTCGCAGCAGGTCGAGCACCGCGTCCGGGCCGGTGACCACGGTGCCGAACCGCACCGGCAGGACCGGCGCCACGACCGCTGTCCCGTCCAGCAGTTCCTGGTACGCCCGAAGGTCGGCCGACCGGCCCAGTGGCGCATCCAACGGCACCTCGCTGACCAGGGCCCCGAGGTCGCCGTGCCGAACCACAGTCACCTCGCCGGGCGGCTCGCCGACCCCGGCGGCGTCGGGCGTCGCCTCCACGTCCGCCGGCACCAGCCCGTAGACGAAAAGTCCGGTCTCCCCTGCCATGTCAGCCCCTCCCGAGGTCCCGCACGTTGCCGGTGGCGTCACCGACCGCGTCGGTGACGTCCCGGACCGACCCGGTCACGTCCCGGACCGCGCCGGTGACACCGCCGACGAGGCCGCCCAGCCCTCCACCTTCGCTCGGGGAGATGTCCAGCCGGTCGATTGCCTCGGCGAACCGCAGGTACGTCTCGATGCTCGCCACCACCACCCGTGCGTTGATCTCCACCAGGGGGATGCCGACGACCCCGACCGTCACCTGCGCGTCGATCACCACGCCCTTGTCGAGCACCGTCTCCACCACGTCGGCGAGCCCGCCGGCGGAGCCCACGTGTTCCAGGGCTCCCCCGGCGGCGGCATCGCCGGCGGCCAGCGTCACTCGTCCTCCTCGCGGCGGCGGCGCACCACGGGCCGGCGCGGCGGCTCGGATCCACGTCGGACCGGCGGACGGGGTCGCTGCGGCTCCTCACGGGGCTGGGGCCGGCGGGCCCGCTCCGGCGCGCGACGTCGGGGCCGCGGCGGAGGCTCCTCGTCGGGTTCGTCCGCGTACCCCTCGTCGTAGCCGTCCTCGTACGCCTCGTACTCCTCGTCGTACTCCGGCTCGGCCGGTCGCCGTTGCGGACGCTGGCGCAGTCGCCCGCCGGGCCGGCGGCGCGGTTCTTCCTCGGCCGGCTCCTCCTCGGCGTACTCGTCTTCCTCCGGGCCGGCCGGCGCCCCACCGCGCTGCTCCTGCCCCCGTTCGCGCTGCTCCCGCTCCTCGCGCAGGCCGGTCTCGTGGTCCTTGACCACCTGGGAGTCGCGGATCTCGCCACGCCAGCCCTCGACCTGGTCCGGGTCGAGCACCGCCTCGGTCATGACGTGCCGGACGAAGTGCTTCAACTCCAGCCGCACCCGCCGGCCCTGGGCGCGCCACAGGTTGCCGGTGTGCTCGAAGAGCCCCTGCGGGTGGTACTCCAGCACCACCAGGATGCGGGTCAGGTCCGGGGTGACCTCGTGGAAGCTGACGGTGCCGTCGACCGAGCCCTTCTCGCCCTTCGACCGCCAGTGGATGAGCTTGTCCGGCACCTGGCGGACGACTGTCGACTCCCACGTCCGGTGCGACCAGAAGACCTGCGCCTTCCAGGTCATCTTCTCGTCCGAGTCGTTCTCGGCCTGCTCGACCTTCTTCATGAAGCTCGGGAAGTCGCCGAACTGCGTCCACTGGTTGTACGCGGCCCGGACCGGCACACCGACCTCGATCGTCTCGACGATGTTGGTGACCTTCTTCTTGCCGCTGCCCTTACCGCCGCCCGTGCGGCCCAGAGCCGACATCACCTTCTCCTTACCGCCGGCCACCCCGGCGTGCAGCATCGCTTTCACCGGCGACCCGCCCTCGGCCAGCTTCTGCGCGCCGGTGGCGGCGGCGATCAGACCGGGACCGCCTCCCTGGCGCGCGTACTCGCTGAGGCGGCCGGTCGCGCCGGTGATCCGCTCGGTCACCACGCTCATCGCACGCTCGCCGATCGCCCCGGCCAGGTTGCGCACCTCGTCGGCCAACTGGCCACGAAGCTTGTCCCCGAGGCCGGCAGCGTTGGTGTTCCCCGCCATGGTCACCTCCCCCGCCGCTGCTCGGCCGCCGTACTGTCCCGGTCGTTCGTCGCGTCCTGGTCGTTCCTCGCGTCCTGGCCGTTCTTCGCGTCCTGGTCGTTCGTCGCGTCGCCGCTCTTGTCATTGCTGCTCTGGTCGCCGGAGCGCCGACGCAGGGCATCAGCGGAGCCGCGCAGGCGGCCGGTGAGCGCGTCCACGCCGCTGCCCGCCGCCGCGGTCGCGGCCGC
>NZ_JAKKFF010000078.1 GCF_022229015.1 Micromonospora foliorum
CCGGGTGTCCTGGGCGACGTCGAACGGGGTCGCCCAGGACACCCGGGTGGCCAACGCGCTGGCCAGGGCCAGCACCACGTCCGGCCCGACCCGCAGGGGAAACGTCTCGATCAGGCCGAGGGTGTGCTCGCGCGCCCAGTCGTCCAACCCGGCCTGGTCGGGCAGGACGCCGACCTCGGTCGTGGTCGGCAGTGCGGCCCGCCACGCCGTCGGCCCGCCGTCGCCCTGCCCCGATCGGTGCCAGAGCGCGGTGGCGGACCCGACCAGCGGGTGCGGCGCGTCCAGCAGCGCTCGGGCCACCTCGGCCGCGCTCGCCAGGTCGGCGCCCAGGGCGCGGGCCAGCCCCGGGGGCGCGTCGCCCTCCGTGGCCGGCTCGGGGCCGGCTGCGGTGGCAGCGACCGCGAGCAGCAGCCAGGCGCCGAGCGGGGAGGCGACGTGGTGCCGGTCGCCGACGGTGGCGTGCAGCCGCGCGGCGTACGCGGAGAGCGGCCCGTGCAGATCGGTCCTCATGCCCCCACTCTGCCCGCCGGCCCGGCTCACGACCACAGCTCGAACGGCTCGTCGATCTCCGTGCCGGCGAGGAAGGGGGTGATCAGCCGGGGGAGCTGCCCGGGGTAGAACCGTTCCCGACTGGCCTCCACCTCGGGCAACGGCCACCAGCGGAAGCCGAAGTAGTCCTCCCGCTCGTAGTCGAGCCGGTGCGCCTCGTCCACGTCCGGGCCGGTGCCGGTCAGTCGTACGGCGACGACGACCTCGTCCTGGACGTGCCGTAGCTGACGGTGCAGGAAGCTCGCCCGCCGCCGCCAGGTCGGCGCGCCCACCTGGTCGACGGTGACCACGATGCCGGTCTCCTCCCGCAGCTCCCGCACCGCCGTGTCGCGATAGGTCTCACCGGGATCCATGCCGCCGCCCGGCAGCTCCCACCAGGTGCCCAGCCGGGGGTGGTCCGGGTCATGGGTGTGGAACAGCAACACCCGGTCGGTGCCGTCGGTGACCACCACCCGCACCGCGCGTCGCTCCAGGATCGGTAGGTCGCGGGGCAGCTCGTCCATCGGGCCAGTCTGTCGTACCGCCCGCTTCGGCGGCGGGTAGGCTGCCCGCCGTGGCTGGTCTGTTGAGGAATGTCGCGGCGCGTATCTCTCGGGTCGGTGCGGTGATCCCGTCGCCCCGGCGTACCGGGCCGGCCCCCGCGCAGGTGGCCCGCCGCCGTCAGGTGAGCGCGTTGCAGCGTCGGGAGTTGACCTACGCTCCGGAGCGCGACGGTCAGGCCGACCCGGGCGAAATCGTCTGGACGTGGGTGCCGTACGAGGACGACCCCCGCCAGGGCAAGGACCGGCCGGTGCTGGTCGTCGGGCGGCACAGCCGGACCCTGTTCGGGCTGATGCTGTCCAGCCAGAGCGAGCGGGACGGCCAGCGGCACTGGTTCGCGCTCGGGCCGGGTGAGTGGGACCGTGACAACCGGCCGAGCTGGGTCCGGCTGGACCGGGTGCTCACCATGCGCGAGGACAGCATCCGCCGGGAGGGTGCCGTGCTGGATCGGCCTCGGTTCGACCGGGTCGGGCAGGCGTTGCGCGCCGGCTACGGCTGGCGCTGACCGCGCCGGGGCGGATCGGGTAGCGAGCCGCCCGCCGAGCTGCCCCAGCAGGGGGCAGCCCGGGCAGTGACGCACCTGGCGGTGAGGTCTACTCGCGGCTCGGGCCGACCGCCGCACTCTTCGCGTCCGGCGGCGGGTACGGCTGGTCGGCGAGGAGCCGGGCCAGGTGTGCGGTGTTGAGCGCCAGGGCCTTCGTGGTGCGGCCGGTGGTGTCGGGCTTGGGGCCGGCGTCGCGGTAGTCCACCGTGTGCAGCGCCTCACCGACCCAGTAGGTCGCGGCGGCGGCGGCGATGGTGAACCCGACCTCGTTGAGGGCCTGCTGCACCTCGCCGATGGTGTGGTGGGCGCCATCCTCGTTGCCGACCACTGCGACACCGGCCACCTTGCCGTAGGTGCGGAGCCGGCCCTCGGCGTCGGTCTCGGAGAGCTCGGCGTCGAGGCGTTCGAGGACCATCTTGCAGACGCTGGAGGGCTGACCGAGCCAGATCGGCGTGGCGATGATCAGCACCTGGGATGCCATCAGCTTGGCCCGGATCGCCGGCCAACCGTCGCCGTCGCCCTCGTCCGTGGAGACCCCGAAACGCACGTCGTGATCGACGACCCGGATCAACTCGCCCTCCACGCCCTGTGCGGCCAACTCGGCGAGCACCTCCCGACCGAGCTGCTCGGCGCTCGACGGCGCTGGCGACGCCTTGAGGGTGCAGTTGAGTACGAGGGCGCGAATGGTCGCCACATCGGTTCCTCTCGGCGGTCGAATTCGAGTACTGGCTTCCCATACCCGGATAGGACGTCTCAGAACACCCCGGCCCGGTGCGGTCGGCAGCAGACAACGGATCCCCTCAGCGCGGTGTTCGCCGATCCGCCCGGGCGGGCGATCCTGGTCCCGCTGGCCACCCGCGACGCGCTCGGCCAACGGCTGGCAGCGCGGCGCGACCGGCAAAGTCGCTGGGGTCGGTGGCCGGGGCGCTGGCATGGTGTCCGCATGGCGCAGGACGTCGCACGGCAGGTGGCCGAACAGGTACGGACGGGCTTCGGCCTGCGGGTGTCCACCATGCAGCGGGTCACCTCCGGGGCGGACCAGCACGCCCGACTGTGGTTGGCCCAGACCCCCGATGGCGGCCGGTACGCGGTCAAGCTGAGCGGTCGTGGCACCCCGGCCGGCCTGGTCGTCACGGCGTACCTGGCCGAGCAGGGGGTGCCGGGCATCGCCGCGCCGCTGCGGTCCGACGACGGACGGTTGTCCCTCGACCACGACGGCCGCCGCCTCTCGGTGGTGCCGTGGGTCTCCGACCAGCGGGCGCTCGACGGCCCGATGACCGGCGCGCACTGGCGCGCGTACGGCGAGGTGCTGGCCGCCGTGCACGCGGTGCCGGTGACCGACGAGCTGAGCCGGCTGCTACCGGCGGGCGGTGCCGCGTACCCCTCGATCGTGACCGCGACCCGCGCGATGGCCGCGCGGCTGCGCGATCCGGACCCGGCGGATCTCGCGGACCCGCTGGTCGCGGAGCTGGCGGGGGTGTGGTCTGCGGTGGCCGACCGGCTGGCGGTGCTGACCCGTGAGGTCGAGCGCCGTGCCGTCGAGCAGCGCGACCGGCCCGGCGCGAACGTCGTCTGCCACGGTGACCCGCACCTGGGCAACCTGCTGCTCGGCGCGGACGGGCGGGTCTGGCTGATCGACTGGGACGACGCGGTGCTCGCCCCGCCCGAGTGCGACCTCATGTTCGTCCTCGGCGGGGTGCTCGCCTTCGCGCCGATCACTCCCGAGCAGCAGCGGGCCGCGCTCACCGGATACGGCAGGGCCGATGTCGACCCGGTGCGCCTGGCCTGGTTCCTCGCGGTCCGCGCGCTGGACGACCTCGGCGACTGGACCCGCCAGGCGGTGGACCTCGACGCCGAGGCGGCCGACCGGAGCCGGGCGGCGCGGATCGTGCGGGGGCTGGTCTCGCCGGTGGGTCTGGTCACCCTCGCCGACGCGGCGTTGCGCGATCTTGCCCGGCGGCGCTGAGCGGCCATGTCCTCGACGTTGGACAAAAAGTAAGGCAAAGAGCGGATCCGCTCTCTGCCACCTCCAACATATATCGCACCAGGGGCCTTGCGGCAAGACCCGGGTGGTGCCGCAGAATCTCCAACCGACGCCCAATCTGGGAAAATCGGGGGATTCCATGATCGATGTGATCATTGCCGGCGGCGGACCGACCGGCTTGATGCTGGCCAGCGAGGTGCGACTGCACGGGTTGCACGTGCTCGTGCTCGAGAGGGAGACCGAGCCGACCAGCTACGTCCGGGCGCTCGGCCTGCACGCGCGCAGCATCGAGGTGATGGACCAGCGAGGTCTGTTGGAGCCGTTCCTCGCGCTCGGCCAGCAGTACCCGGTCGGGGGTTTCTTCGCCGCGATCCCCAAGCCGTCGCCGGGCGGGCTGGACACCGCCCACGCGTACGTTCTCGGCATTCCGCAGACCACCACGGACCGGCTGCTGAGCGAGCACGCCAGCGAGGTCGGCGTCGAGATCCGGCGCGGCAGCGAACTGGTCGGGCTGAGCCAGGACGACCACGGGGTGACCGTGCGGTTGGCCGATGGCACGCGGTTGCGGTCGCGCTACCTCGTCGGCTGCGACGGCGGTCGCAGCACCGTACGCGGGCTGCTCGGTGTCGGCTTTCCCGGCGAGCCCAGCAGCGTCGAGACCCTGCTGGGTGAGATGCAGGTGGGCGTGCCGCCGGAGACGGTGGCCGAGGTGGTGGCCGAGGTTCGCAGGACCCATCTCCGGTTCGGTCTCGGACCCCTCGGGGACGGGGTGTACCGCGTCCTCGTCCCGGCCGAGGGGGTGGTCGAGGACCGCACGGTCCCACCGACCATCGAGGACTTCAAACAACAACTGCGGGTGTACGCGGGCACCGACTTCGGCGTCCACTCACCGCGCTGGCTCTCGCGCTTCGGTGACGCCACCCGGCTGGCCGAGCGTTACCGGGTCGGCCGGGTGCTGCTGGCCGGCGACGCGGCGCACATCCACCCGCCGACCGGCGGGCAGGGGCTCAACCTCGGCCTGCAGGACGCGTTCAACCTCGGCTGGAAACTGGCCGCCGAGCTCAACGGTTGGGCGCCGGAGGGGCTGTTGGACAGCTACCACAGCGAACGGCATCCGGTGGCCGCGGACGTGCTGAACAACACCCGGGCGCAGATGCTGCTGCTCTCACCTGAGCCGGGGCCCCAGTCGGTGCGCCAGTTGTTGTCGGAGCTGTTGGACTTCGAGGACGTCAACCGGTACCTGACCGAGAAGATCACCGCGATCGGGGTCCGCTACGACTTCGGCGCGGGCCACGACATGCTCGGGCGCCACATGCGTGACGTACGGCTGAAGCGGGGGCGGCTCTACGAACTGATGCACGGCGGTCGGGGCCTGTTGCTCGACCAGACCGGCCAGCTCTCGGTCGCCGGCTGGGCGGAGCGGGTCGACCACGTCGTCGACGTCAGCGAGGAGGTGGACGTGCCCGCCGTACTGCTACGGCCCGACGGCCACGTGGCGTGGGTCGGCGACGATCAGGCCGACCTGCTCAGCCAGCTGCCGAGGTGGTTCGGCGCACCCGTCACCTGACCGGTCAGCGCTCCGCGAGGAACGCGCTGTCGACCAGTTGGCGGGGTGACCGGGCGCCGCCGAGGCTCTTCGCCTGGTACATGGCCGCGTCGGCGCGGCTGAGCGCGTCGGTGAGCTGGGCCGGGCCGGTCACCGGGGCGAGCCCGACGGAGGCGGTGACCCGGACGCTGCACCCGCTCAGCCGGATCGGCGCGGCGACGGTCTCGCTGAGCCGGCGGGTGGAGTGCTCGATCCAGCGCCGGTCGACGGTGGGGCTGGAGAGCAACCCGGCGAACTCGTCGCCGCCGAGGCGGGCGACGAGATTGTCCCCGGCGAAGCCGGCGAGCCGCTCGGCCACACTGATCAGCACCTGGTCGCCGGCGGCGTGCCCGTACCGGTCGTTGATCTGCTTGAAGTCGTCCAGGTCGAGCACCACGGCGATCAGCGGCTGGCCGGCGGCGTCGGTGAGCAGGGCGGCTGCCAGGCGGTAGAAGGCGCGTCGATTGGGCAGCCCGGTGAGCGGGTCGTGGCTGGCGGCGTGCCGTTCGGCGGCCAACTCGGCCTGGAGGTGGCCGATCTCGGCCTCGGCGCGCACCGCCCGTCGGCGTAGTTGCCAGGAGGAGAGCAGCGCGCCCGCCGCGCAGACGCCGGAGGCGACACTCATCGGATCCGGCACGAACCCTCCCATCGCCGCGACCGCCTCCAGTCTTCGGTTGACGCGGCGTGCCGCGTCGGGCCCAGTTTTGCCTGATCGTTGCCCGTGCCGAGGTAACGCAAAGTGAACGGATGGGCACCGATCATGTGCGTTATCATGCTCGCCGTCGGATGCAGATGCAATAGCAGATGCACGTGCAGAACCGTCCAATGTCGATACCGCACCCCCTCGCCGTCACCGCTCCTCCCACGGCCACCGGCGGGCTCGTAACAGAAAGACGCCCCCATGCAGCAGCCACCCAATGGCGTACCGATCCACCAGTTGCCTCCGCTGAGCTGGCAGAAGAGTCGCCGCAGCAACCCCAGCGGCAACTGCGTCGAACTCGCCGAACTGCCCGAGGGAGCGGGCATCGCGGTCCGCAACTCACGACACCCGGAGGGGCCGGCGCTGATCTACACGGTGGACGAGATCGCCGCCTTCGTTCTCGGTGCGCGGGACGGAGATTTCGACCATCTGATCAACTGACCGCCCGGGGATGGGTCGTCCCGGCGACGGGACTTATTCACCGGCGCGGAGGAGTTCACCTCACTGTCGGTCCATGGCATGCTTACACGTCGGCCGGGCCGGGGCGCCCGGCCGTCGTGGGTCGGTGTCCGGAGGTCCGCACGTGACGATGGTTCCCGCCGAGGGCGGCCCGACAACCGGGCCGACCGTGCTGCGCATTCTGCTCGGCGCCCAACTGCGCCGTCTCCGGGAGTCCAGCGGGGTGACCCGGGAGGGCGCCGGCTGGGAGATTCGCTCCTCCGAATCCAAGATCAGTCGGATGGAGCTGGGTCGGGTCGGCTTCAAGGAGCGCGACGTCGCCGACCTGTTGACCCTCTACGGCGTCACCGAGGACCACGAGCGCGACGCGCTGCTCAAGCTCGCGCGCGACGCGAACAGCCCCGGCTGGTGGCACCGCTACGGCGACGTGTTGCCGTCCTGGTTCCAGTCGTACCTGGGCCTGGAGGCCGCCGCCGCGCTGATCCGCAGCTACGAGGTGCAGTTCGTGCCCGGCCTTCTGCAGACCCGCGAGTACGCCCGGGCGGTCGTGCTGCTCGGGCACGGCGCGGCCGGTCCGGGTGAGATCGACAGGCGTGTCGCGCTGCGGATGCAGCGTCAGCAGTTGCTCCAGCGGCAGAACCCGCCGCAGCTATGGGCCGTGGTGGACGAGGCGGCGCTGCGCCGGCCCATCGGCGGAGCCGAGGTCATGCGCGGTCAGCTCACCGCGCTCATCGAGGCGACCAAGTCGCCGCACATCCGGTTGCAGGTCATCCCGTTCGCCGCCGGTGGCCATGCCGCCGCCGGGGGCGCCTTCACCATCCTGCGCTTCGGTGACCAGGAGCTTCCGGACATCGTCTACATCGAACAGCTCACCAGCGCCATCTACCTCGACAAGCGCGACGACCTGGACTACTACGCGGTGGCCATGGAGCGGCTCTGCGTCGAGGCCGAGCCGCCGGAGCGGACGGCGGAGATTCTCGGCGGTCTGCTGGACGACCTCTACCCGGCCTGACCCTCGACCACCCAGGTTCCTCAGGCGGGACTCTCAGCGCACGTATTGACCGACGCCGACTGGTCGGGCTAATCTCTGTATCGATTCAGACTGGATCGATACAGAGAGGTGTCGGGTGAAGCCAACACTGCAAGCCGTGGCCGACGCCGTCGGCGTCTCCCGCAGCACCGTGTCCAACGCCTACAGCCGCCCCGACCAGCTCTCCGCCACCCTGCGCGAGCGGATCCTGGACGCCGCCCGGCAACTCGGGTACCCCGGCCCCAACCCCACCGCGCGCTCCCTGCGCCGGGGCTTCGTCGGGTCGATCGGGGTGCTGTTCACCTCGCAACTGTCGTACGCCTTCACCGACCCGTTCGCGGTCCGCTTCCTCGCCGGTGTCGGCGCGGCGGCCGAGCGGCACGGCACGAGCATGCTGCTGGTGCCGCTGCCGCGGGCGGTGACCGACGCCCGACAGGCGGTGGAGAACGCCGCCGTCGACGGGTTCTGCGTCTACTGCGTCGCCGACGAGGAGTGGGCGTTGGACGTGATCCGCCAACGCGGGCTGCCGTTCGTCAGCACCGCCGCCCGCGACGACGCCAGCGCCGACGAACGGTTCGTCGGCATCGACGAGCGAGCCGCCGCGCGCAGTGCCGCCGCGCACGTCGCCGGGCTCGGCCACCGTCGGGTGGCGCTGCTCGCCGACTCCGTGCTGCCCGACACGCCGGCCGGCCCGCTCACCCTGGCCGGGGTCGACCAGGTGCCGCATCCGACCACCCGAGGTCGGCTCAGCGGGTTCGCCGACGCCTTCGCCGAGGTCGGCGTCGGCTGGGCCGAGCTGACCCTGGTCAACGTCCCCGGCAACAGCCGCCCGGCGGCCGCCGCGGCCATCGCCGGGCTGTTCGACCAACCCGCACCTCCGACCGCCGTGCTGGCCGGCTCCGACGTCCTCGCGCTCGGTGTGCTGGACGCCCTGGCCGCCCGGCCGGCGCACGATCGTCCCACCGTCTCGGTGACCGGCTTCGACGACGTCCCCGAGGCCGCCGCGGCCGGCCTCACCACCGTTCGGCAACCGGCCGAAGAGAAGGGCCGGATCGCCGCCGAGCTGCTACTCGACCCGCCCGCGGACGCCGCGGCCGGTCATGTGTTGCTGCCCACCGCTCTCGTCGTCCGGGGCTCCACCGGACCTGTCCCGAGGAGTTGACCATGGAACTTCCCACCGGATACCTCACCGCGCTCGACGCCGTGAACCGACACGTCAACTCGGCCCGACCGGACGCTCCGGTCCAGGTCGAACACCCCCGCCGGGCCCTGCTCGCCCCGACCCGGCAGGCCACCGCCCTCGCCCTGCGCCGGCTCGCCGACCGCATCCAGCCGCGACCGCTGCCCGGCACCCCGCGCTGCTCCTGACCCGAACCAACCCCATTCCGGTACGCACGGGACGAACAGTGTGGGGCCGGGCACGCAGAGTGGTCGAGTGCGGCGTTGCCAGGCAGACTGGTGAAGCCATGTCACCGCTCATGCCCACCCTCCGCCTCCACGACCGCTACGTACTGCACGAGCGGATCGGTCTCGGCGGCATGTCCGAGGTGTGGCGAGGCGACGACGAGGTGCTCGGGCGGCCGGTCGCGATCAAGGTGCTCGCCGGGCAGTTCGCCACCGACCCACAGCTGCGGGCCACCATCCAACGCGAGGCCCGCGCGGCCGCCCGGCTGACCCACCCACACGTGACCCAGGTGTACGACTACGCCGAGGCGACCCTGGCCGACGGCGTCGTGGTCCCGTACCTGGTGATGGAGCTCGTCGACGGTCACAACCTGGCCGACCGGCTGCGGACCGGGCCGCTGCCCTGGCCGGAGGCGGTCCGGGTGGCCGGGCAGATCGCCGCCGCGTTGGCCGCCGCGCACCGCATCGGCGTCGTGCACCGCGACGTCAAGCCGGGCA
>NZ_JAKKFF010000079.1 GCF_022229015.1 Micromonospora foliorum
GCCGGTGCACCGGCGCGCTGGAGCGGTCGCCCGCGGTGACCACTTCGACCAGCTCGACGGGGCGGCCGGTGGCGGCGGTCACCGCCTCGGCGATCTGGCCGGACTGGGCCATCGCCAGGGCGCTGCCCCGGGTGCCGAGGCGCAGGGGGGCGGTCATCGCGCACCTCCGGTGGGTGGGGTCGGCTCGGCGGCGTCGGCTCCGGACACCGGGTCGGTGCCGGGGAGCGCCATGCCGAGGTCGGGGGTCAGCACGTCCGGGACGGTGTCCACCGGCGAGGTCTGCGGCACCTCGAGGTCGAACAGCTCGCGCAGCAGTGCCGCGTACTGGTCGCCGCCGGGCTCCGCGGCCAACTGGCGGACCTTGACGGTGGGCTGGTGCAGCAGCCGCTGCACGACCCGGTGCACCGTGCGGGCCACCTCGGCCCGCAGGTCGTCGCCGAGGTCGGGGCGACGCTGGGCCAGCCGGCGCAGCTCGGCGGTGACCACGTCGTCGGCCCGACCACGCAGCGCGGCCACGGTGGGTGCCACGTCGGCGCCACGCAGCCAGGTGAGGAAGCCCTCCACCTCGGCGAGCACGATGCGTTCGACGGCTGCGGCGTCGGCAGCCGCCGGACCGTCGGCGAGCAGCGCCGCCATCCGGTCGATGTCGATCACCTCGACGCCGGGCAGCTCGGCGACGCCCTCCTCGACGTCGCGCGGGACGGCCAGGTCGAGCAGGACCAGTGGGCCCCGGGCCGGGTCGCGTTCGGCCAGCGCCGCGGTGACCACCGCCCGGGTGAGGACCGGTTCGGTGGACGCGGTGGCGGCCACTACGATGTCCACTGTGGAGAGGGTGTCGGCCAGCTCGGTCATCGGCGCGGCGCTCGCCCCGTACGACTCGGCGAGCCGGACGGCCCGGTCGGCGCCCCGGTTGCTGACGGTGAGCGGCCCGGCGCCCAGCCGGGACAGCGTGGCCACCCCGAGTGAACCCATCGCGCCGGCACCGACCACCAGGGCCGGGTGGCCGACGAGGTCGCCGTCGAGGTGCCCGGCGGCAAGCTGCAGCGCGGCGGTGACGACGCTCTGGCCGGCTCGGTCGATGCCGGTCTCGGCGTGAGCCCGCTTGCCGACCCGCAACGCCTGCTGCATCAGTTCGTGCAGCAGCCGGCCGGCCGAGTCGGCGCCGGTGGCCCAGTGGTACGCGTCACGCAGCTGGCCGAGGATCTGCGCCTCGCCCACCACCATCGAGTCCAGACCGGTGGCGACCCGGAAGACGTGGTCCACGGCGGCGGTGTCGTAGTGCACGTACAGGTGGCTGGCGAGCGCCGTCGGCGAGCTGCCGGCCTGCTCGGCCAGCACGGCGCAGACGTCGCCGAGCCCACCGTGGAAACCGGACACGGCGGCGTAGACCTCCACCCGGTTGCAGGTGGAGACGATCACCGCCTCGGCCACGTACGGCTGGGCGACCAGGCGGTCCAGTGTGCGGGTCAGGTCGGCGGGAGGCACGGCCAGCTGCTCCAGCGTGGCGACTGGGGCGGTCCGGTAGGACGCGCCGACGACGAGCAGTTTCACGTGCCGATCGCCTCCTGGGTGTCGGTGGCCGCGAACCCGCCGGGCAGGGCGGTGAGCGCGGACCCGCCGGTGGCGGGCAGCGCGGTCAGCGACGCCTTGCGGTGCTCGTGGAAGGACAAAATCTGCAGCTCGATGGCGAGGTCGACCTTGCGCACGTCGACCCCCTCCGGAACCGAGAGTACGCACGGCGCGAAGTTGAGGATGCTCGTCACGCCGACGGCGACCAGTTGGTCGGCGACCTGCTGGGCGGCGGCGGCCGGGGTGGCGATCACGCCGATCGCGAGGGATTCCTCCGCGGCGACCGTCGGCAGGTCGTCGACATGCCGGACTACCAGGCCGTTGATCTCCTCACCGACCCGGGAGGGATCGGCGTCGAGCAGTGCGGCGATCCGGAAGCCCCGGCTGGCGAAGCCGTCGTAGCCGGCCAGGGCGTGACCGAGATTACCCACGCCGACCAGGGCGACCGCCCGGCGTTGGGTGAGCCCGAGCACATACTCGATCTGCTCGATCAGCAGCGCGACGTCGTAGCCGACGCCCCGGGTGCCGTACGAGCCGAGGTGGGAGAGGTCCTTGCGGAGCTTGGCGGAGTTGACCCCGGCGGCGGCGGACAGCCCCTCGCTGGAGACCGTCTCGTGCCCGGTGTCGGCGAGGTTGTGCAGCGCGCGCAGGTACTCCGGGAGCCGAGCGACGGTCGCCTCGGGCAGATCCGGGAGCGCTGGTACGGCACCGGCGCGGCCGGGCGCGCCTGGGTGACGGTGCTGACTCATGAGACTCCGTGCGGTGCGATCCTCGGCCAACTCCGCTGGTCGGCCGTTTATGGACTCCCGCTGGCGACCGAGGTTGCCGGCTGTGCTAGCAGGGCGCGTCGGAGTCACAGCGTAGGCGCTTGTGAAGACGTGCACAAATCGCGATCTTGTCGCTGCGTGCCGCAACCCCACCAGCACCTCCATTCCACAAGATCGATTGAACGGCCTGGTCCGCTCACCGCCCGGGCGATTATTACTCAATCCCGACTTCTCTGACCAATCCCGCGCCGACCCTTCCCCGGGTCGTCCCGCCGGTGGTAGGGGCAGCACTACGGAGGAGAGGCGGGGTTTCGGGATGGGGACACCGAGCCCAACTGCCTAGCCTTTGAGGCATGACCGCCGTTGCCGCCACCAGCGACCGACCGACGCTGGCACCGAGCATCCCCCGCCAACTCTTCGTCGACTCCGGGTACGTGGTGCTCGGCCTGCCCCTGGCGGTGGCCAGCTTCGTCGTCCTCATCGTCGGCCTCGCGGTCGGCATCGGCCTGGTGGTCACGGTGATCGGCCTGCCGATCCTCAGCGGCACCCTGTACGCCGCCCGTGGGCTGGCCGACGTCGAGCGGCTGCGACTGCCCGCGGTGCTCCACCAACCCCGGATCCGGCCGCACTACCGACTGCCCGAGGCCGGCGCGAACGCCTGGCGGCGGATCTTCGTGCCGATGCGGGACGCCCAGTCCTGGCTCGACCTGGCGCACGGCATCCTGCGGCTGATCGCGGCGGTGGGCACCTTCGTGGTGACGCTGGCCTGGTGGGCCGCGGCGATCACCGGCTCGCTCTACTGGGCCTACGACTGGGCCCTGCCCCGGGCCGACGGCGAGGGTGACCAGGACTTGGCGCAGCTGCTCGGCCTGGGCGACTCGACCACGGCCCGGATCGGCCTGTACACCGCGCTCGGGGTGTTCTTCCTGATCACCCTGCCGATCGTGGTGCGGGGGTGCGCGCTGCTCCAGGCCAGCTTCGCGAAGGCCATGCTGACCGGGGTGGCCGAGATGCGCGACCGGATCACCGTGCTGGAGGAGCAGAAGCGCGCCGCCGTGTCCGCCGAGGCCTCCGCGCTGCGCCGGTTGGAACGTGACATCCACGACGGCCCCCAGCAGCGCCTGGTCCGGCTGGCCATGGACCTCAGCCGGGCCCGGATGCAGCTCGCCTCGGACCCGGAGGCGGCCGGCCGCACCATCGACGAGGCGGTCACCCAGACCCGGGACACGCTGGCCGAGCTGCGGGCGCTGTCCCGGGGCATCGCCCCGCCGATCCTGGTCGACCGTGGCCTGCCCAGCGCCCTGGCCGCGATCGCCGGTCGCGGGCTGATCCCGATCGAGCTTCAGGTGGACCCGCAGCTCGGCACCCCGGCCGGACGGCTCGACCCGGCGGTGGAGAACACCGCGTACTTCGTGGTGTCCGAGGCGCTGACCAACGTCGCGAAGCACAGCCGGGCCACCGAGGCCACGGTGGCCGTGGCCCGGCAGGGCACCCACCTGCAGGTACGGGTGGGCGACGACGGGCAGGGCGGGGCGCACCTGGCGAAGGGGCACGGGCTGGCCGGCATCGCCGACCGGGTCCGGGCCGCCGGTGGCGAACTGATGGTGGTCAGCCCTACCGGCGGCCCCACCGAGATCCGTGCCGAGCTGCCGCTGTGAGCGCTCCGGCACTGCGTCGAACCCGTGGAACGGGCCGGACGTGGTAGACAACACAGCCATGCGCATCGTGATCGCCGACGACGCCGTCCTGCTCCGGGAGGGGCTGGTCCGGCTGCTGACCGAGAGCGGACACCAGGTGGTGGCCGCCGTCGGGGACGGTGACGCCCTGGTCGAGGCCGTGGTCGAACACCGCCCCGACGTGTCGATCGTCGACGTCCGGATGCCGCCGTCGCACACCGACGAGGGGCTGCGGGCTGCGGTGGAGGCACGCCGGCTGGTGCCGCGTACCCCGATCCTGGTGCTCTCCCAGTACGTCGAGGTCTCGTACGCCGATGATCTGCTCGCCACCACCGGCGGCGCCGGCGGCGGGATCGGCTACCTGCTCAAGGACCGGGTCGCCGCGATCGACGAGTTCCTGGACGCGCTGCGCCGGGTGGCGGGCGGCGGCACGGTGCTCGACCCGGAGGTGGTCGGTCAGCTCTTCGCCCGGCGTCGCCGGGACGACCCGCTGCGCGAGCTGACCCCCCGTGAGCGCGAGGTGCTCGCCCTGATGGCCGAGGGACGCTCGAACACCGCCATCGCGCGCGCCCTGGTGGTCAGCGACGGCGCGGTGGAGAAGCACGTGCGCAACATCTTCACCAAGCTCACCCTGCCGCCGGACACCGAACAGCACCGGCGGGTGCTGGCCGTCCTCACCTATCTGCGGAACTGATCTCCCGGGCCAGGGCCACCGCGTCGGTGAGGCTGTCGGCAACCGGGTGGCCGGAGGCGCGCAGCCGGGCCGGGTCGGTGAACCCACCGGTGTAGAGCACGGCACGGCCGCCCACCGCGAGGGCCGCGTCCGCGTCGTCGATGGAGTCGCCGATCAGCACCACCGCGGCGCCGTCCACGCCCAGCTCGGCCAGGTGCAGCTGGAGTGACTCCGCCTTGCGTCCACCGCCGACCGTGGCCCGCAGCCCGTCGACGCGGGCGAAGTGGCCGGTCAACCCGTACGTGTGCACGGTCGGGACCAGCTCCTCGTGGAACCACATGGACAGCAGGCTCTGGCTGCCCGGCCAGGCGGCCATCGCGGCGCGCGCGTCGGCGGCCAGCTCACAGGTGGTCAACCCGGTGCGATACGCGTCGTGGAAGATCTTGTCCAGTCGGCCGAACTCGTCGTCGTCCACGGCCTGCCCGAGCACCTCGGCGTAGTACTCGGCGATCGGCCTGCGGAACCGCACCCGGTGCTCCTCCGGGGTGACCGTCGGCCCACCCAGACTCGCGAACACGACGTTGGTGGCGGACACCACCAGGCTGAGGTCGTTGAGCAGGGTGCCGTTCCAGTCCCAGACGAGGTGCGGGGGTGCAGGGGTCATCAGAGCACCATAGGCACCCGTCAGAGCTGCGGCGTGGTCAGGTCCCGCAGCAGCCGGTCCTCCTCGACCCGCCAGTAGCCGTGCTCCTTGCCGTCGAGCATCACCACCGGCAGCCGGTCCCCGTACTCCCGCTCCAGCCCCTCGTCGCCGGTGACGTCCCACTCGACCCACTTGTCGCCGGTGACCGCCACCACCCGGTCGAGCGCCGCCTTGGCGTCGTCGCACAGGTGGCAGCCGGGTCGGGTGATCAGGGCGAGCCGGGCGTCAGTGGACATCGGTTACCTCCGTGCGGTCGGTCGGCGGCGCCGACCGGAGCTGGGTCTTGCGTACCTTGCCGATCGCCGAGTGCGGCAGGGCGTCGACGAACTCGACGGCGGTCGGGCACTTGAACCGGGCCAGGTTCCGTGCGCAGTGGGCCAGCAACTCCTCGCTGGTCACCGGTCGACCCTGCACTGGCACCACGTACGCCCGCACAGTCTCGCCGGTCCGCGGGTGCGGCACACCCAGTACCGCCGACTCGACCACCCCGGGGTGCCCGGCGAGCACCAGCTCGACCTCGCGCGGATAGACGTTGAACCCGTTGACCAGGATCAACTCGCCGAGCCGGTCGACCAGGAAGAGGTCGCCGTCCTCGTCGGCGTACGCGACGTCACCGGTGCCCCACCAACCCTCGGCGTCCGGGCCGCCCCGACCGTCGGGCCAGTAGCCGGTGAAGAGGTTGGGGCCGCACACGACGATCTGCCCCGGGTCGGTGCCCGGCGCCACGTCGGAGATGTCCAGCTCATCCGGGTCGTCGTCGGGGACGGCCAGCCCGTCGCGCCACAGGTCCGCACCGTCGGCGCCGACCAGGCGTAGTCGCACCCCGGGCAGCGGCCGGCCGATCGAGCCCGGCTTGGCCACGCCGCCGACCAGGGTGGAGGTGAGCACCGGCGCGGTCTCGGTGAGGCCGTACCCGATGTGCACCTGGTGCCCGGTGACCTCGGTGAAGCGCGCCGCGACCGCGGGTTCGAGCGGCGCCGCGCCGCAGACCGCCACCCGCACCGAGGCCGTCGCCGCGCGGGCCGTGGCCGCACCGGCCCAGGTCAGGAACATCGACGGTACGCCGACCAGCACGCTGACCCGATGCCGCGCAACCTCGTCCAGCCCCGCCGTCGGGCCGGGCTCGTCGAGCAGCACTCCGGTCGCGCCGTGGTGCACGACCGCGCCGAGCCCCGAGTTGAGCCCGTACGCGTGGAACAGCGGCAACGCGAGGAGAACAGTGTCCGTCGGCCCGACCACCGGCGGTTCGATCTCCGCGACCTGTTCGTGGTTGGCGAGCAGCGCCTGGTGCGAGAGCATCGCTCCCTTGGGCCGCCCCTCGGTGCCGGAGGTGTAGAGCAGTACAGCCAGGTCGGCGCCGCCTCGTCGAGGGCGGGGGGCCGGTCCGGCCGCCTCGGCGGTCGGTGGCGTGCCGTACACGTGGGCCAGCGCGGGCAGCTCGGCGGCCACGCCGGCGACCAGGTCCCGAACGCGGTCGGTGGCGATGAGCACCGACGCGCCGGAGTCGGCCAGCACGTGCCGTAGCTCGGGGGCGGTGAAGCCGGGGTTGACCGGCACGGCGACCAGCCCGGCGCGGAGGGCGCCGAGCCAGGCGATCACGAAGTCCGGTGTGTTGGGCAGCGCGATGGCGACGCGTGGTGGCGTACCGCCGGGGTCGGTGGGTGGCGCGGCGGCGGACAGGCCGCGGGCGGCCGCGTCCACCGTGGCGTCCAGCTCCGACCAGCTGAGGGTGTGCTCCCGCCAGTGCAGCGCGGGCCGGTCGGCGCGGTCGAGAGCCGCCCGGCGGACCCGGTCGGCGAGGTTCGGCGCGGGGCTTTCCGAGGCGTCCTGCACGGTGATCGAGTCTGGCACAGCGGCCGGCGACGGGCCACGCCCGACGGTCGGGGCCACGCCCGGAGGGCGCCGCCGCAACAGTCCCATGTACGGGACTGTCCCGTGTGCCATCGACGATCCGATCAGGTCCTGTCGATGGGACGTGCGACGCCGGCCACGGGCAGTTCGGCCGCCCCCGGCCAACCGGCCGGCGCGCCGGGTCAGCCGAACGGGCGACACGCCTCCCACCTGGGCATCCATCGTGGAACACCAGGCCGACGGAAAGTCAATCGCACACGACGGACAACCGGTCCGCCGCCGGTGCGGGGGAGCGGGAAATACTTCCGCCTTGTGTAACGGACTTGCCACGCGCGGGTGACGTTGGCCCTATCATCACTCGGGTCGGGTCACCCCATTTGCCGTGAGTCGACACCCCTCAGCCCGAGGAGGCCCCCGTGCCTGTGAGCGCATTGGACCAGCACCTCCAGGGGAATTGCCGCCCGTCGGCAACTCCCGCGACCGTCCTGCCCGACCGGTCACCCGGTCGGTCCGTCCCGACGAGACCTAGACCGGCCCGCCCGGCGACCGACGGGACGGGGGCAACACGGTGACCACCTTCGGTTACGCGGAACGCCCGGTCGGCCTGACCGGTCAACCGGCCCGCTCCCACATCAACGAACGCCCCGCGGCCCGTGCCCCACTGGACGAGCAGCACAACGGCGTCGTGCGGGGCGACGGCGCGGCGCAACGGACCCGCAGCCGGCCACACCACAACGAGCCACCGCCGCGGCCCGCGGTGCCCGGTGGAAACGCGAAGCCGGCCGGCGGCCGGGTCGTCGTGCCGCCCCGACCCACCATGCCCGTGCAGGGTCGTCGGGTAACCGACACACCGGCGGTCACCACCGACCCGGCGGCGGGTGAGACAGCGGTGATCCCGGCAGTGCCCGCCACCACCGCCACCACCCCGACCGGTTTCCCGAGCCGCCCGGACCCGTCCGACCCGGCAACCGAGGTCTGGACGCTCATCGAGCGGGCCCAGGCCGGCGAGTCCGAGGCGTTCGGTCTGATCTACGACCGGTACGTGGACACCGTCTTCCGGTTCGTCTACTTCCGGGTCGGCAACCGGCAACTCGCCGAGGATCTCACCTCGGACACCTTCCTGCGCGCGCTCAAGCGGATCGGCAGCTTCACCTGGCAGGGCCGCGACCTCGGCGCCTGGTTGGTGACGATCGCCCGCAACCTCGTCGCGGACCACTTCAAGTCGGGCCGGTACCGGCTGGAGGTCACCACCGGCGACGTGCTCGACGCCGACCGGGAGGACCGGGGCCCGGAGGGCAGCCCGGAGGCGGCGGTGGTGGAGCACATCACCAACGTCGCGCTCCTCACGGCCGTGAAGCAGCTCAACCCGGAGCAGCAGGAGTGCATCGTGCTCCGCTTCCTCCAGGGCTTCTCGGTCGCCGAGACGGCCCGCGCGATGGGCAAGAACGAGGGAGCCATCAAGGCCCTCCAGTACCGCGCCGTCCGCGCCCTGGCCCGCCTCCTGCCCGACGGCTTCCAGCCGTAGTTTGTTACGGCGGGACCGACGGACGTCGATCAACGTTCGCGCAGCTCAGAGTCGGTCCCGCCCGGTGATGGCCATCACTTTCTGTAATTTCGGCTCCGCCAGGCCCGTAACCCGTGCCCGGTCCGCCGCGTTTCTCCGGGTGCGACCGGTGGAAGTCCCGGCAGGCCCGGGTCACCGAGGTCCGACCGGCACGCCGGCGGCACCTCACCTCCGTGGTGTCACACTGCCGCCCGGTCGCTGGCAACGACGGCGGCCGACCGGCCGTGACCAGCGAGAGGAGGTGCCTGCGGTGGACAACACCCTCTTCTCCCGCCGGCGCGCGGAGCGCTTCGCGCAGCTTCTCGACGAGGCCAACGGCGCTCGACGACACCACGTGCGTTCTCGTGTGGACGGTCAACTCGCGCCACTCGTCGCAGTGGGTCAACGGCTCAGCGTCGACCCCCCGGCTGTCGAGGTGGACCAGGACTTCCGCACCGGTCTGCGAGCGATGCTGCTCGCCACCGCCGAGCGGGAAGGGCTGGGCACCACACCAGCGGCGGTCAGTGAACCGGCCGCGACGGCCGCCCGCGGGCGACTCCTGCCGGCGGTCACCGCCCGGCGGGCCCGAGCCCGGGGCGCGATCCTGGTCGGCATCGCCGCCGGGGCCATCGCCGTCTCCGGGATCTCCGCCGCCAGCGAGAACGCGGTGCCCGGTGACGCGCTGTACGGCATGAAGCGCTCGACCGAACGGGCGCAGCTCGCCCTGGCCAGCTCCGACATCAGCCGCGGCCAGCTCTTCCTGGACTTCGCCCGGACCAGGGTTGGCGAAGCCGCCAAGCTGCGCGGTGACCGGATCGGCTACAGCGCGGTCCTCGACGACATGGACGCCGACAGCCGGCAGGGAGTTCGTCTGCTGACCTCGGCCGCGGTGCAGCGGGCCGAGCCGGGCAGCCTGGACACCCTCAACACCTTCGTGTCGAGCCAGCGCCGGGCGGTACGCGGCCTGCTCGACGGGAGCACCCGGGTCGACCGGGAACGGACCCAGCGGTCGCTGCTGCTGCTGGACAGCATCCGGGAACGCTCGGACGACCTGCGCGCGGCGATCACCTGCGGCCTGCCGGCACCGACCGCCAGCGACGCCCTCGGCCCGGACCCGAGCGCCTGCCCCGGGGCTCGCTGACCCGCGCCCCTATACCGCACGTCCGGCCGGCCGAGCCACAGTTCGCTGTGTGCCCGGCCGGTCGCCCGTCTACGGCGGATACCCTCGCGAGGGAGCATCCGTCGTACCGGTCAGGAAGGGAATCGCGTGGCGCGTAGCCGTAAGGTGACGGTCAGCACCGACGCCGAGGGGCACACCGCGGGCTGGGCGGAGACCGACCTGGCCCTGGTCAGCGCACCCGACCCGACCGCCGCGGCGTTCTTCGACGTGGACAACACGATGATGCAGGGCGCGTCGATCTACTGGTTCGCCCGTGGGCTCGCCTCCCGGAACTACCTGACCACCGCCGACCTGGCCCGGTTCGCCTGGCAGCAGCTCCGCTTCCGGCTGCTGGCCCGGGAGCACGCCGGTGACATGTCCCTGGCCAAGGAGGCGGCGCTGGCCTTCGTCGAGGGCTGGCGGGTCAACGAGGTCGAACACCTCGCCGAGGAGATCTTCGACGAGATGATGGCCCCCCGGATCTGGGCCGGCACCCACCAGCTCGCGCAGCGTCACCTGGACGCCGGTCAGCGGGTCTGGCTGGTCAGCGCCGCCCCCGTCGAGATCGGCCGGGTGATCGCCGCCCGGCTCGGCCTGACCGGCGCCATCGGCACGGTGGCCGAGGTGCTGGACGGGGCGTACACCGGGCGGTTGGTGGGTGACCTGATGCACGGGCCGGCCAAGGCCGAGGCGGTCACCCAGCTCGCCGCCGTAGAAGGGCTCGAGCTGGCCCGCTGCGCGGCCTACAGCGACTCGGCGAACGACCTGCCGCTGCTCTGCTCGGTGGGCCGGGCGGTGGCCGTCAACCCGGACGGCGCCCTGCTGCGGGAGGCCCGCCAGCACGGCTGGGAGGTGCGGGACTTCCGCACCGGCCGCCGAGCGGTCAAGATCGCCGTACCGTCGACCGCGGCGGCCGGGCTGGTCGCCGGCGCGGTCACCGCCGGCCTGGCCCTCCAGCGCCGCCGCCGCGCCGGCTGAGACACCCACTCAGGGCGGGTGTCGAAGCCTCGGCGCGCCCCGCGCCCTAGGGGCCGAACGGGTCGGGTCGTCGCTCCAGCAGCGTGTGCAGGGTCTGCTGGATGGTCTCCCGCACCTGGTCGGCGAGGTTGAAGACCACCAGCGGGTCGTCCGCCGAGTCGGTCAGGTGGGCGGTGGGGATCGGCGGGCAGAACTCGATCAGCCACTTGCTGGGCAGCGGCACCATGCCCAACGGGCCAAGCAGCGGAAATGTCGGCGTGACCGGGAAGTAGGGCAGCTTCAGCAGCCGCGCCAGGGGCTTGATGTCGGCGAGCATCGGGTAGATCTCCTCGCCGCCGACGATGGCGACGGGCACGATCGGGGTGCCGGTGCGCAGCGCCGCCGAGACGAACCCGCCCCGCCCGAAGCGTTGCAGCTTGTACCTGTCGGCGTAGAGCTTGCCGATGCCCTTGAAGCCCTCCGGGAACACACCGACCAGATCGCCGCCGCCGAGCAGCCGCTCGGCGTCCGGGTTGCAGGCCACCGTGCCGCCGGTCTTGCGGGCCAGCTCGGAGACCACCGGCATCCGGAAGACCAGGTCGGCGCCGAGCAGCCGCAGGTAGCGGTGGGCGGGATGCTTGTCGTGCAGCGCCGCCGAGAGGATCAGGGCGTCCAGTGCCACCGTCCCGGAGTGGTTGCCGACCACCAGGGCGGGCCCGTCGACGGGGACGTTCTCCACCCCACTGACCTCGGTGCGGAACCAGTCCCGGTAGAGCAGCCGCAGCAGCGGGTGGAAGACCGCGTCGGTCAGCTCCGAGTCGAAGCCGAACTCGTCGACCTCGTAGTCACCGGAGAGCCGCCGACGCAGGAACGCCAGCCCGTTCGCGACCTTGCGGTCCCAGTGGTCCCCGGGCCGGTCCGACACCGCCGGCTCGGTGCCCCCGGGCAACCCGGCGTCGCCCTCGTCAGCCGAGGGCGTCGCGGCCGGCGTCGCAGTCGGGGTCGGCGCGGCAGTCCGGGTCGGCGCGGCCTGCGCGGCCGGTCGATGTCCGTTGCGCCGCGCCGGCTCCGCGTCCGGCGCGGGCACCTGCTCGGGTACGTCGAAACGCCCGACCGACTGCGGGTCGCGCCTCTCGTCCGGCCCGCTCATGGTGCCACCTCGGTTCGCGACTGCGGGGCTCGCAAACCCGGCTCACTCCTCGCGCTCATGATGACCGCTCCCGCACCGCTGCGCGGACCTGCCGGATGCCGTCCAGGACGAGTTGCTCGGCGGCGGCCAGCTGATTCCGCGTGACCACCACCCCACCGTGATGGGCGCGGATGAAGTCCTCGAACGCTTCGGCGGTCGACCGGGGTGTGAAGCCGTACTCCTGCTCAAGCCGGCTGGTGTCGACCACCCGGCCGTGCACGAAGAGGTCGACCTGGTCCAGGCCGTAGCGGCCGAAGCCCATGGTGCGGGCCAGCGCGGCGGCCCCGGACAGACCCGGCTCCAGCACCGGCACGGCGACCCGGCCGGCCCGCCGGATCGCCTGGGACAGCGACAGCACCCCGGGGCCGGCGACGTTGTACGTGCCGGGATGGTCCTCCACGATCGACCGGTGCAGCACCTCCAACGCGTCGTCGAAGTGCAGGAACTGCAGGCGGGGGTCGCGGCCGAAGACGGTCGGCACGAACGGCTGCGAGAAGTAGCGGGTCAACGTGGTGTCGGCGGTCGAGCCGATGAACGGGGCGAAGCGCAGCACCGTGGCGGTGACGTCGGGCCGGCGGCGTCGGAAGCCACGCACGTACCCCTCAAGGTCGAGGATGTCGCGGCCGAAACCGCCGCGCGGCACCTCGCGGGGCTCGGTCTCCTCGGTGAAGACCGCCGGATCCCGGAACGACACCCCGTACGCGGCGGTCGAGGAACGGACCACGAGCTTGCGCAGCCGGGGTGCCCGCTGGCAGGCGGCGAGCATCTGCATGCTGCCGATGACGTTCTGGTCCTTCATCGCGGACCGGCCACCATGCTGCGGGTCGGGTGAGGTGACCAGCGCGAGGTGCACCACCGCGTCGACGTCCAGGTCGGCGAGGAGGCCACCGAGCGCCCCGTTGTCGACGCGGATCCGTTCGACCCGGTCCAGCAGATCGGTGAACTCGGTGCCGGAGTCCGGTGCGTCGACCCCGATGACCCGTTCGATACGCGGGTCGGCGGCCAGTCGGGCCGCCACGTGGGCACCCAGGTAGCGGCCCACTCCGGTGACGACGACGACCCCCGGAGCACCTGAGGTGCCACCGGGGGTCATCTGACGCACCTACCCCGGCAGGATGGACCGAGCCGGGACGACCACGGCCTGATCACCTGAGCCTCCGGAGGTCGACAGTTTGGCAAGTGACGCCGAACGCCGGGCTTGGAGCCCGGCGGCGATCACTTGCCGAGACGGCGACGCTGGACGCGGGTCTTGCGCAGCAGCTTGCGGTGCTTCTTCTTAGCCATGCGCTTACGGCGCTTCTTGACCACCGAGCCCATACGACAGCCTTTCGATACAACGTGCGGGGCGGACCGGATGACACCACCCAGGTGGCGACGGCGACCGCTTGCGGACAACGGACCGGACCAGTCTGGGCGGCGGGGCGCACCGGTGGGGTCTCGGTCGGGCTCCAGGGTAGCCGCAGGGCCTCAGCCGGACCAACGCGCCCCCGTCGCGGCTGCCTTTGGTTCGCGACCGCGGCGCGCACAGGCCCACTCCTTACGCTCACCGATGCCGGTCAGCCGGCGATCGGAGGGCGGGCGGTGGCTCAGGCGGTCTCCTGAAAGGCACCCCGGAGATATTCGTGCACCGCATGCTCGGGCACCCGGAATGACCGGCCGACCCGGACGGCGGTGAGCTCACCGCTGTGCACCAGGCGATAGACCGTCATCTTTGACACCCGCATGACCGTCGCCACCTCCGCGACGGTCAGGAACTTGACCTCCGACAGCCGTCCGTCGGACTGTGACCCGGCCATGGCTCACCGACCCATCCCATGCCCGGCGCGTGCCAACCCGACGGATGCTCCGGGCCGGGCCGGCGACGCGCGTGTTATCAGTACGGTAGCGGGGCGGTTGTGACCGGCGCGATCCCTTCCTGCAACTGATCATGCTTCGGTGGCCGGTTCACCCGATCCGTGCTCCCGGTATCCGCCTGTGCGCGTCCGCCGTCCGGTTGCTCCGGCCGCTGCTCACTCGGTGCGCAGCGCGACCACCGGGTCGAGACGGCCGGCGCGCTGCGCGGGAACCACCCCGAAGACGATGCCCACCACCGCCGACACGCCGAAGGCGAGCGCCAACGACCACCAGGTGATCGCGGCCGGGATCGGCGACAGCGCGTCGACAAGCAGGGCGGTACCCACGCCCAGCGCCATTCCGGTGAGCCCGCCGATCGTGGTGAGCAGCACCGCTTCCAGCAGGAACTGCACGCCGATGTCGCGGGGACGTGCCCCGACGGCCTTGCGCAGCCCGATCTCCCGGGTCCGCTCCCGGACGCTGACCAGCATGATGTTGGAGACGCCGACGCCGCCGACAAGCAGGGAGATGCCGGCGATGGCCGCCAGTACGCCGGTGAGGACACCGAGGATGTCGCCGAGCACGCCGAGGATCTGCTGCTGGGTGACCGCGCTGAACTCGGTGTCCGGGTGACGGCGGTTCAGCTCGGCGACGATCCGTTCGCCCAGCTCGTCGATCCGCTCCCGGTCCGGCGCCTTCACCGCGATGCCGTCGACCCGCTGGGTGCCCCAGAGTCGTTGCGCGGCGGTCACCGGCACGTGCACCTCGTCGTCCCGGTCGACGCCGAGGCTCTGCCCCAGCGGCGCGAAGACGCCGATCACCCGGAACCGCACCCCGGCCAGCGCCACCTGCTGGCCGAGCGGGTCCCGGTCGGGAAAGAGCGCACGGGCGACCGAGTCGCCGAGCACCGCCACCCGTCGGCTGGTGTCCACGTCGGTGCCGGTGAGGTAGCGTCCGCGCGCCAGCGACCGGGTGAACACCGCCGGGGTCGTCTCCAGGACGCCCTGCACGGTGGTGAAGTCGGAACGGGCTCCGGCCCGCGCGGTCGCCCCGGAGGCGACGGTGACCGCCACCCGATCAGGGTCGCCGACCACCCGGGTGACGGCGTCCACGTCCTTGAGGGTCAGCGGCGAGACGACAGGCGCGTTGCCCACCTCGATCCGGCCGGGTACGACCAGCAGCAGGTTGGAGCCGAGGCCCTCGACCTGTTGCTCGACCTTCTGCTTGGTGCCGGTGCCGATGGCCACCAGCAGGACCACCGAGGCCACCCCGATGATCACCCCGAGCATGGTCAGCGCGCTGCGCAGCCGGTTGGCCCGTAGGGCGTCCAGCGCCACCCGCCACGCCTCGGCGACCCTCATGGCGTACCCCCGGGCCGCTCGACGTCGTGCGGAAGGCGCCCGGTGGCTCCGGCGGCGCCACCGGAGCCACCGGACGGGTGCCCCGGGCCGCTTCCGGACGCGGACCGGGGCTCCGCGCTGGGAGCGGAGACAAGTGTCGCAGGTCGACCGTGATCAACGGACGGCGGTCGATCATGAGCGGGCAGGTCGGCGGTGCCCGCGCTCGGCGGGTGTGCGCTCGCGGCGCTGTCCGCGACGACCACGCCGTCGCGCATGGTGATCCGGCGGTGGGCTCGGGCCGCCACCTCCTGGTCGTGGGTGACCATCACCAGCGCCACCCCGGACTCCGCGTTCAACTGCTCCAACAGCTCCAGCAGGGCGGCGCCGGTGACGCTGTCCAGGTTGCCGGTGGGTTCGTCGGCCAGCAGCACCGTCGGCTCGGTGACCAGCGCGCGGGCGATCGCCACCCGCTGCTGCTCACCGCCGGACATCTGGTTGGGTCGGTGGTCGAGCCGGTGCCCGAGGCCGACCCGGCCCAGCATCGCCGCCGCCCGCTCCCGCCGCTGCCGGGCCGACACCCCCCGGTAGACCAGGGGCAACGCCACGTTCTCCACCGCCGAGGTACGCGGCAGCAGGTGAAATGCCTGGAAGACGAAGCCGATCGTCTCGTTGCGCAGGGTCGCCATCTCCGGCGGGGCGAGGGCGTTGACGTCCCGCCCGCCGATCACCAGGCGACCACCGGTGGGCCGGTCCAGCCCACCGAGGAGGTGCATGAGGGTGGACTTGCCCGAGCCGGACGGCCCGACCAGGGCCACGTAGTCCCCCGGCTGCACGGTGAGCGACACGCCGCGCAGCGCCTCCACCGACACCCCGTCGAGCTGGTACGTCCGGGACACGTCCACCGCCTCGATGGCCGGGACGCGCTCCCCTGCCGGCCGGTCGCCGCGTGAGTCTGCGACCGCGGGTTCGGTCACCGGACTTCCTGGCCGTCGCGCACCTGGTCGGCGCCGCGCACCACGATCCGGTCGCCGGGCTGCACGCCGTTGAGGATCTGCACCAGGTCGGACCCCTGGACGCCCACCGTCACCGACGCACGGTCGGCCTTACCGTCACGGACCACCCAGACCGCGTCCCGCCCGTCGGCGGAGAACACCGCCGAGGCGGGGACGGTCACCGCGTCCGCGGCCTCGCGTACCCGCAGGTGCACGATCGCGTTCATGCCGGGGCGCGGGGTCGGGGCCGGCTCGTCCTCGGCCAGCTTTCCGGCGCCCAGCGCCAGGCGTACCCGATAGGTGACCCCGCCCTGCGCGGAGTTGGTGGGAAGCACGTCGACCGACCGGACGGTGGCGTCGTAGCTGGCGCCGGTGACGGCGTCCAGCTCGACCGTGGCGGTCACGCCGGCCTTGACCAGCAGCACGTCGGTCTCGTCCACCTCGGCGAGCAGACCCAGCTGTCCGGTGTCCACCACGGTCAGCACCGGCGTGCCGGCGGTGACCTGACCACCGACCGCGACCGCGTCGTCCACGCCGGCCGGCGGACCGCCCTGGCTGGGGGCCAACACGGACGGGTCGAGGCCGGCGCCACCGGCCTGCTCCAACAGACCGGCCAGACCAGCGTTCGCGCCACCGCCGGCCCGGGTGCCGCCGGGCTGCACCACCCCGGCGATCGGGGCCCGCAGGGTCAGCGCGTCGACTGTCGCCTTCGCCAGGTCGTACGCCTGCTGGGCCTGGAGGCGTTGCGCCGCGGAGAGGGCGCCGACGGCGGAGCTCAACCCGTTGATCCCCCGCTGCACCGCGCGTACCGCCTGGTCGGCGCTGCGCGCGGCGGCCGCGTACTGGCGTTGCGCGGAGGTCACCTGGGTCAGCAGCGCGTCCCGTAGCTGCGGGTCGGCGATCTTCTCGGCGGCCTTCCGGGCCGCGTCGAACGCCTCGGCGGCGGCCTTGTCGGTGCCGCGCCGGCTGCTGGTCAGGCTGCCCGTTCCGACGCCTCGGCCGGCGCGCTTCGCGGCGGTCAGCGCCTCCTTCGCCTGACGGAGGCGCTGTTGCGCGTTCGGTGAGTCGACCACGGCCAGCACCTGACCGCGCTTGACCCGCTGTCCAGGCTGGACGCGCAGGCTGGCCAGGGTGCCGTCGGCGGGAGCGGTCAGGGTGGCGGCGGCACGGGCGGTCACCGTCGCGGGCGCGTCGATCACCTCGGTGACCGGGTTACGAGTGGCCGAGGCGAGCGCGAGGTCGGGGCCTTCGTCGCCGCAGGACGCGGCGGTGGTGGCGGTGAGGACGACGACGGCGGTCAGGGCGATGAGCAGGCGGGGCCGCGTGGTGCCGGCGGGCCGTGACGACTGAGGACGGCGCACCCATCGATGGTACGGCGCACCGCCGCACCGCCTCCGAGCTGCGTCAGGCGGCGGTGGCGCGGACGTACGCCACGCACTCGTCGTGCAGCGTCGACCACTGCTCACCGAACGCCTTCCCGGAGGCCGCGTCGATGGTCCGGCCGTCGTGCACCACGGTCTTGAAGAAGGTCAGCAGCCGCAGCGGCCCGTACCGGTCGACGAGGTGTCGAACGGCCAGGTAGCCGATGCCGTAGCTGGCGGCGACCCGTTCGGCGGAGGCGTCGTCAGCGGGGTTCACGCCCTCCAACTTGCCGTCCCAGCCGCCCCGGACCATCTTGCGCACGTCGGCGATCCCCTCGTACCGGTCCACCGCCTGGCCGCCGGCACCGGCGAACTCGGCCAGGCCCTCCACCAACCACCAGGTGAGCTTGCCCGGGTAGCCGCGCTCCGGGAGCGACGCCGCGTGGGTCAGCTCGTGCCGGAGCAGGTCGTCGGTGCCGCTGTTGGAGAGCCCCTCGGCGTTGAGCACCACCTCGTGGTGGCCGCCGCCCACGGTCACCGCGTACCCGCCGGTCCATTCTGGGCGCTCCCCGCCGTACCAGCGCTGCCACTCGGTACGCCCGGCGTAGAAGATCCGGTATCGGTCCGGCGGTGATCCGGTCACCGCGTACCCGTCGGCGACCTTGGCCGCGGCCTCGGCCTGTGCGAGCAGGCCGGGCAGTTTGCCGCGCAGCGCCGGGGTGGTGGCGACGATGGTCCGCGCGCCGATGGCGACCGCCAGGTCGCTGATCTCCCACGGTCGGGTGCCGGTCTCCACCGACTTGGACTCCTCCATGGCGACCATCCGGGGTTGGTCGCCGTTCTCCCGCCACCGGGTGCCGATCAGCACGGGGCTGGGCCGGCAGTTCGGCGTCACGAAGCAGTACTGGAACCGCACCAGCAGCCGCCACTCGCCGGGCTTGCCGATGATCGGCACGGGCAGGCCGCTCGGTTCGGCTCGCCAGCCGGTCACCTTGAGCTCGCGGAGCGCGGCGAAACGTCGGCGCAGGTCGTTGTGGGCGGCGGGATCGGCGACGGCGAGAAACCCGGCGCGGTCGCCGCCGAGGAGTGCCGCGGACTGCCGGTGGAGCTGGGCGGTGATCCGGTCGGACAGCCCGCGGGCCACGGCGGTGGCCGGGTCGTCGGCCGCCGAGGCGCCGACCCGGCTGACCGTGGGGCGGGAGTCTGTCTCCCGGATGACTCCGACGACGAGCGCCGCCGGCAGGCCGCAGCCCAGCAGCAGGAGGACCACCACGAGCACCGTCCACAACGGCCAAAGCCGCCGTGGTGCTGGCTGCTGCACCTCGTCAGTCACCCGCCGAAGGGTACGACCAATACCTGGACGCGGCGAGGCCGCCCCGGGCCGATCGGCCCGACCGCTCGCTCACCCGCCGGTGCGCGGCCAGGAGCGGAACGAGATGTCCAAGCCGGCGACCAACTGGTGGTACGAGCGGCCGACGTCGCGGGGGAGGCCGAAGCCGCCCGCGGCTTCCAGGGTCACGAAGCCGTGCAGGGCGCTGCGCAGCGCCCGGGTCGCATCCACCGCGTCGTCGCCGGTGAGCCCGTACCCGCGCAGCACCGCGACGATGGCGCCGACGGCACGTTCGCCCGCCTCGACGTGCTCCGGGTCGGCCGGGTCCGGCACCCGCTGCGTTGCCGGGTAGCGGCCTGGGTGCCGGAGGGCGTAGTCACGGTAGGCGTCCGCCATGGCCCGGAGCGCTTCGCCACCGGAGCGACCGACGGCGGCGGCGGTCATCTCGGTGGCCAGCTCGGCGGTGGCCAGGGCGGCAATTTTCTGGGCCAGCGCGTCCGCCCCCCGCACGTGCTTGTAGAGGCTGGGCAACGCGACCCCGAGCCGGCTGGCGAGCGCGGCGAGGGTGAGCTGCTGGAAGCCGACCTCGTCGGCCAGCCGGGCCGCCTCCCGTACGACGGTCTGCTGGTTGAGGCCGACCCTAGGCACCGGCGCACACCGCCAGGAAGCCGAGCAGTTCCTCGGCGGTGCGCTGCGGCTGGTCGGCGTGCGGGTAGTGGCCGGACCCCTCGATCATCCGGGCCTCGGCGGTGCCGAAGAGCCGCCGGGCGGCGCGCGCCTCGGCTCCCGGGTCGGGGAAGTCCGGGTCCTTGGACCCCATCAGCACCAACACCGGTTGCCGCACCTGCGGGGCGCGGGCGGTCCAGTGTGGCTCGGCCGGTGCGATGACGCCGCGCGTCGCGGCCATCCGGCCGGGCTCGCGCAGGTTGGCCACCATCGAGCGGCGGTAGGCCGCGTCGTCGGTGGGTCGGTGCACCGGGAACAGGGTGTTGTGGAACATCCCGAAGAGGCGGGGGCTGCGCAGCACGGCCGCCTGCGCCAACCGCAGCAGCGGGTTGGGCTTCGACTGGTTGACGAACGCGCCGATCTGCACGATGCCGGTGACCAGCTCGGGCGCGTCGGTGGCGGCGAAGACCACCGCCGCCGCGGCGGACGAGCTGCCGACCAGCACGGCCGGACCGGCGTCGAGGTCACGGACCACGGCCAGCAGGTCCGCGCCGACCTCTGCCGGGGCGTACGTGGGCCAGCCGGCGCTGGACTCGCCGTGCCCCCGGACGTCGACCGAGGCGACCCGGTGACCGGCGGCCACCAGCAGGGGCGCGAGGTGCCGGAAGCTTGCCCTGTTCTCGCCCATGCCGTGCGCGAGGACGACCAACGGCCCCTCGCCCCGCACCTCGTACGCGATGTGTCCGCCGTCCCGCCGCACCTGGCTAGTGGTCATAGCCCTAAAGCTAAGCCACCTAGCCAAGGTTGGCAAGTCGGATACGCGAAACGGGCCGGCGGTGACCCGAGAGGTCGCCGCCGGCCCGTCGGCCGAATCGGAGAAACTACTTCTTGGAGATCAGGGCGCGGCCGAAGAAGACCAGGTTGGCGGGGCGCTCGGCGAGCCGGCGCATCAGGTAGCCGTACCACTCGTCGCCGTACGGGACGTAGGTGCGCACGGTGTAGCCCTCGCCGGCCAGCCGGGCCTGCTCCTCGGGGCGGATGCCGTAGAGCATCTGGAACTCGAAGCGCTCCGGCCCCCGGTCGAACCACCGCGCCCGGTCCTCACCGATGGCGATCATCCGCGGGTCGTGGGTGGCAAGCATCGGGTACCCGTCGCCGGACATCAGGATGTTCATGCAGCGCACGTACGACTTGTCCACCTCACGGGCCGACTGGTACGCCACCGACTCCGGCTCCTTGTAGGCGCCCTTGCACAACCGCACCCGGGACCCGGCCGAGGAGAGCTCCCGGCAGTCCGACTCGGTCCGGCGCAGGTACGCCTGGAGCACCGCGCCGGTCGACGGGAAGTCCTTACGCAGCCGGCTCAGCACCTCCAACGTCGAGTCGGTGGTGGTGTGGTCCTCCATGTCCAGGGTGACAGTGGTGCCCGCCGCGTCGGCCGCCGCGCAGATCGCCCGCGCGTTGTCGTACGCCAACTGCTCGTCGAACATCTGGCCGAGGGCGGAGAGCTTCACGCTCACCTCGGCCCCCGGGGTGAGCCCGGCGGCGGCGAGCATCTTCAGCAGTTTCAGGTATTCGTCCCGGGTGGCGGTGGCCTGTTCGGGGGTGACGGTGTCCTCACCGAGGTGGTCGAGGGTGACCGCGAGGCCGTCGTCGACGAGCCCGCGGGTCGCGCGCAACGCGTCGTCGGTGGCGGCGCCGGCGACGAACCGGCGTACGACGTCCCGGGTGTACGGGGCGGTCGCGACGAGCCGCTCGACCTGGGATGACCGGGAGGCGGCGAGGATGACGGAACGGAGCATGAGCCGAGCGTAACGCCCCTGCCAGGGCCCCCGCCGAGGGGCGGCCGGGGCACCTCGGCACGGGGGCGGGGCGGCGGCGGTGGCGTCGATCGGCTACAACGATGCCGTGGACCAACGCCCCCGCCGCCGACTCCGCTCGGCCTCCGTGCAGCTCGGCGCGCTCACCGCTCTCGCGCTCGCCCTCTCCGGCTGCAACATGACCTCGGACGACGACGATGACGACGACTGCGCCCTCGGGCCGGTCGGTGGTGGCGGAACCGTCGCACTGGCGATGCGGGTCACCGACCCGGCCGCCGGTCGCACCACCCCGGAGCCGACCACCGCGGCCCTGCCCGAGCGCGGCGGATTCGGCACCCACCTCGCCGCCTGCGGCGGCTGACGTGCGCCGCGAGACGGTCACGCCGCGCCCCGACTGGGACGCCACCATCCGGTCGCAGGGGCTGGTCTACGTCGACACCGAACTGCCCGACGGCGGGATCATGTCGTACTGGGACGAGACCGCCGCGTACGCCTTCGAACTGGACGAGGTGCTGCGGCTGGAGGAGGCCACCGAGGAGCTGCACCGGATGTCGGTGGCCGCCGCCGAGCACGTGGTGGCGCAGCGCCGGTACGCCGAGTTCGGCATCCCGGAGTGGGCGGCCGAGGCGGTGGCCCGGTCGTTGCGCGAGGCGCCACCGACGCTGTACGGGCGCTTCGACCTCGCCTACGACGGCAGCTGGCCCCCGAAGATGTTGGAGTACAACGCGGACACCCCCACCGCGCTGGTCGAGGCGAGCATCATCCAGTGGTACTGGCTGGAGCAGACCCGGCCGGAGCTGGACCAGTGGAACAGCCTGCACGAGCGACTGGTCGGCGCCTGGGCCAAGATCGGGGCCGGGCTGCACGACCCCCGCGTGCACGTGCTGTGGTCGAACGAGGAGGAGTCCGGCGAGGACCACATGACCGCCGGCTACCTCGCCGAGACGGCCCGGCAGGCCGGCCTAACCGTCGAGCTCCAGCCCATCCAGGAGATCGGTTGGGACGGCCGGCGCTTCGTCGACGCCGACGACCGTCCGGTGACCACCTGCTTCAAGCTCTACCCGTGGGAGTGGATGCTGGCCGAGCCGTACGGGCCGGCGGCCCTGGCCCCGGGCACCCCGACCACCTGGATCGAGCCGGCCTGGAAACTGCTGCTCTCCAACAAGGCGCTGCTCGCGGTCCTCTGGGAGCTGTACCCCGGCCACGAGTACCTGCTCCCGGCGTACCTCGACTCGCCGCGCGGCATGCCGGAGTACGTCGCCAAGCCACTGCTCGGCCGCGAGGGCGGGTCGGTACGCATCGTCACCGCCGACGAGGAGATCACCAACCCGGGGATCTACGGCGACGAGGGCTGGTGCTACCAGGAGTTCCGGGCGTTGCCGCAGTTCGCCGGCAACCGGATGGTGTTGGGCAGCTGGGTCGTCGACGGCGAGTCGGCCGGGGTCGGGGTGCGGGAAAGCGAGAGTCTGATCACCGACGGCTACGCGCGGTTCCTGCCGCACTACATCGACGCGCCGCGCACCCGCTGAGTCGTCTACCGTTGGGGTGTGAACTTCGACGCGTACGCCCGGACCGGCGTTGACCTGGTCAACGCCCGCCTGGACGACCTCGACGACCTGCGAGCCCTCTTCCCCGACGACAACGCCTGGATGCGCGACGAGGTCGCGGACCGGGACGTGGCGATCTTCCGCCGGGCGCAGAAACGGTTGCGCGACGTCTTCGAGTACGGCACCTCGGGGCGGGACGCCCAGGCGGTCACCGAGCTGAACGCGCTGCTTGAGGCGTTTCCGGTGCAGCCGCGCATCTCCGGGCACGACTCCAGCGACTGGCACATGCACGTGACCAGTCGGGGTGCCTCGGTCAGTGCCGAATACCTGGCCGGCGCGGTCTGGGGGCTGTCGGTCTGGCTCTGCGAGTACGGCAGCGCCCGGTTCGGGGTCTGCGCCGACGAGCGGTGCGGCAACGTCTACCTGGACACGTCGTCCAACTGCTGCCGGCGGTTCTGCTCGGAGCGCTGCGCCACCCGCTCGCACGTGGCCGCGCACCGGGCCCGCAAGCGGGCGGCGGTCGGCGAGCAGGTGCCGGTCGCCCCGCAGCCGACCTCCGCCGTCGACTCCCTCTCACCGGTCAGCTGACACCGCCACCGCCCGTCGTGGGCGGACGGGTCAGGCGTCGACCGGTGACGAGGCGGTCAGGTGCTGGCGGGCGAACTCCAGCGCGGCGCGGAGGTCATCCTCGCGCACCGCGCGGCTCTTCGCGCCCCGGGTGGCGACCTCCACCGCCACCGCCCCGGTGAAACCCCGGCCGGCCAGCGAGGAGAGCAACTCCCCGCAGGGCTGGGTGCCGCGCCCGGGCACCAGGTGCTCGTCGCGGCCCTCGCCGGTGCCGTCACCGAGGTGCACGTGCGCCAGCCCGGCGCCCATCCGGTCGGCCATCTCCAGCGGGTCGCTGTGCGAGGCCGCGCAGTGCGACAGATCCAGGGTGTACGACGGGTAGCCGGCGTCGGTCGGATCCCAGCCGGGCACGTACGGGACGAACTGCCGACCCGCCATCCGCACCGGGTACATGTTCTCCACCGCGAAGCGCAGCCCGGTGAACCGGTCGGCGACGGTGGCCAGACCCTCGGCGAAGTTACGCGCGTAGTCGCGCTGCCAGGTGAACGGTGGGTGCACCACGACTGTCGGCGCGCCCAGCGTCTCGGCCAGTTCGGCGGCCTTGCGCAGGCGCTCCCACGGGTCCGGGCTCCACACCCGCTGGGTGACCAGCAGGCAGGGCGCGTGCACCGAGAGCACCGGCACGTCGTAGTGCGTGGAGAGGCCGCGCAGCGCGCCCGCGTCCTGGCTGACCACGTCGGTCCAGACCATCACCTCGACGCCGTCGTAACCGAGCGCCGCAGCCAGTTGGAACGCCGCCGCGGTCGGCTCGGGAAAGACCGACGAGCTGGACAGGAGCACGGGAACGCGGGAAGTCACATCAGCCAGCGTAGCCCGGCAGCGCCGGGGGCATCGTGACGAGCACCGGCAAATCGACCGAAAACGGCCTTCGGATCAGATCGGCTCGAGTTGATCGAGCCGGCGGAGGATGACCCCCTCCCGCAGCGCCCACGGGCAGATGTCCAGCGAGTCCAGATCCAGGCGGCGCATCACCGCCTCGGCGACCACGGCACCGGCCAGCAACTGGTGGGCCCGACCCGTGCTGACCCCTTCCAGCTCCATCAACTGGGCCGGCGGGATGTGCCGGATGAAGCCGATGACCTGCCGCAGGCCGGCCCGGGTCAGGCTGCGTCGCACCCACAGCCCGGCGCCGGACGGGGCCGCCCCGGCCAGTCGGGCCAGCGTGCGGAACGTCTTCGAGGTGGCCACCGCCCGATCCCAGCCCACCTCCGTCATCTGGTCGACGACCTTGTCCAGCCGGCCGTCCACGTACTCCCGGAGCTTGTCGACGGTCTCCGCCGATGGCGGGGCCGCACTGGCCGGGTCGACCCGCAGCCGCTCGCGGGTCAGCCGACCGGCCCCGAGCGGCAGGGAGACCGCGACGTCCGGGTCCTCGTCGATGCCGGCGGCGATCTCCAACGAGCCGCCACCGATGTCCAGCACCAGCAGCCGGCCCGCCGACCAGCCGAACCACCGCCGTACGGCCAGGAACGTCATCCGCGCCTCGTCCGCCCCGGAGAGCACCGCCAGACGTACGCCGGTTTCGTCCCGGACCCGGGCCAGCACCTCGGCCGCGTTGGTGGCGTCGCGCACCGCGGACGTGGCGAACGCGATCAGGTCGTCCGCCGCCAACCCGGCGGCCGCCGCCTTGGCCATGCCCACGGCCTTGACCAGGCCGTCCGCACCCGCCTCGGTCAGCGCACCGTCGGGGGCGATCTGCTCGGCCAGCCGGAGCACCACCTTCTCGGAGTGCGCCGGCCACGGGTGCGCGCCGTGGTGCGCGTCCACCACAAGGAGATGCACCGTGTTGGATCCGACGTCGAGGACACCCAGTCGCATGGTGAAGACCCTAGGCGCAACACGTTTGCGCGGCTCACCGGCCTGCGGACGTGACCGCGCGTAGGCTGGGCCGAGTGACGATGGAGCTCCGTGTGCTGGTGGACGACCCGGGTGACCCGCGCAGCCGCGAGGTGCCCCTGGACTTCCCTCGCGAGTGGATCGAGTTCGCCGACCCGGCCGACGAGACACACCTGATCCGGGCCGACCTGACCTGGCTGCTCTCCCGCTGGACCTGCATCTTCGGCAAGGGCTGCCACGGCATCATCGCCGGGCGGGCCGCCGACGGTTGCTGCTCGCACGGGGCGTTCTTCACCGACGCCGACGACGAGAAGCGGGTTCGCAACGCCGTCCGGCGGCTCACCCCGTCGACCTGGCAGCATTTCCGACGCGGGTTCAAGAACTGGACCGACGAGGACACCATCGACGGCAAGAACCCGGCCCGCCGCACCGCCACCCAGGGCGCCGACGGTCCGTGTGTGTTCCTCAACGACGCCGACTTCGCCGGCGGGGGCGGTTGCGCGCTGCACGCCCAGGCGCTGCGCGACGGGGTGCACCCGTTGGAATACAAGCCGGACGTGTGTTGGCAGCTGCCGATCCGCCGCGATCAGGACTGGGTGAAGCGACCGGACAACAGCAAGGTGCTGGTCTCCACGCTGTCCGAGTTCGACCGGCGGGGTTGGGGAGCCGGCGGGCACGACCTGGACTGGTGGTGCACCTCCTCGACGGACGCGCACGTCGGCACCGAGCCGATGTACCTGTCGTACGGGCCGGAGCTGACCGCCCTGATCGGCGCTGCCGCCTACGAGCGGCTTGCCGAGCTGTGCGCGACCAGGACCCAGCAGGGCATGATCGCCCCGCACCCCGCCGACGAACTCTAGCTGATCTTGGTAGCAGTCCTGCTACCATTGCGTCGTGGCCATGACGCTCCGGCTCGACGACGATCGTGAACGGCGGCTCCGTCTCGTGGCGGACGAGGAGGCGCGGTCGATGCACGCCGTCGTCGTCACCGCGATCGACGACTACCTGGCTCGACGAAACGCCAAGGAATTCGGCGACCTCGCTGACGAGATCATCGAACGCCACGCCACGCTGCTCGCACGCCTGGCGGAGTGATGACAGACGTCCGTTATCCCACGCTCGCTGACGTGGCGGGCATCGCCCGCAAGCTCGGCGTCGGAATCCGGGACGCCGGCCTCGCGGAGTCGGCCGTGGCCCGGCCGCAGACGAGCGTGTTCGGGGAAGATGCCTACCCCGACCTGTGGACCAAGGCCGCCGCGCTGCTGCATTCACTGGTCAACAACCACCCGTTCATGGACGGCAACAAACGGATCGGCTGGATCGTGGCCATCACCTTCCTGCTGCAGAACCGCGCCATCACGATCAGGCAGCTCGACGAGACCGATCAGGACGTCGCGTACGACCTGGTCATCGGCGTGGCAGAGAGCCGGCTGACGGAAGTGGCCGAGATCGCCGCCGCGTTACGCAAGCTGTTCTGAGCTCTGGGGTGCCGATCACCGCACTTCTCGCCCCGACGGCCGCCTGAGCAGCCGTGCAGTGCAGGCATGGGCGGAACGCCTTTGGAGCTGAATCGCTGACGACATCAGCGGCTGACTCGTTTGCGACATCAGCTCCAAAGGCCAAAGGCACGGCAGCACAGCCCGAAGGGGGCCTGCGTCGAGCGCAGACCCCCATCGGGTACGCCGATCACGGCTCGAACTTGTAGCCCAGGCCCCGGACGGTCACGATGAAGCGCGGCGCGGACGGCTCCGGCTCGATCTTGGAGCGCAGCCGCTTGACGTGCACGTCAAGCGTCTTGGTGTCGCCGACGTAGTCGGCGCCCCAGACCCGGTCGATGAGCTGCCCGCGGGTCAGCACCCGGCCGGCGTTGCGCAGCAGCAGCTCCAGCAGTTCGAACTCCTTCAGCGGCAGCTGCACGGCCCCGCCGTCGACGGTCACCACGTGCCGCTCGATGTCCATCCGCACCGGCCCGGCGGCCAGCGTCGGCGCACCCGCCTCGGCCACCTCCGGGCTCTGCCGGCGCAGCACGGCCCGGATCCGGGCGACCAGTTCCCGCGGCGAGTACGGCTTCGTGACGTAGTCGTCGGCGCCGATCTCCAGCCCGACCACCTTGTCGATCTCGCTGTCCCGGGCCGTGACCATGATGATCGGCACGGCGGAGCGCTGCCGCAACTGCCGGCAGACCTCGGTCCCCGACATCTCGGGCAACATCAGGTCGAGCAGCACGATGTCGGCGCCGGTCCGGTCGAACTCGGTGAGGGCGTCGGTGCCGGTCGCGGCGACCGAAACCTCAAAGCCCTCCTTACGGAGCATGTACGACAAGGCGTCGGAGAACGACTCCTCGTCCTCGACCACGAGAACGCGGCTCAACGGGGATTTCCTTTCCATTTGCTGTCAGACCTGCCGTAGCCCAGTCGGACCGGACTCGATCCCAACCGGCGGCAGTGTCGCCAGGAGGTCGTCCGGTGGACTGGCGGGCAGCCGGAGGGTGAACGTCGATCCACCACCAAGAGTGCTCGACACCTCGACCCGTCCGCCATGGTTGCTCGCAATGTGTTTCACGATCGCCAGGCCGAGCCCGGTGCCGCCGGTGGCACGCGAGCGGGCCTGGTCGGCCCGGTAGAACCGCTCGAAGATCCGATCCACGTCGGTGGGGGCGATACCGATGCCCTGGTCGGCGACGGCCACCTCGACGTGCTCGTCGTCGCCCCGGAGGGTCACCCGCACCGTGGTGTCCTCGCCCGAGTAGTTGATGGCGTTCTCCACCAGGTTCGCCACCGCCGTGGCGAGTTGGGAGTCGCTGCCGTACGCGGTGAGACCACGCTCCCCGTCCACGGTCACCACGACACCCCGGGCGGAGGCCGTGGTGCGGGTCCGGTCGACCACCTCGGCGATCACCCAGTCCAGCGCGACCGGCTCCGGCGGCGGCTGTGGCTCAGCCCCCTGCAACCGGGTCAGCTCCAGCAACTCCTGCACCAGCCGGCCCAACCGGGTCGACTCGTGCTGGATCCGTTCGGCGAACCGGCGGGCGGCCACCAGGTCCTCGGAGAGGTCGGGCGCCGCCGCGTCGGCCGGCTCGGTGGCGTCCAGCAACGCCTCGGCGAGCAGTTGCAAGGCCCCGATCGGGGTCTTGAGCTCGTGGCTCACGTTGGCCACGAAGTCGCGTCGTACCCGGGTCAGCCGGTGCGACTCGGTCACGTCGACCGCCTCGACCGCGATGAAGCCGTTGCCGAGACCCATCGCCCGCAGGTGCACGCCGAGCGGGTTCTCCCCCGCGCTGTCGCGACCCCGGGGCAGGTCCAGCTCGATCTCGCGCCGCACGCCGGTGCGTCGCACCTGGCCGGCAAGGGTACGGATCAGCGGGTGCGCGGCGATTGAGCCGGGGGTGCTGCCGGTACGCAGCAGCCCCATCGCGCGGGCGGCCGGATTGATCAACACGGGGACGTCGTCGTTGTCCAGTACCACGACACCGGCCCGGAGTGAGTCGATCGTCCGGCGGCCGAGCCCGGCCTGCTGCTCGTCGGCTATCGCGGGCCTCCCCCTGCTCCAGCGGAAGCTGACGCTCCCCGTCGACGTGGAGCGACCGTCCCGCCTCGGCAGGAACCGGGGCAGCAGCAGACCGGCGGCCATCCCGGCCACCAACGCCACGGCCACCACGACCGCCACCGCCCACTCCACCCGGCGATCGTAGGGTCATTGTTAACCTGGCTACCACACAGACCGGGACGAACTACCCTCACTTACGGAAGTGTTCACCCCCACGTCTGGCGTCGTTCACCGTGGTTCATCCGGGATCCGTCAGCGCGCCCTACCGTTGGCGTCGCACCTGCTCAACCCCCTGCGCCGGCACCCGTCGGCGGCGACCGACCACAGGACGTGATGATGCGCGACGAGTTCCGGGCCGACCTCCAGATCGTCAGCCAACTGCTGGTGGACATGGCGGAGGGCGTCCGCGCCGCCATGCGCCAGGCCACCCGGGCCCTGCTCACCGCCGACCGGCAGGCCGCCGAGACGGTCATCGAGCGGGACGCCGAGATCGACGACCTCTACCGGCACGTCGAGGAGCGGGTCTGTGACCTGCTCGCCCGACAGGCGCCGGTCGCCTCCGACCTCCGGGCGATGATCACCGCGCTGCACGTGGCCGCCGATCTGGAGCGGATGGGCGACCTCGCCGAGCACGTGGCGAAGACCGCGCTGCGCCGGCACCCCTCCCCCGCCGTCCCGGCCGAGCTGCGGACGGTCTTCACCGAGATGTCCGAGATCGCTGACCGGATGGCTGTGAAGATCGGTTCGGTGCTGGCCAAGCCCGACGCCGACCTCGCCGGCGAGCTGGACCGCGACGACGACGCTATGGACGAGCTGCACAAGAACCTGTTCGCGGTGCTGCTCGGCGACGACTGGCCGTACGGGGTGGAGACGGCGATCGACGCCACCCTGCTGGGCCGCTTCTACGAGCGCTTCGCCGACCACGCGGTCAACGCCGGCGAGCACGTGATCTACCTGATCACCGGGCAGAGCGCGCCCAGCAGCACCTGATCCGCACGGCAGGGGCCCCTCCATCGCTCTCCGCGATGACGAGGGGCCCCTTTTTCCGTGGCTCAGCGCCCCTGGTTGGCCACCGCCGCGGCGGCCGCCTTCGCAGCGGTCGGGTCGAGGTAGGTGCCGCCCAGGGTTTGCGGGCGCAGCTGCGGGTCGAGGTCGTAACGCAGCGGGATGCCCGTCGGGATGTTCAGCTTGGCGATCGCCTCGTCGGAGATCTGGTCGAGGTGCTTGACGAGGGCGCGCAGCGAGTTGCCGTGCGCGGCCACCAGCACCGTCCGGCCGGCCAGGATGTCCGGCACGATCGAGTCGTACCAGTAGGGCAGCATCCGGTCGACGACGTCCTTGAGGCACTCGGTGCGCGGCATCAGCTCGGTCGGCAGCAGCGCGTAGCGCGGGTCACCCACCTGCGACCACTTGTCGTTGTCGTCGATCGGCGGCGGCGGCGTGTCGTACGACCGGCGCCAGAGCATGAACTGCTCCTCGCCGTACTCGTCGAGGGTCTCTTTCTTGTTCTTGCCCTGCAGGGCGCCGTAGTGCCGCTCGTTGAGCCGCCACGACCGGCGTACGGCGATCCAGTGCCGGTCGGCGGCGTTGAGCGCCAGCTCGGCCGTGCGGATCGCACGGCGCATCACGCTGGTGTGCACGACGTCCGGCAGCAGGCTGTGCTCGCGCAGCAACTCGCCGCCGCGTCGCGCCTCGCCCTCGCCCTTCTCGGTCAGGTCGACGTCCACCCAGCCGGTGAAGAGGTTCTTGGCATTCCAGTCGCTCTCACCGTGTCGCAGCAGGACCAGCGTCCCGATGGTGGGCCCTTCGCTCGCAGTCATGCGGATCATCCTGCCTCAACCGCTCGGCGGACACGCGGGCAGCCGTCGTGACGACCACCACGTGAAAAAGCGGATGACCAGCGGATCCACCCGCCACTAGGGTTGTAAGGCACGCCAGTCACATCGGTCATTACTTGCAAGCGGGGCGCCATATGCGGACGATGCGGAGTTGGTTCCGGGACACCACCGGCGGCTTACCGACCACCTTCTGGTACCTGTGGTCCGGCACTCTGATCAACCGGCTCGGCTCGTTCGTCCTCGTCTTCCTCGCCATCTACCTGACCCAGGAACGTGGTTTCTCGGCCTCGCAGGCCGGTCTGGTGATCGGCCTCTGGGGTGTCGGCGGCGCGTTCGGCACGACCGCAGGCGGCACTCTCGCGGACCGCTGGGGCCGCCGACCGACGCTGCTCACCGCCCACGTGGGCGCGGCGGCCATGATGCTCGGGCTCGGGCTGGCCCGGGAGCTCTGGGCGGTGGCGCTGGGCGCGCTGCTGCTCGGCATGTTCGCCGAGGCGGCCCGGCCCGCGTTCGGGGCGATGATGATCGACGTGGTGCCGGCGAAGGACCGGCTGCGCGCCTTCTCGCTCAACTACTGGGCGATCAACCTGGGCTTCGCCTGCGCCGCCGTCCTCGCCGGGCTCGCCGCGCAGGCCGACTACCTGCTGCTGTTCGTGGTCGACGCGGCCACCATGCTGATCACCGCGCTGATCATCTTCAGCAAGGTGCCGGAGACCCGACAGGCCGGCCCCGCCACCGCCGCCACGGCGAAGGCGGTCCCCCTCGGCGCCCTGCGCACGATCCTCACCGACCGCGTCTACCTCGGCTTCGTGGCCCTCAACCTGTTCGCCGCGCTGGTGTTCCTCCAGCACATCTCGATGCTGCCGATCGCGATGGGCGACGACGGTCTGAGCCCGGCCACCTACGGCTCGGTGATCGCGCTCAACGGCATCCTCATCGTGGTCGGCCAGCTCTTCGTACCCCGACTGATCCGGGGTCGGAGCCGCTCGCACGTGCTCGCGCTGGCGTCCGTGGTGATGGGCGTGGGGTTCGGGTTGACCGCGTTCGCCGGGACCGCCTGGTTCTACGGGCTGACCGTGTTGATCTGGACGGTCGGCGAGATGCTCAACTCGCCCTCCAACTCCACGCTGATCGCCGAGCTGTCCCCGGCCGAGCTACGCGGCCGCTACCAGGGCGTGTTCTCCCTCTCGTGGCAGATCGCCGGGGCCAGCGCGCCGATCCTCGGTGGCCTGGTGCGCGAGCATGCCGGCAACGACACGCTCTGGTACGGCTGCGCCGCGCTCGGCCTGCTGACCGCGGTGGCCCACCTGGTGTCGGGGCCGGCCCGCGAACGGCGAGCGACCGCGCTACGCCGCTCCGGCGAGGCGTTGGCACCGACCACCGCGTCCCGAACGCCGCAGCCCGCCGACGCGTAACGGACTGGCGCGGTGGTACCGGAATTTCCTACTGTGCAGTTGAAACAGTTAACAATCTGAACTGTCGGGAGGTCGGGTGCACGCCCTGCGGCGCTGGTGGCACGACACCGCAGGCGGGCTCCCCGCCACCTTCTGGTACCTGTGGGCCGGCCTGCTGATCAACCGGGCCGGCGCGTTCGCCATGCTGTTCCTCTCGCTCTACCTCACCGACGTACGCGGCGCGAGCGAAGCGCTGGCCGGCACCGTGGTCGGCGCGTACGGGGCCGGCGGGGCGGCCGGCGTACTGCTCGGCGGGGTGCTCGCCGACCGCTGGGGCCGCCGGGCGACGCTGCTCGCCGCGCACCTGGCCACGGTCGGCCTGATGGTGGCGCTCGCCTTCACTCGACCTCTGCTGCTGATCGCGGTGCTCTCCGCGCTGATCGGCGTGGTCCACTCGATGCCCAGCCCGGCGTTCGTGGCGGCGATCGTCGACGTGGTGCCGGCCGAACGCCGCTCGCGCGCGTTCAACCTCCAGTTCTGGGCGTTCAACCTCGGCATGGCGGTCGCCTCGCTGCTCGCCGGGGTGCTGGCGGAGGCGAGCTTCACGGCGCTGTTCCTGGTCGACGCGGGCGCCACCCTGACCGCCGCCGCCGTGATCGCCTGGAAGGTGCCGGAAACCCTCCGGCTGGCAAGGCCGGCGGCCGACCTACCGCCCGTCACCGGTGCGGCGCCAAGGTCCGTCCGGACCCGCCGGCCGGGACTGCACACCGCGCTCACCGACCGCACCTTTTTGGTCTTCGTCGGGCTCACCTTCGTGCTGGCCGTACTCACCATGCAAACGTCGACGATCATGCCGCTGGCCATGCGCGCGGACGGCCTCGGCCCATCGGCGTACGGACTGGTGGTGGCGCTCGGCGGCGCGCTGATCGTGGTCGGGCAACTGTTCGTGCCCCGGCTGATCGACCGGCACCGCAAGGACGTCGTGCTGGCCGCCTCCACCGCACTGCTCGCGCTCGGCTTCGGGGCGCTCGCCATCGCCGACGAACTGGCCATCTACCTGGGTGCCGCCGTGGTCTGGACGGTCGGCTCGATGCTCGCCGCCCCGCCGAACGCGCAGATCAACGCGGACCTGGCACCGCCGCAGCTACGAGCGCGCTACCAGTCGGTCTTCTACCTGACGTTTCCGGCCGCGGCGTTCGTCGCGCCCACCCTCGGCGGCGTGAGCCTGCAGCACCTCGGCGACCGGCACTGGCTGATCGTGGGCGGGCTGGGTCTGCTGGCCGCGCTCGGGCACCTGCTCGCCGGACCGCCCCGGGAGCGGCACGTCGCCGCGCTGAGCCGGGTCGCCGGCCTGGAGCCGAAAGCCCCCACAGACCGCGTACCGACCGGGTAACCAACGCAAAGCGCCCACCACGTCCCTGAGGTCGTGGTGGGCGCCCGCCGGTGGGGCCGGCGGCGGCGGGCAACACTCACCCCCGTAAGCATCGCCCGCTCACGCCGCCGGTCCTAACAGGTGGGCACCGTCCCCCAACGGTTAATCCACCCGTCCCCTCGCGCCTCGTCTGGTGCGCGGATCTGATCGATCCGCCGCTCCCCCGAACGTTTCCAAACGTGGCGCGGTGCAATAAAGCTAGTTCGCCCGGATTCTGGATTCAACCCAGAACGGCTGTCTCGCCCGTCACAACTGGCGAGTATCCGCTGCTCCGGCCTCGTCCGTTGGCAACAGCCGGGTACCCGTCGGCCATTCCCGCAAACACCTCAACCGTCTTCCCGATCGGGTGACTCGGTCCGGAAGAAGTTGCTCTGCCGGCCGTCCCGCAACTGTTCCTGATAAATCAGGTTCAGCCGGCGCAGGTCAAAGGTGTAAAACCACTCATCCCAGGTGATCTCGCGGATCCGGCTGCTTTCCCGATATCCGGGAATGTTGAACGTCAGCACACCCGCCCGGCCGTCCCGCTCGGTACCGGCGATGGTCGCCGGCTTCGCCCCGCGTTCCCGGGCCCAGCGCTGGATCACCTCGTGATTCGCCGTGATCAGACTCCGCCCCGGGCGCTCCGGTCGGTCCGTGATCGACGAGATCACCTGCGAACTGCGGACCGACCGACCCGTACCCCGTCCGGTCCGGATCCCTCCGGCCGTCGTCCCGCCACCGCTCGACGGCGTCAGCGTGCGCTTGGCCGGCGCGCTCTTGGCCGCCGTGCTTTTGGCCGCCGCGCTCTTGGCCGGTGCCGTGCGCTTGGCCGTCGTGCTCCTGGCCAATGCCGTGCGCTTCGCCGCCGTGCTCCTGGCCGCCGTCGTGCGCTTCGCCGCCGCACTCTTGGCCGGCGCGCTCTTGGCCGCCGTCGTGCGCTTCGCCGCCG
>NZ_JAKKFF010000008.1 GCF_022229015.1 Micromonospora foliorum
CTGATCATCATCGGCTCCGGGCCGGCCGGCTACACGGCGGCGGTCTACGCCGCACGCGCCAACCTGAAGCCACTGATCATCGAGGGCGTGCAGTCCGGTGGCGCGCTGATGACCACGACCGAGGTGGAAAACTTCCCCGGCTTCGCCGACGGCATCCTCGGCCCCGAGCTCATGGACAACATGCGCAAGCAGGCCGAACGGTTCGGTGCCGAGTTCCTCACCGACGACGTGACCCGGGTCGAGCTGGTGGACACCGGCGACGCCGGCTCCGGCGCGGTGAGCACCGTCTGGGTTGGCGAGACCGCCTACCAGGCCCGATCCATCATCCTCTCCACCGGTTCGGCCTGGCGTCCGCTGGGCGTGCCCGGCGAGCAGGAGTTCCTCGGCCACGGCGTCTCCTCCTGCGCCACCTGCGACGGCTTCTTCTTCCGCAATCAGCACATCGTGGTCGTCGGCGGCGGCGACTCGGCGATGGAGGAGGCCAGCTTCCTCACCCGCTTCGCCGAATCGGTCACCATCATCCACCGCCGCGACTCGTTCCGGGCCAGCAAGATCATGGCTGAGCGGGCGTTGAGCAACGAGAAGATCAAGGTCGAGTGGAACAGCGCCGTCGAGGAGATCCTCGGCGACGACGGCAAGGTCACCGGCGTACGGGTCCGCAACGTGCACACCGGTGACACCAAGGTGATGGACGTGACAGGTGTGTTCGTGGCCATCGGTCACGACCCCCGCAGCGAGCTCTTCCGTGGTCAGGTCGAGATGGACGACGAGGGCTACGTCAAGGTCGAGGCCCCGAGCACCCGCACCAACATCCCCGGCGTCTTCGCCGCCGGTGACCTGGTCGACCACACCTACCGTCAGGCGATCACCGCGGCCGGCACCGGCTGTGCCGCCGCGCTCGACGCCGAACGGTTCATCGCGACGCTCAGCTGAAACAAGAACACATCCCGGAGGAGGGCATAGTGGGAACAACCAAGGCGGTCACCGACAAGAGCTTCGTCGCTGACGTGCTGCAGGCCGACAAGCCGGTGCTGGTGGACTTCTGGGCGGAGTGGTGCGGGCCGTGCCGCAAGGTGTCGCCGCTGCTCGAGGAGATCGCCCGGGAGATGGGTGACCAGGTCACCATCGTCAAGCTCAACATCGACGAGAACCCGGAGACCGCTCGGGCCTACCGGGTGATGTCGGTGCCGACGCTCACCGTCTTCAAGAACGGCCAGCCGGTGCAGTCGATCGCCGGTGCCAAGCCGAAGGGCGAGCTGGTCCGGCTCATCGAATCGGCCCTCTGACCAGCAGAAACATCAACCGAACCCCGTACCCGCTCGCCGGGTGCGGGGTTCGGCGTCTTCCCGGCCGTAGCGCCGACGTATTTCTCCGCCCCAGCCACCTCGCCGCCCCGGAGCGCATAGCCTCAAGCCTGGGCCGCCCGGCCAGCCAGCGTCGTGCAGAGGGGGTCGTGCGTGCGTCCGATCCGACCCGGTGACCGGGGACCCGCGGTCACGGAGATCCGTACCATCCTGACCGGCCTTGAGCTGCTCGCCGTTGCCGGCCCGCAGACCGACGAGTTCGACCTGGACACCGAGCGGGCGGTCCGCGCGTTCCAGCAGTCACGGGGGCTCAGCGTGGACGGCCGGGTCGGCGCGGAGACCTGGCGCGCCCTGGACGCCGCCCGCTGGCGGCTCGGCGCCCGCACCCTCTACCACGCGGTCCCCGAGCCGCTCACCGGCGAGGATGTCCGGTCGCTGCAGGAGCGACTGCTGGAGATGGGGTACGACGTGGGCCGCGCGGACGCCATCTACGGTGTCCGGACCTCGCGGGCGGTCGCCCAGTTCCAGCGCGAGGTCGGGCTCACCCCGGACGGCTCCTGCGGCCCACACACCATGAACGCGCTCCGCCGGATCGGCCGCAAGGTGGTCGGTGGCCGCCCGCAGTGGCTCCGTGAGTCCGACGCCATCCGGCAGTCCGGGCCGGCGCTGGTCGGCAAGACGGTCGTCATCGACCCGGGGCACGGGGGCACCGACCCCGGGATGGTGGTGCCCGACGGCTCGTTGCGCTGGACGGAGGCGGACCTCGTGCACGACCTGGCCAGCCGACTGGAGGGGCGGCTCGCCGCCACCGGGGTGCGGGTGCAGCTCACCCGGGGCCCGTCGCCCGACAGTTGCCTGCCGGACACCGACCGGGCCCTGCTCGCCAACTCGCTCGGCGCCGACGTGTTCATCTCGCTGCACCTGGACGGCCACGCCAACCCGGATGCGGAGGGCGTCGCGACCTACCACTACGGCACCGACAACGGGGTGACCTCGGCGACCGGTGAACGCCTGGCCGGGCTGGTGCAGCGGGAGATCGTCGCCCGCACCGGGCTGCGGGACTGCCGTACCCACGCCAAGACGTGGGAGCTGCTGCGACTGACGCGGATGCCCGCCGTCCGGGTCGAGGTCGGCTACCTCACCTCGCCGACGGACCGCGCCCACCTTGTCGACCCCCGGTTCCGGGACCGGGTGGTGGAGGCGATCGTGGCCGCGGTGCAGCGGATGTACTACCCCATCGAACGAGACGTCCCGACCGGGTCGCTCGACGTCAGCGAACTGCGTGCCGTGGTGGCCGCCGGCACGGTGGTCGACTGATCCGCCGCCGTGCGTCAGCCGTTGGTGGAGCGGGTGGCCGGGGCGGGACGGACCGGCCGGAGCAGGGTCTCCGGGCTCATCGACCCGAGCAGCTTCTCCAGCGCGTACTCGACGTCGGACTTCCAGCTCAGCGCCGTCCGCAGCTCAAGGCGCAACCGGGGGAAACGCGGATGCGGACGTACGGTCTTGAAGCCCACGGAGAGGAAGAAGTCGACCGGGGCCACGCAGCCACCGGCGGGGTCGTCCGCGTCGCCGAACTTGGCATCGCCGAACGCCTCGATGGCCTTGATCCCGCGCTTGGTCAGATCCCGGGCGACACCCTGCACCAGCATCCGGCCCAACCCGCCGCCGGAGAACGCGGCGACCACGTTGGCGGTCATCAACAGTGCCGCGTCCGCGGAGACCGGTGAGGTCGGGAACGCCATCGAACGGGGCACGTAGGCGGGCGGGGCGTACATCACGAAGCCGGCCGGCATGCCGTCGACATACGCGAGTTTGCCGCAGGAGCCCCACTCCAGCAGCGTCTGGGAGACCCACGCCTCCTTCTCCAGGCCCGGATCGCCGGCGGCACAGGCCCGGTCCGCGGAGACCGGATCGAGCTCCCAGTAGACGCACTGCCGGCACGGGCGCGGGAGGTCTTCCAACGTGTCGAGGGTCAGGCTGACCAGACGTCGCGACATATGGCGCATCCCCACAATAGGCTCGGTGGTGAGACCGGCATGGAACGACAGCGCCGCCTTCCTGCCCCCGACGAGCGATCGTACGCCGCCGATCGACGATGCGGGAGGGGACGCGCAGATGCTCACCGCAGTGGGGGACGCCGAGGACGGTCCGCCATGTGGTCGATCTGCCTCGGCACGGCGGCAGCACAACTGTGGCGGACTAGGATCGACAATCGGTGTGCCCGCCGCCATGGTCAGCGGTGTGCGGGGTACCCGGGGCGGGAACCACCCGAGCAGCGATCGAGGTGAGGTCATGACCGGCACGACACTCGACGACTACACCGACCGGTACGCCCGGCGGGTACGCGGGATGACCGCCTCCGAGATCCGAGCATTGTTCGCGGTGGCCAGTCGTCCGGAGGTCGTCTCGCTCGCCGGTGGCGCACCGTACATCGCAGCCCTCCCACTGGACGCGGTCGGCGAGATGCTCGGCCGGCTCGGTTCCGAGCAGGGCGTGACCACCCTCCAGTACGGCATTGGCCAGGGCACCCTTGAGCTGCGCGAGCGGATCTGCGAGGTGATGTCGCTCTCCGGGATCGACGCCGCGTGCGGGGCCTCCCCGGAGGACGTCGTGGTCACCGTGGGCGGGCAGCAGGCCCTAGACCTGGTGGCCCGGCTCTTCCTCGACCCGGGTGACGTGGTGCTCGCCGAGGGGCCGACGTACGTCGGTGCGCTCGGCGTGTTTCAGGCCGCCCAGGCGCAGGTCGTCCACGTACCGATGGATGCGGACGGGCTGATCCCGGAGGCGCTGGAGACGGCCATCGCCGACCTGGCCCGCGCGGGCCAGCGGGTCAAGTTCCTCTACACGATCCCCACCTACCAGAACCCGACCGGCGTGACGCTCAGCGAGGAGCGCCGGGAGCGGGTGCTCGACATCTGTGAGCGCGCCGGCCTGCTCGTCGTCGAGGACGACCCGTACGGTCAGCTCGGGTTCGAGGGTGAGGCCCCGGCCCCCCTGCGGGCCCGCCGCCGCGACGGCGTCTTCTACCTCAGCACGTTCTCCAAGACCTTCGCCCCCGGGCTGCGGGTCGGCTGGATCCTGGCGCCGCACGCGGTCCGCGACAAACTGGTCATCGCCAGCGAGGCGCAGATCCTCTGCCCCAGCGGGTTCGCCCAAGCCGCGGTGGCAACCTATCTGAGCACCATGCCCTGGCGGCAGCAGCTCAAGGTCTATCGCGAGGTCTACCGGGAACGTCGGGACGCCCTGCTCGACGCGATGGCCGACCTGATGCCCGAGGGCACCAGCTGGACCACACCGGCCGGCGGTCTCTTCGTGTGGGCCAGCCTGCCCGACGGGCTCGACTCGAAGGCCATGATGCCGCGAGCGGTCGCCGCCCGGGTCGCCTACGTTCCCGGCACCGGCTTCTACGCCGACGGCACCGGCACCGACGCCATGCGGCTCAACTTCAGCTTCCCGCCGCCGGAGCGAATCCGCGAGGGCGTCCGCCGGCTGGCCGGGGTGATGGAGCAGGAGATCGCCATGCGCCGGGTCTTCGGCGCTGTGGGTGGCGCCGCCGGCCGACGCGGCCGGGCCGGCTCCGACGTGCCCGGGCCCGACTTGGCATGATGCCGGCATGGCTACGACCGCCGAGCACCTCCTCGTGACCGATTCCGCCATCTCGGCCGACCTGCGCGTCGTGGTGCTCGCGGGTGGGCTCTCCTACGAACGGGACGTGTCACTGCGCTCCGGTCGTCGGGTGCTCGACGCGCTGCGCGCCGTCGGGGTGGAAGCCGAACTGCGAGACGCGGACGTGGCCCTGCTACCGGCGCTCGCGGCCGACCCACCGGACGCGGTGGTGATCGCACTGCACGGCGCGACCGGCGAGGACGGCTCACTGCGCGGGGTGCTGGATCTGTGCGACATCCCGTACGTCGGCTGCGACGCCCGGGCCTCCCGGGTCGCCTGGGACAAGCCCTCGGCCAAGGCGGTGCTCCGCGAGGCCGGCATCCCCACCCCGGACTGGGTGGCGCTCCCGCACGACCGTTTCTCCGAGCTCGGCGCGGTCGCCGTCCTGGACCGGATCGTCGACCGGCTGGGCGTGCCCCTGATGGTCAAGCCGGCGCAGGGCGGGTCCGGGCTGGGCGGAGCGGTGGTCCGGGACGCCGCCGCGCTGCCCGCCGCGATGGTCGGCTGCTTCGCGTACTACTCCACCGCCCTCGTGGAGCGGTACGTGCCGGGGATGGACGTGGCGGTCTCCGTCGTCGACCTCGGCGACGGCCCGCAGGCCCTGCCGCCGGTGGAGATCGTGCCCCGCAACGGCGTGTACGACTACGCCGCCCGCTACACCGCGGGGCGGACCACCTGGCACGCCCCCGCCCGGCTGGATCCCGAGGTGGCTGCCACGGTCGCTGACGTGGCCCTCGCCGCGCACACCGCGCTCGGTCTACGGGACCTCTCGCGCGTCGACGTGATCGTGGACGCGGCCGGCCAGCCGCACGTGCTGGAGGTCAACGTCTCGCCGGGCATGACGGAGACGTCACTGCTTCCGCTGGCGGTGCAGGCGGCCGGGCTGGACTTCGGCCGACTCCTCGGCACCCTGGTCGCCCGAGCAGCGGCCCGCCTCACCACTCACTGACCTACCCGCCACCCGTTCGGTCGAGCGCACCCGCTCGCGGGTCGACCATGAGGTTGGCCCCGACAGGCCAACCTCGTGGTCGGTTCCAGATCAGTGGCTCGCGCGCACGTCGGGTGCGTCGTTGCCGTTGGTGCCCGCGGCTGCGCCCGGAGTGCTGGCGCCCCCGACGCCGTTCTCGGGGACGGTCTTCGTGACGGCCTCCCCGGCGGTGTCCCCGTCTGCGGGGCCATACGCAGCCGGAATGGCGGGACCCGAGGGAGCCTCGTCGGCGCTGCCGCTCGCCGGGCCGCCGTGGAACCCGTCGGTGGGGACCTTCGCCGGGGCGACCTGGGGTCCGCCGCTGGGTGCCTCCGTCGGGTCGACATGGGGCCCGTCGGCGGGCGTGCCCATCCTGGCGGCGATGCCGGACGCGGTACTGCCGGGCGCTGCCACGGTGGAGTCCCGGGCGGTGGAGGCCGGGATGTCGGAGGCCGGGGTCTCGGACGACGGGCCGGGCAGGCCGGTGACGGATGGCCGGTGAGCGGGCTCGGTCGCCGGTCCGGTGACCGTGGCCGTCCGAGCGGGTTCAGCCGTCCGAGCGGGTTCAGCCGTCCGAGCGGTGACGGTGGTCGCCGTCGAGCCGGCATCGGCGTCCGGGTCCGCGGCTGGTTCGGCCGGGAGCACGGTGTCCGCATGGGTCGGATCGGGAGTGGAGTCGAACGCCGGCTCCGGGATCTCCTCTGCCGCCTCGATGACCGAGACCGCATCCACCCCGGCTGCTGCCGCAGAGGCAGCTTCCGCTGCGGCGGCGGCATCCGCGGCAGCGGACTGGGCCAGCAGACTGGACGGCGCCTGCCACTGGATGCGGGGCGGCTCGGCGAGCGGGCGACCACCGAACTCGGCGAGCCAGGCAGCGACCAGTGCCAGATTCTCCCGCCACTGCGCCTCGGAGATCGGCGGCAGGATCGAATCCCACAGGGACAGGAACGTGCCCCGCAGCTGAAGACGGCCGTACGGACGGGCGAGGAACCACATGTGCAGATGAGCCGAGCCGTCGCCCCAGCGGTTGACGTGCACCCGCGCCACGCCGTCGAGCGACCGGATGGCCCGCTCCAGACGTACGGTCATCACCCCCAGCTCGGCAGCCAGCAGGTTCGGTAGATCGCCGAGGTCGAGGTGAGTCCGCGATTCCAGGATGAGCACCATGGGCAGGCCGGTGGGCCGGTCCATGGCACGGACCCGCCACCGCTCGCCCACCCAGATGTAGGCGTCGTCGGGTGCGTTGCAGGCGGTGCATTCCCGGAGACCCTCGCCCTTCCGGGGCGGTTCGACCGGGACCGGATCATCGAGTTGCTTCACGTGGAGGTCACCCTCGAAGGGAAATGACGGCCACTGGGTGAAGTCCGGGACTGAGGGAGGGGTGTCGTGCACGACGCTGACCCTAACCGAGTCTGGCACCGCTGTCCCTACCTGTTTGAGCGGTCGCGGGCCACCGGATCGGTGCCCGTCGTCGATCGGGCCGACACGGTCGCGTGGGCAGCGGGAGGCGATATCCACAGGCTGCCGAGATCCTGAACACAGGCCGTCATCCACAGGCTCGCACCCGCTCCCACGCGCTGTTTCACGTGAAACGGGGGGTGCCTGTGGACAACCGGTGTGGATAACTTTTCGGCCGGTCGGTCGTTGTCCGCGAACCGCGAAATCGGCGGGTTCGATGCCACCGGGGAGGGAATTGGACCGGTGCCCTCCGATCGGCACCGCATGCCGCCGCCCACGCGTTGCCCTGGCGCCGATGACCGCCCGCTGACCCGTGTGGCACCCGTCGGCGGACGACTGGCTCGTACGCGGACCCCGCATCAGCCCGGGACCCGGCCCATGCCCCCTGGCGCCTGGACGCTCTGGGCGTCCGGACGCTCTGGACGTCCAAGGGCGGGGAGGTCGCACCGCCGCACCGACGTCGAGCGTCTGAAATGGGTGGCGACTCGGCTTGACCGTCACTCCGACCCCCAGGCTTTCGATCGGTGCCAGCGAGCCGCTATCGCCGTTTCACGTGAAACGGCGCGCTGGCCGGCGAAGGCGGGCCGGCTGAAGGCGGGCCGGCGAAGGCGGACCGGCGAAGGCGGACCGGCGACTCGCGGCCGAGGTCGCTGCGCGGGGCGCTTCCGACCAGACTGACCGCAACCGAGAGCCTCGGCCCACCCGAGGACAGCCTCGGAGACGCCGTTACGCGCCCTTCAGCGGCTCGCTGGCGCTTCCGGCCGCGCAGGGGGTGGATGCGGTCGAGTGGACCATGCCGGAGCCTTCTGCGACGCATGTAGCGGATCCGCTCGCCGCTCGCCGCCCGCGCTCACCCCGGCGGCCGCCATCCGTCGCACGCCGCCGCGTCCGCCGCCCGTCGCCAGGCCCTCCCCACGACGGCGCTCGTCGCCCATCACGGCACGGTCAGCGCCCGCCACCGCGCCCG
>NZ_JAKKFF010000080.1 GCF_022229015.1 Micromonospora foliorum
CGGCATGGCGGTGCTGCGGCTGGCCCAGGAGGCGCTAGCCAACGTGGCCAAACACGCGGGGACAGCCGCGCTCGCGCACCTCGTAGTCGCAGTCCGGGACGGCTCGGTGCACTGGGAGGTCACCGACAACGGGCGCGGCGGGGTGCCGGCGGGCGTGCCGGCCGGTGGCGGGCACGGCATCACCGGGATGCGCGAGCGGGTCGAGGTTCTCGGCGGCCGGCTGGAGGCGGGCCCGACCGACACCGGGTGGCGGGTGCGTACCGTCCTTCCGGCCGGGGCCCCCGCGTCCGCCGACGCGCCGGTCGGGGCGGTGCCCCGCGAGCGGGAGGCCACCGCCGGGTCGCCCGCGCCGGAGCCGGCGTGATCCGGGTGCTGCTGGTCGACGACCAGCACCTCATCCGAGCCGGGCTGCGCATGCTCTGCGAGGCCCAACCCGACATCGAGGTCGTCGGGGAGGCCGACAGCGGCCGGGAGGCGATTCCGCTGGCCGGGCGGCTCCTCCCCGACGTCGTCGTGATGGACCTGCGGATGCCCGGGGTCGACGGGATCACCGCGACCAGCCGGATCCTCGCCGAACGCCCCACCACCCGCATCCTGGTGCTGACCACGTTCGGCGACGACGACCACCTCTACCCCGCGCTGACCGCCGGCGCGTGCGGGTTCCTGCTCAAGGACGCGCCCCCGACCGAGCTGCTGGACGGCATCCGCCGGGCCGCCGTCGGTGACAGCCCGTTCAGCCCGGAGGTGCTGCGCCGCCTCGTACAGCGCGCGGTGCACGCCCGCCCCGGGTCACCACCGGCCCTGCCGGGCCTGACCGCCCGGGAACGGGACGTGCTCACCCTGGTCGCCGAGGGTCTGTCCAACGCCGAGATCGCCGACCGGCTCCACATCGGCGTCACCACGGTCAAGACCCACATCACCAGCCTGATGACCAAGACCGACAGCCCCAACCGGGTACGGCTGGCCCTGTTCGCTCGCGGCGTCTGACGCTCAGGCCCGCAGCCGCGCGGACACGGCGATGACGAGCACCAGCGGCACGATCAGCAGGGCCGGGGCGACGACCGGCAGGTGCAGGGCGACCAGGGCGCCGACCGCCGCGCCGACCATGAGGGCCAGCAGCACCTGAGCCTTGGGGCGCAGGCTGGCCCACGGGCTGCGCGCGGCGACGCCGGCGATCAGGCTGGTGAGCGTGCCGGTCAGGTACGTGGAGGACAGGCCGGACACGCCGAAGCGTTGGATCGCGCTGCTCTGTACGCCCAGCGCGACCGCGGACAGCATGAGCAGCGCCAGGTGGACGCGCGCTTCGGGGTTGTGCAGGGTGACCTCCCAGACGACGGCGAACACCACGAACACCGCCAGCTCCAGGACCAGCGCCCAGGTGACCCGCCGGGGCCAGACCGGATCGTCGGGTTGCGCCGAGCCGACGACGCGGGCGCCCGCGAGGACACCGACGATGAAGCTGACGATGGCGCAGCCCGACGTCAGGGCCAGGTCGGCCTCGCCCCGGCCCGCCGAGAGCCCGAGCAGGACCATGTTGCCGGTCATCACGCTGGCGAAGGCGCCGCCGAGCGCGAGGAAACCGAGGGCGTCGGCGCTCCCGGTGAGGAAGGTGAGGACGACGACGAGCGCGTGCCGCCGCCGCAGCAGGCGCTCGTTCCGGTGCGGGGCGACGCGGGGGCGGGTGACGCGGGGCGCTGTGCTCGACACTGTCGGCCACCTTCCAATGATTGTTCTTCGTATACACTTTGTCCGGACACGTTCACGGAGAGGCGACCAGGTGGCTGAAGACCTACGGGACAAGCTCGGCGCGCAACACCTGCCGCTACGCGATCAGGTCCTCGCCGCGCTGCGGACCGCCATCATCGACGGCGACTACCTTCCCGGGGAACGGCTGACCGAGGACCGGCTCGCCGAGGACTTCGGCGTCTCCCGCAACCCCGTCCGGGAGGCGCTGCGCGTCGCCGAGGCGGAGGGGTTTGTCGTGATCCTCCCCCGCCGGGGAGCGGTCGTCGCCTCACCGAGCAGCGGGACCATCACCGACATGTTCGTCGTGCGCGAGCGCCTGGAGGCGCTGGCCGCCCGGCTGGCCGCCGAACGGGCCACCGCGGCCGACGTGGCGTCCCTGCGTGCGCTGCTCGACCAGGGCCGCGAGGCGACGCAGCGCCACGACCTGGCCCGGGTCGCCGAGCTGAACAGCACGCTGCACCTGCGCATCCTCCAGATCAGCGGAAACCCCTGGCTGTCTTCGATCGCCAAGTCGCTCTACCTCCATGTCCAGTGGGTCTTCCGGCTCGGCGCGGCCGAACGCGCCCCCCACTCGTGGGCCGAGCACATCCAACTCGTCGATGCCATCGAGTCAGGCGACGGTGACCGCGCCGAGCGGGCCGCGCTCGACCACCTCGACGCGGCGTCCGCCGCGGCGTACGAGAACGCCGAAGGCGGCTACGGCGCCCGCTGACGGGCGCGTGACTACCGCGCCCGCTACCGGCCGCACGCGTAGCCCTGCATCCCCCGGGGGTTCGCACCGGCGGCCAGCACGCCCGTCGCCGGGTCACGGGTCACCGCGCAGAGCCGACCCAGGCTCCACCCGTCGGTGACCCGCACCTCGTGCCCGTACGCCCGCAGCGCCGCCAACACGCCCTCGTCGAACCGGTCCTCCACCACCAGGACGCCGGGCTCCATGTCGCGGGGATAGAACGACCCCGGCAGGCTGACCGTGTGCCACGCCGGCGCGTCGATGGCCTCCTGGAGGCTCTGACCACCGACCAGGTGCCGCAGCAGGAACGGCAACTGCCACTGGTCCTGCTGGTCGCCACCGGGGGTGCCGCACGCCAGCACCGGCTCGCCGTCGCGGTGCACCATCGTCGGGCTCAACGTCGTACGCGGGCGGCGGCCCGGCGCCAGCGACGAGGCGAGCCCCTCCTCCAGCCAGAACATCTGCAACCTGCTGCCCAGCGGAAAGCCGAGCTCCGGAATCGTCGGGGAACTCTGCAACCAGCCGCCGCTGGGCGTAGCGGAGATCATGTTGCCCCAGCGGTCGACCACGTCCACGTGACAGGTGTCGCCCCGGGTCACCCCGTCCGACTGCACGGTCGGCTCCCCCGTGGTGGCGTCCGTCGGCCCGGTACGCCGCGCGGCACCGGGTCGGACGTGGGCGGGCAGGCGCGGCTGCGCCCCGTCGGGACGCCCCGGCCGCAACTCCGCCGACGCGCGGTCGCCGATCAGGGCGGCCCGCTCCCGCGCGTACTGCGGGGAGAGCAGCGCCTTGGCGGGCACGTCGACGCCGTCGCCGTACCAGGCCTCCCGGTCGGCGAAGGCGAGCTTGAGCGCCTCGACCTGGGCGTGCACGCCCGCCGCGGTCCCCGCGTCGTACGCGCCCGGGTCGTCGAGCGCGTCCAGGGTGGCCAGGGACTCCAGCAGCACCGGGCCTTGACCCCAGAAGCCGGTCTTCGCCACCGAGTAGCCGTGCCAGTCGAGGGTGGCGGGCGTCTCCCAGCTCGCCGAGTACGCGGCCAGGTCGTCGCCGGTGACCAGCCCGGCGTGCGGGCGTCCGCTGGAGTCCTGGAACGGTCGCCGGCTGAACGCGTCGATCGCCTCGGCGACGAAGCCCGTGCTCCAGGCCCGACGCGCGGCCTCGATCTGGGCCTCCCGGTCGGCGCCGGCGGCCTGTCCCGCCTCGACGAGGCGGCGCAGGGTGTCCGCGTACGCCGGGTTGGTGACCATCTCCCCCGCGGCCGGTGGCCGGCCGCCGCGCAGCCAGAGCGCGGCGGACGTGGGCCAGTGTTCCTCGAACAACGACCGGACGGCGGCCACGGTGTCGCCGACCCGGCCCACCAGCGGGTGCCCGGCGCCGGCGTAGCCGATCGCCGGCTCCAGCACCTCGGCGAGGGTGAGCGTGCCGTGCTCGCGCAGCAGCAGGAGCCAGGCGTCCACCGCGCCCGGTACGGCAGCCGCGAGTGGGCCGGCACCCGGGATGAGGTCCATTCCGAGGGACCGGAAGTGCGCGATGGTGGCACCGGCCGGCGCTGGTCCCTGCCCGCACAGCACCTTCGGTCGGGGGTCCTGTGCGGTGGCCACGATGGCCGGCACCTCGCCGCCCGGCCCGTTGAGGTGCGGCTCGACGACGTGCAGGACGAACCCGGCGGTGACCGCGGCGTCGAAGGCGTTGCCCCCGCGTTCCAGGATGCCCATCGCGGCCTGGCTGGCGAGCCAGTGGGTGGAGGACACCATGCCGAAGGTGCCCTGCAACGTGGGTCGGGTGGTGAACGTCATGACAACACCTCACTGGGATCTGCGGTGCGAACGTCGGGGCCGGTGCCGTCCGGGCGGACCAGGTGGCATGCGGCCATGCCGTCGCCGATCGCGGTCTGCGCCGGCACCTCCGTCGCGCACCTGTCGAAGGCGAGCGGGCACCGGGTCCGGAACCGGCAGCCGGACGGCGGGTCGAGCGCGGACGGCAGGTCGTCGCCGAGCAGCACCGGCTGACGGTGGCGCTGACGCACCGGGTCGGCCACCGGCGCGGCGGACAGCAGCGCCTGCGTGTACGGGTGGGCGGGCCGGGCGAAGATCCGCTCGCGGCTGCCCGTCTCGACGAGTTGACCCAGGTACATGACCGCGATGTCGTCGGCCAGGTACTCGACCGCGGAGAGGTCGTGGGTGATGAAGAGGCAGGCGAACCCGATGTCGCGTTGCAGGTCGGCGAGGAGGTTGAGCACCGACGCCTGTACGGACACGTCGAGCGCGCTTGTGGGTTCGTCTGCGATGAGCAGCATGGGCTCGGAGATCAGGGCCCGCGCGATGCTGACCCGTTGCCGTTGCCCGCCGGACAACTCGTGGGGATAGCGACGGGCCACCTCGGCGCGCAGGCCCACCCGTTCGAGTTGGGGGGCGACGCGGGCGTCCCGGTCGCGCCGGGAGATCCGCTTGCCGGCGAGCCGCAGCGGTTCGGCCACGATCTCGCCCACCAGCATCCGCGGGTCCAGCGACGCGGCCGGGTCCTGGAAGACGATCGACACCGCGCCGCGATGCGGGCGCAGCCGCCGCCGGGACAGGTGGGTGACGTCGGTGCCCGCGATCCGGACCGTCCCGGCGGTCGGCTCGACGAGCCGCACCACGCACCGGCCCACCGTCGACTTTCCGGAACCGCTCTCCCCCACCAGGGCCGTGACCCGGCCGCGGGGAATGGTCAGGGACACCCCGTCCACGGCCCGCACCGGGCCGAAGTGCATCACCAGGTCCGCGATCTCCAGGGCGTTCGGCTGCGGCGTCATCGGTTCGCCTCCTGAGCTGCCGTCGGTGCCGTGGTGCAGGGGTACCAGCAGGCCGCGACATGGTCGGCGCCACCGATGCCCTCCAGCGGCGGGGCGGCCGTCCGGCACCGCTCGTCGGCGGCCGGGCAGCGATCCGCGAAGGTGCAGGCGTCGGGTTGGCTCGCCAGGACGGGCACCAGCCCGGGGATCTCGGTCAACCGATCCGTGCCGGCGTGCCGGCCCGGCTGCGGTGACGCCGACAGGAGCCCGGCGGTGTACCGGTGCCGCGGGTGGGCGAACAGGTCGTCCACCGGCGCCTGTTCCACCACCCGGCCCGCGTACATGACGACGACGCGGTCCGCGATGTCGGCGATCACGCCGAGGTCGTGGGTGATGATGAGGACGCTCGTGCCGAGCCGGTCGCGCAGGTCGCGCAGCACATGGAGGATGCCGGCCTGGACGGTGACGTCCAGCGCGGTGGTCGGCTCGTCGGCGACCAGCACCTTCGGGCCGCAGGCCACCGCCATCGCGATCATCACGCGCTGGCGCATGCCGCCGGAGAGTTGGTGCGGATAGCCGTCGACGCGCTGGGCGGCGGACGGGATCCCGACGAGCGTCAACAGCTCGACGGCGCGCGCCCGCGCCGCCCGTCGGGACATCCGCTCGTGGACCTGGAGCACCTCCCCGATCTGCCGCCCGACGGTGAGCACCGGGTTCAACGACGTCATCGGCTCCTGGAAGATGTAGGCGATCTCCCGGCCACGGACCCGACGCAGGGCCGACTCACGGGCGCCGACCAGCTGCGTGCCGTCCAGGCGCACCGAGCCGGTGACCCGGGCGCTGCCCGGCAGCAGCCCGGCGATACTCATCGCGGTGACGCTCTTTCCGCACCCCGACTCGCCCACCATCCCGACGATCTCCCCGGCCGCGAGGTCCAGGCTGACACCGTCGACCGCCGAGACGGTGCCGGTCTCGGTCGGGAACGACACCGACAGGTCGCGGATCTCCAGCACGGGCGCGGAGGCCGTGGTCATCGCCGGTCTCCCTTCGGGTCGAGGGCGTCGCGCAGGGCGTCGCCGAAGACGTTGAACGCCAGCGCCAGACCCATGATCACGACGCCGGGTAAGACGGCGGCCCAGGGTGCGCGGGCGGCGAACTGCTGGGCGGTGGCCAGCATGGTGCCGAGACTGGGCGCGGGGGGCTGGATGCCGAGACCGAGGAAGGACAGCACCGCCTCGCCGAGGATGGCGGCCGGGATGGCGACCGTGGCCTGCACCAGGATCACCGAGGTCGCGTTCGGCAGGATGTGCCGGGCCAGGACCCACAGGTCGCTCGCGCCGTCCACGACGGCCGCCGCGACGAAGTCGAGCGACTTGAGGCGCAGCGTGTCCGAGCGGACGACCCGGATCACCCCGGGGATCTGGGCGATGCCGATGGCCACCGCGGCGTTGCCGAGGCTGGCGCCCCGGATGGCCGCCAGCCCCACCGCCATGATCAGGAACGGAAACGCCAGCAGCAGGTCGGTGAAGCGCGAGATCACCGCGTCCCAGGCCCGGAAGTAGCCGGCCGCGAGCCCGAGCGGCACCCCGATGACCAGCGACGTGGCCACCGCCAGGAGCCCCACCTGCAACGACGCCCGCGCGCCGAGCATGATGCGGGAGAGGACGTCGCGGCCGAGGTCGTCGGTGCCCAGCACGTGCCCGGCGGTGCCGGGAGGCGCGAACGTATTGGCGAAGTCGGTCTGGTCGACGGAGTAGGGCGCGAGCCAGGGCGAGAGCAGCGCGATGAGGCCCGCCAGCGCGAGCACGACGAAGCTCACCACGGCGAGCGGGTTGCGCCGCAGTCGCCGCAGCACCCGGGTACGCCGGGTGACGCTGGCGGTGCTGGTCTCCGCCATCGGTACGGTGAGGACGGTCATGCCGGATCTCCCGTCACCCGGATGCGAGGGTCGATGACCGAGTAGAGCAGGTCCACGAAGAAGTTGATCACGATGTAGGCCGCCGCGGTGAGCAGGACGACGGCCTGGATCACCGGGTAGTCCCGTTGGAACACCGCGTCGATGGTCATCTTGCCGAAGCCCGGCAGTCCGAAGATCTGTTCGGTGACGACCGCGCCCGAGATCAGCCCGCCCAGTTGGAGACCCACGACGGTCACCACCACGATGAGGCTGTTCCGCAGGGCGTGCCGGGTGATGACGGCGCGCGGTCGCAGGCCCTTCGCCTTCGCCGTCCGCACGTAGTCGGAGGAGAGCGAGTCCAGCATCGCCGACCGGGTCTGCCGCATGATGATCGCGGCGAGGCCGGTGCCGAGGATCACCGCCGGCAGGACGATGTGGTGCAGGTTGTCCACGGGGTCCTCCAGGATCGGCACGAAGCCGGAGGCGGGGAACAGCCCGGTCGCCACGGACAGGTAGAGGATTGCCAGCAGCCCGAGCCAGAAGTGCGGCACCGACAGGCCGATCAGGGCCAGGCCGTTGGCGAGCCACTCCGCCGGGCGTCCACGACGGACCGCCGCGAGCACCCCGGCGCCGACCCCGAGCGCCGCCGCGATGAGGATCGCCAGCACGGACAGCTCGACGGTTACCGGCAGGGCGGTCGTGAGCATCGACGAGACCGGCGTGCCGGTGCGGATCGACACCCCGAAGTCGCCCTGCGCCATGCGCTCCACGTACTGGGCGAACTGCACCGGCAGCGGCTGGTCCAGCCCGTAGTGCCGACGGATGGCCTCCAGTGCCTCCGGCGAGCGGTCCTCCCCGGCCAGCGCGAGGGCCGGGTCGCCGGGGAGCGCCCGCACGCCGACGAAGACCACGATCGTCGACAACAGCAGGGTCAGCGCCGACTGCCAGGCGCGGGTGAGCAGGTATCGGGCCACGACGGCCTACTTCGTGAAGCCGGCGAAGGCAGCCCGGATCACGCCGTCCGGGTAGACCTGCAGGCCCTGGATCTGCTTGCTGACGGCGGTCAGGTTGCGCTGCCGGTAGAGGTAGATCAGGGCGTCGTCCTGCTGCAGCAGGGTGACCGCCTGCCCGTACAGCTTCCTGCGCTCCTCGACGTCGCCGGCCTGCCGAGCCTGGGTGAGCAGGGTGTCGAGCTGCGGGTTGCTGTAGCCGGCGACGTTCTGACTGGCGCCGGTGCCGACGAAGTTGGTGATGTTGGCGTCCGGGTCGATCCGGCCGCTCCACCCCAGTTGCAGCAGCTCGAAGTTGCCGCGGTCCTGCTCGTCGAGGAGCGACGAGTACTCCACCGGGTTGATCTTCAGGTCGAATCCGCCGTCCTTGACCATGGACTGCAACGCCTGGGCGAGGCGCAGCGTGTCGGGGGTGTTCGAGGCGAGCATCGTCACCGCGTACGGCGTCTGCACACCGGCCTCGGCCAACAGCTGCTTGGCCTTGGCGGGGTCGTGCGCCGGGCAGGTCTGCGCCTCGGGGGACGAGAACGTGCTCGCGGGCGAGATCGGGGAGCAGGCGGCGGCGTGCAGACCGTTGAAGACCGCGTCGACCAGGGCCTTGCGGTCGATGGCGTGCTCGAAGGCCTGCCGCACCTTGGCGTTCTGGGCCAGGGGGCGGTTGATCGGCTTCGGGGCGGTGCCGACGCCGTCGACGTTGCCGACGTTGATGGTCAGGCCCTGGTATCCGAGGGACTGCGACTGGAGGACGGAGACCGCCGTGTCCTGCCGGAGCGAGGCGACGTCCTGGGTGGAGACCGAATCGGCGACCTGAGCGTCGCCGGAGCGCAGGTTGGCCGCGCGGATGCTGGCGTCGGTGAGGATCCGCCACGAGATGGCGTCCAGGTGCACCTTGCTGGCGTCGTAGTAGTTCGGGTCGCGCACCACCTCGATCGAGTTCTGCGGCACCCGCTTGGCGAACTTGAAGGGGCCGACGCAGACCGGCGCCGAGGCGAAGTCGTCACCCCGGGTCCGCAACGCCTGCGCACTCATGATCATGCCGGCCCGGTCGGCGAGGGCGCCGAGCAGCGGCGCGAACGGCTGCTTCAGCCGCAGGACGACGGTCTGCGCGTCCGGGGTGTCGATGCCGTCGATGGGGCCGAGTTCGCTCTTGCGCGCCGATCGGGCGTTGGTGAGGTGGCGTTGCAGGGTGGCCTTCACCGCGGCCGAGTCGAACGCCGTGCCGTCCGCGAAGCGCACGCCCGGCCGCAGCGGAATGGTCACCGTCCGGCCGTCGCCGCTCGTGGTGGGCAGGGCCGTCGCGAGCTGCGGTACGACCTGCGCCTGCTCGTTGACGTCGTAGAGCTTCTGGCACATGGCCTGGAAGACGTAGCGGGAGTAGAGGCTTCTCGACAGCGTCGGGTCCAGCGCGTCGGGCTCGGCGGAGAGGGCGATGACCAGCTTGCCGCCCGGCTTCACGGCGGCCGGGTCCGCGGGCGTACCGAAGGAATCCTGGCCTGCCGACTGGTCGCCGCCGGACTGGTTGCCGCCTTCGTCGTTCGACACCGGTGAGCAGGCGACGACCGTGCAGACGACGGCGGCGGCCGCCACGGCGGCCCGGAGCACCCGGCGGCGGGGCAGGTTCGTGTCGCGGACGGAGAGGTTCGTCATGGAGAGCTCCTCAAGTGGGCGATTCGGGGAGCGTATGTTGTATACGATGACCGCCGCAAGACCTCCGCGAACGGCTTATCGGGGCGCCCCGGGGCCGTCGACGGGGCCGGCTGGTGGTCAGCTCGCGGGCCGCGTCCGGCCGCCCCGCACCAGGCTGAGCAGGACGACCAGCGCGAGCACCGCCACCACCGCGCTGAAGATCTCGCCGGCGGGGCGCAGACCGATCGTCTGGATCAGCAGACCGACCCCGACCGCGGGCACGCCGAGCATGGCGAACAGGATGGCGAAGAACGTCGACACCGCCTCGGCCCGGTGCTGCGGTTCGGTCTTCATGGTGATCGTCGCGATGCCGTACCCCACCGCCACCCCGGACGCGACCCCGATGATCGCCGCGCTGATCATCAGCGTCGCCAGCAACGCCATCCACATGCTGAACGCGAGCAGCCCCGCCCCCACGACCAGGCCGGCGCAGGCGCTGGCCAGCGCGGCGCGTGAGGACAGGACGCGGGTCAGCAACTGACCGAACGCCGCGCCGGCGAACGCCACGAAGACCACCAGGGCGGCCAGGGTGTGGGAGGTCTCGTGCAGAACCATGCCGAGGAACAGCCCGCTCACCGATGTGAGCACCCCGAGAGCGGCGAAGCCCGCGCCAGCGGTGAGCGCCGAGCGGACGAAGGCGCCGCGAATGGTCGCCGGCACGTGCAATCGCTGCACCCGCAGCGTCACCGGTGAACGCTCCCGGACCGTCTCCGGTACCCCGCGCAGCGCGATGATCGCGATCACCGCCAGGATCAGCACGATGACCCAGGGCAGCCGGAGCGGTTCGGGTGCCACGTCCGACACGATCCCGGACAGCAGGGTGCCGGCGGCCAGGCCGCCCAGGTTCGCGAAGATCGACACGGTGGCGGCGCGCTTGGGATGCCGAGGGTCGATCAACTCCGCCAGCGCCGCGGTCGCCGCACCGATGATCAGTGCGGCGGACAGCCCGGCGAGGATCCGACCCACGATGATCATCGCCAGGTCCACGGCGGCCAGGAACACGGCGTCGGCGGCGACCGAGAGCAGCAGCGCGATGAGGATGACCGGGCGGCGGCCGATCTGGTCGGAGAGCCGACCGAAGACCAGCAGCCCGACGACGACTCCCAGCGCGTAGAGCGCGTAGACCACTGTCACGGTCAGCGACGAGAACCCGAACTCCAGCTCGTAGAGCGGGTAGAGCGGGGTCGGCACTGTGGTGCCCACGAGCGTGATCCAGAACGCGAACGCGACCCGCACCGCGCCGGACGTGGAACCGGACCGTGTCACACGTACAGCATGGATCTCGGTCCCGAGCCGAGGTGCGGCAACGGATCTAATCGCCCGCATCAGGTGGCAACGCACGGGTCACGGTGGGAAGCGGAGCCGCACGACGCCGCTTCCCACCGCGTACTCCTAGGAGTTGTACGCCTGCGCGGTCACCGTGACCTGGCGGGCGAGGCCCGACCGCGCCGGCCAGGAGATCCGCACCTCGCGGCTCTCCCCGGGCAGGAGCCAGAAGTAGTTGTCGTCGTAGCGGGCCGGCAGGACCCGCTCACCGCGCTGGTCGCGCACGGCGAGCCGCACCAGGGCGGCGACCGTACGGCCCTGGTTGCGGACCGTCGTGGTGACGGTGTTGCGCCCGTCCACGACGCGTACGGTGCTCGACGACGTCGACAGTCGGGTGCTCGGCACGTCGTTGAGCGCCCGCAACTGCTCGGCCTTGTCGTAGCGCCAGTAGGTGTTCTCCGCGAGCAGCCGGTCGCGGCTGTCCCGCAGCTCCAGTCGCACCAGGTGCAGCCCGCCGCCCTCCGGCGCGGGGAGCGGGAAGACCGCCGTGGTGGCCGAGCGGGCCACGTCCACCCGCTGACGCTGGGGCGATCCCAGCGACCGGCCGCTCAGGTCGTAGCGTCGGGCGCTCACCGTGACCCCGCTGAGCGGCGCGGCGGTGTGGTTGACCACCCGGACCTGCCAGGTGCCCGGGTCGGCCTGGACGTGCACCGGCTCGCACCCCTTGCGGGCGCCGTAGTAGGCGCCGTTCACGTCGAGGTCGTAGTCGTAGGTCTGCCAGACCGTGCTGTGCCACGCCGGGTGCGACATCCACAGCAGCAGACCGGTGGCGTCCTGCCACAGGTTGGCGTTCCACGCCTCGAACATGGCGCGGTGGCTCTCGTAGTTGACGAACTGCGCCCGGGTGGCGAACTCGTCGAGCGAGTCGGACTCACCGAGCCGCGCGTCGATCGCCGCCTGGTACGTGCCGACGCGCTGGTTACCGATGGTCGACCAGTCGTGGTAGTTCCACACCTCACCGATCGGCCACTCCGGCGCGTCACCGACGAGGTTGCGCATGCTCTCGACCACCGACACCACCGGCATGCCGATCTCGGTGTGGAAACCGAACGCGCCCGTGTCGTAGGTGTTCTTGTTGTTGTACGTCGCCGGCTCCACCCAGTGGTACGGGCCGTGGCCGCTGACGATGCCGCCGGCCGAGTTGGGGATGTAGAGGATCTCCGGGTGCTCGGTGGCCGCGGCCTGCTTGAGCCCGGCGTCCACGATCGGCGGCGGGTCACCCTCGTTCGCGCCACACCACACCACGATGCTCGGGTGATGGCGGAAGCGCCGGATCGTGTCGGCGGCGATGTCGACGTAGCCGGGCGGGTTGGGCAGGAACGCGCCCGCCTGCCAGAAGTCGTTCCACACCAGGATGCCCTGCTCGTCGCAGGCCTGGTACAGCTCCTCGCGGTTGCTGCTGCCGAGCCAGTTGCGGATCATCGTGAAGTTCATGTCGCGGTGCATCTCGACCGTGTCGGCCAGCCGGTCGGGCAGCACCCGGCGCAGCAGCTCGTCCCAGCCCCAGTTGCCGCCCCGGGCGAAGACCGGCACACCGTTCACGCTGATCTTGAGTTGGGTGACGGCGTTGCTGACCGACCTGACGTCGGTCCAGTGCTGCCCGTCGTCCGAGACCTGGATGACGAAGTCGCGGGCGTACGCCTGCTCCCAGACGATGGTGACCTGGTCGAAGCTGACCGGAGCGCCGAGGTCGACCTGGATCCACTGGTTGTCCTCGAACTTCGACGACCACCGGGTCCGGGGGTTGCCGTCGACGGCCCGGTCCGGGCCGTTCGAGTCGCTGTCGGACGACGAGGCGGTGGCGGTCCTGCCCAGGGCCAGGTCGACGTCCGGCTCGGCCTGCCGCTGCACCGAGAGCGCCCACATGGACACGCCCCACGAGGTCACCCGCGCGCCGGTCTGGATGCGCAGGTGCTGGGCGGTCTGACTGGCGAACGTCTCGACCTGGGTGGCGCGGCTGCCCAGCGGGGTGTCGTTGCTGACCGACGTCACGTCACTCCAGGCGTCCCCGTCGGCGGAGACCTGCACGCGGTAGTCCAGCGCGTACGCCTGCTCCCACACGATGGTGACCCGGTCGAAGTCGACCGGAGCGCCGAGGTCGACCTGGATCCACTGGTTGTCCTCGGCCTGCGAGGCCCACCGGGTCGCCGCGTCGCCGTCGACGGCCTTGCCGGGCCCGTTGCCGTCGTTCTCCGACGACGACGCGGTGGCGTCGCGGCGCAGGGCGAGATCCGGGCCGGTGCCGTCGGCCACCGACAGCGAGAACATCGAGATGCCCCATCCGGTGGCGCGCTGGCCGGCCTGGATGCGCACGTGCCGGGCATGCTGGCGGGCGAACGTGACCGTCTGGGTCGCCGCGCCGTCGACGAACTCCAGGGCGGGCTTGCCGGGCGGCGAGATGACGATCGGCTGGTGCCAGTCGTAGGCGAACTCGCGGACACCGAAGCGGAGCGCACGCCGGTCGCTGACCGCGCGCTTGACGGTGGCGGTGAGCGTGAGGTCGTACAGGTGGGGCTCGCCGTAGCCGTTGGGCCACCACAGCCGGGGGTTGCGCAGCCGCAGCGTGGGGAAGCGCTCCGGCGTGAAGGTGACGGTGGTGCTCCCGCCGGCGGGGACGGTCACGGTCGACTCGACGCGTACCTTGTCGAACTCCGCGCGGACGGTGACCGTGGTGGCGCTGGCCGCCGCGTTGCGGACCGGGACCCGGATGGTGACCTCGGCGGTGTCGGTGCCGGGCAGGTCGGGCAGCGTGGTCTGCACGTGCGGGTCGCCGATGACCACGGCGCCGGTGCTGCGCAGCCGGACGTGGTCCCAGAGGCCGGTGACCCGGTCGCGGACGGCGGGCATCCAGTCCCACCCGGACACCGCCAGGTAGGTCGGCGCGTCAAGGTAGTGGTGGGCCGACTGGAGGAAGGTACGACCGTCGGGGCCCTTGTCGCCGGGGGTGCCCGGGTGCGGCATCGGGGTGACCCGGACGGCGAGGACGTGCTCGCCACGGTGACCGGCCAGCGCGTCGGTGATGTCGAAGGCCGCCCGCGCGAACGGGTGCTTGACGCTGCCGACCTGCACGCCGTTGACCCAGGCGGTCGCCTCGTGGTTGATCCCGTCGAACTCCAGCCAGATCCGCCGACCGGCCGAGGTGTCCAGGTCGCGCGGCAGCCGCAGCGCGCGCCGGTACCACCAGGTGTGCCGGGACAGCGCCTCCGGGATGCGCATGTTGTTGAAGCCGGCCACCGGGTCGGGCAGGTGACCCTGCTCGACCAGGGTGCCCAGCACGGTGCCGGGCACCGTCGCCGGCAGCCAGGACCGGACGTCGACACCGGCGCGGGAGAGTTCGGCGCCGTCGGCGGTGCCGGCGAAGTCATCCATCGTCAACGACCAGCCCGACTCCAGCGGCACCGTACCGTCGGCGGCGACCCTCAGCTCGGGGGCCGGGCCGGTGTTGCCGCCCTCCCAACTGGTCCAGCCCTCGGCCTTCGGTCGGCCGGCCAGCGGTACGCCGTAGACCTGGAAGCCGTTGAGGCCGACCGGGTTGCTGTTCGAGCGCTTCGTGGCGGTCATCCGGATCCACCGGGCGGTGACCGGCTCGGGCAACTTGATGGCCTGCACGCCACCCTGGCCCTCGCTGGTCTCGTACACCGACCGCCAGTCCCGGCCGTCGGTGGAGACCTCGATCCGGTACGCCGTCGCGGCGCTGGAGAGGATCTCGTCACCGTCGGTGTCGGTGTAGTTGCCGTCGAACGGCCCGTCGGTGAGCGTGGCCTCGAAGACCAGGGAGACGGCCTCGATCCGGCAGAGCGCCTGGAGGTCCACCGAGATCCACTGTGGATCGCCGTTGGCGGCGCGCCATCCACTCCCCCGGACGCCGACCTGCGGCAGCCCGTCCACGGCGAAGGAGGCGGGCGTCGGCGCGTAGTCGGTCGAGGAGACCGTCACCGGGCGGTACCGGGCCAGGTCGGTGGCGGTCGTGCCCGCCGTCGGCGCCGGCACGGCGGCGGACGCGAGGGCGTCCGGCAGGGCCGCGGTCACCCCGACCGACGCCAGCAGCGTCGCGCCGGCGGAGAGGAAGGTACGCCGGGAAATCGGCGATGGCTCGGACATCTTGCCTCCAGACATGACAACGTTGTCAGGTAGCGGGGGTCTGTGACAACGTTGTCAGATGGTGGCCCGATGTTTCCCGGGAGTCAAGGGCTGACGTCCATCGTGATCCCCCGAACACGTTCCGCAGCCGATCCACTTCGGACGTCGACGCACGGACGAACGGCCGAGGTCACTCCGGCTGGGCGCTCAGCCCGTCCAGGGCGACCGTGAGCACGTGATCGCGCTGGTCGGCGCGCGGGAAGTGCCCGGAGGCGATGGCGCTGGCCAGGCGCATGACGTCGTCGATCGTCACGTCGGCGCGCACCTCGCGCGCCCGCTGGGCCCGCTCCAGCAGCGGCCCACCGGCGGCGTAGAGCGCCCGCCGACACTCCAGGTAGGCGGTGGACTCCCGGTTCAGGCCGGCGGCCAGCGGCTGCTTCGCCCCGATGTACTCCACGAAGCGCCGCAGCCACGCGTACAGGCCCTCGCGGGGGGCGAGACTCTCAGCCTCCCCGGCCGTCGCGCACACCGCCTCGACCTCGGTGACGTAGACGTTCTCGATCAGCACCTCCCGGGTCGGGAAGTTGCGGTAGAGCGTCGCGATGCCCACTCCGGCACGGCGGGCGATCTCCTCCAGCGGAGCCTCCGCGCCCTGCTCGGCGAAGGCGACCCGGGCCGCCGCCAGGATCGCGTCGTAGTTGCGGGCGGCGTCCGCCCGGTGCGGGCGGGCCACGCGCAGGTGCGTGAGGGCCGTCACGATGCCGATGTCTCCCAGTGCTAGCAAGCGGAGGCCGGCTATCACTAGAGTGATAGTGCGCCTCCACTTATTCGGAGGTCTCCTATCAGTCTAGCCCGAAAGAAGGCGGACCATGTCCCCGACTCCCGCTTCCCGTCGCGGGATCGCCCTGGCGCTCATCCTCGGCTCGCAGCTGATGATGACGCTGGACACCTCGATCATCACGACCGCGCTGCCGCACGTGCAACGGCAGTTCGGCTTCTCCCAGTCCGGGCTCTCCTGGGTGCAGAACGCCTACGTCCTGGCGTTCGGCGGCCTGCTGCTCCTCGGCGCCCGAGCCGGTGACCTGCTCGGCCGTCGCCGCGTCTTCCTCTCCGGGATCACCCTGTTCACCGCGGCGTCCCTCGCCGCCGGCCTCGCCCAGAGCGGCAGCTGGCTGATCACCGCCCGCGTCGTGCAGGGTCTCGCCGCAGCGCTCGCGGTGCCCTCCACGCTCGCCCTGCTGGTCGCCGACCACCCCCAGCCGGGAGCCCGAGCCAGGGTGATCGCCCTGTACAGCGCGGTCATCGGCGCCGGCGGCAGCGTCGGCATCGTGATCGGCGGCGTCTTCACCGACCTGCTCTCCTGGCGCTGGGGAATGCTCGTCAACGTGCCGATCGGCATCGCCATCGCGCTGCTCGCACCACGGTTCCTGGTCGAGACCGAACGCCGCGCCGGGACATTCGACCTCGGCGGCGCGCTGACCTCCACCGCCGGCATGACCGCCCTGGTGTACGGCTTCATCCAGGCCGCCGCGGCCGGCTGGAGCGCACCGAGCACCGTGGTCTCGTTGGGCCTCGGCGCCGTCCTCCTGACCGCCTTCGTGCTGATCGAGCACCGGGCACCGCAACCCATCACCCCGCTGCGCCTCTTCAGCAGCCTGGAGCGTTCCGGGGCGTACGCCGGGCGGATCCTCATCGTCGGCGCGACCTTCTCCACCTTCTACTTCCTCAGCCAGTACCTGCAGGAGGTGCTGCACCTCAGCGCCCTGCAGACCGGCTTCGCGTACGTCCCCATCACCGGCATGTTCTTCGCCATGGTGTACGCCATCCGGCCCCTGCAGAACCGGCTCGGCCGTCCCGTCCTGCTGGTGGCGTCCCTCGTTATCGCGCTGGTCGGCATGGCGTGGCTGTCACGCATCTCGGCCGGTTCCAGCTACTTTCCCGATGTGCTGCTGCCACTGCTGGTGATCGGAATCGGCCAGGGCATCGCGATCATCCTGATGACCCAGGGCGGCGTCGCCGGGGTCGAACCGCAGGACGCCGGCGCCGCGTCCGGTCTCGTCAACGTCGCCCACCAACTCGGCGGCTCACTCGGCATCGCGATCCTCACCATCGCGTACACCCGGGCCAGTTCCGCCACCGACCCGACGGCCGGCTTCCACGCCGCCTTCGCCGGCGCGGACGTCTTCTTCCTGATCGCCCTGGCCCTCGCCGTCGTCGTGGCCGTCGCGGGTCGCCGCGCCAACCGGCTCGCCGCTCTCCCCACCACCTGACCGCCCCTCGCGGCGCCCGGGCTGCGAGGGCCATGGGGTGCGGGGCTCCGGGTGGGCAGCCGGGCCGGGCAGGACGGCGCTCCGGGCGGACCGGGCCG
>NZ_JAKKFF010000081.1 GCF_022229015.1 Micromonospora foliorum
CGTCGGCCGTAGGCGTGTCGGCGGTGGGCGCCCCGGCTGCGAGCACGTTGCCGGCGTGCAGGTCCTGGTTGACCAGCACCTGTTCGCCCTGACTCGACGCCAGGCCGTCGAGCAGGTCGAGCGCCGCGTCGAGCAGCCGCCGCTCGTACGGCCGGCCGGCCCGTTCCCAGGCCCGGGGCATCCGGTCGATCCAGCCGGCGGCCTCCTGCGCCAGCGGGGTGAACGGCGCGCCGGCCGGTCGCCAGAGCCGGGGCAGCAACCCGATCATCGCGTTCAGTGCCCGGTCTGGCGGCAGATCGTGCAGGGGAGTGCCGGGTTGACAGCGTTCCACCAGCAGGGCGCGCCGCCCGGAGTCGTGGGCGAGCAGGCGGATCGCCCCGTCGCCGTCCCAGTGGGCCAACGCGTCAGCCTCGTGCCGGCTCTCCTCGTCGGGGTACTGGAGCTTCAGCACCGCCGCCGTGCCGTCGGGCAGGTCGGCGGGGAGTGCCAGTGAGGCGTACGCGTATCGGAAGGGCGGGCCGAGTCGGAGCGACCACCGCTCGGCGCACTCCGCCAGCCACGTCGGGAGTACGGTCAGCCAGGCGCGACCGGCGGGTGATCCGCGTACCCAGTTGAGCCCTTCGGGTAGCTCCATCCGGCCATCCATCGTGCCGTCACGACCGGGGCGGCGTCAGGCGCGGGCCGCGATAGGGGAGGGTGGCGCGGTAGACCACGTTCGTGGTGGTGCTGCCGAACGCGGCGAGATCGTTGACGATCTGTTCGAGGTGCGCCATCGAGGTGGCCGCCACCTTCAGCACGTAACAGTCGTCCCCGGTGGTGCGCAGGCACTCCAGGATCTCCAACCGTCGGTCCAGCAGTCGGTGCAGCGGTTCGTGCCGGCTGCCGGGGTATTTCAGCCGGACCACCGCCAGCACCGCGAAGCCCGCCTTGGACAGGTCGACCTCGGCGCGGTAGCCGCTGATCACGCCGGTCGCCTCCAGCCGTCTCACCCGTTCGGTGGTGGCCGACGCGCTCAACTTGACCCGGCGGCTGAGTTCGGTGATCGGCAGGCGGCCGTCGCCCTGCAACTCGGTCAGGATCGACCAATCGAGATCGTCAAGATTCTCGGCCATTGAACCAATCTACCGCTGGATCAACGGCGGATGGCGGTGCAGGCAGGGATCATTGGGTTCCCACGCGCGCTCCACAGTGGCTAGCGTGAACGGGTGCAGATTGGCGTGAACGTACCGAACTTCGCCCCGGGCACCGACCCCGACGTGCTGCGGCAGTGGGCGCAGACGGTGGAGGGTCTCGGCTTCGACCTGCTGATGGTCTCCGACCACATCGCGGTGACCCCGGACGTGGCCGAGCAGTATCCGGCGCCGTTCTACGAGCCGTTCACCACGCTGTCCTGGCTGGCCGGGGTGACCACCCGGGTCCGGTTGGGCACCACGGTGCTCATCGTCCCGTACCGGCACCCACTGCTCACCGCCCGGATGGCGGCGAACCTCAACCGGCTCAGCGGCGGCCGGCTCGTCCTCGGCGTCGGCGTCGGCTGGGCCCGGCAGGAGTTCGAGGCGCTCGGCGTGCCGTTCCGGCAGCGCGGTGCGCTGACCGACGAATACCTGCACACCATGCGTGCGGCCTGGCAGAACACCGAGGACTACGACACGGACGCGATCCCGATCTGGGTCGGCGGCAACAGTGAGGCCGGCATGCGCCGTGCCGTACTGCTCGGTGACGCCTGGCACCCGCTGCGGGTCACGCCCGGACGGCTGGCCGAGGCGGTCGGACGGCTGACGGCCATCGCCGACGAACTCGGTCGCCCGGTGCCCGCGTTGGTGCCGCGGATCGCGCTCCAGGAGACCCGAGCACCGGTCACCGACCCGGACCGGCTCGCCGGCGTCGGCACCATCGATCAGATCACCGACGATCTCGACCAGCTTCGTGCGCTCGGGTCGCAGACGGTTGTGCTGGACCCGTTCAACGGTGACCTGACCGAGATCCGCCAGCCCGAACGCGCCTGGCGAACCCTTGCGGCCGTGGCCGCACACCACAAATCCCAGGAGGACCGATGACCCCGGACGACGAGAAGTTTCTCCGCCACGCCGTGGAGATCGCCAGGCGGGCGGGGGCTTCCGGTGAACGGCCCTTCGGCTCGTTGCTTGTCGACGCGGCCGGCGTCGTCCTGATCGAGGACCACAACACGGTGGTCTCCGACGCGGACATCAGCGCCCACCCGGAGTTGAAGTTGGCCCGCTGGGCTGCTCGCGAACTCTCTCCGGAGGTGGCCGCCGGCACCACCATGTTCACCAGTTGCCAGCCCTGCGCGATGTGCGCCACGGCGATCGACCGGTCCGGCCTCGGACGGGTGGTGTACGCCCTGTCCAGCGAGCAGTTCGAGGAGGTCAAGCCGGCCACCCCGGCACTGCCTCCGGTCCGGTACGAGGGTCCGGCGCTGTTCGACGAGGCGCGTCAGCCGATCGACGACTACTACTGATCGGAGCTGGCCGCGGGGCGGTGTGACGCAGCCGGAATTGACAGTCGGCCGGCTGCCAGAGCAGGGTTGAGAAGTGACAACGATGTCAACGGGCAAAAGGGAGGAAATCCTCTCCTCCGCACGTCGACCCCGGCCAGTCGATTCGTGGCGTACCGTTGGCGGTTTTGCGGCGCGGACCCGGTCCGTCCGCCGATCCTGGCCGTATGTCCCTTTCCTACCCGACGGTGACCAGCTGAGATGACCGACGTGCCCCGATCCGACGCCGAGACGACCCCCGCTCCGGCGGGGTCGCCAGACCTGCCCGATCTGGACGACTTCCTCGTCGACCAGACCCGGACGCTGCTCGACACCGCCCGCCGCTCGGTCCGGCCCGAGGGCGGGTTCTGGTGGTTGACCGACGACCGCACCCCGGATCGCGGCGAACCGATCCACACCTGGATCACCTGCCGGATGACCCACGTGGCCGCCCTCGCCCATCGCAACGGCGACCCGGACGCCGCCGCCCTGGTCGACCACGGGATCGCCGCGCTCAGCACGCTGCTGCGCGACGACCGGTACGGCGGCTGGTTCGGTGCGGTGGACCAGCAGGGGGAGCCCGTCAATGATCGCAAGGCCGGCTACGACCACGCGTTCGTGCTGCTCGCCGCCTCCAGCGCCGCGCGCGCCGGCCGGCCCGGCGCGGACCGGTTGCTCGCCGACGCGCTGACCGTCGTGCGGGACCGGTTCTGGGACGACGACGCCGGCGCGGTCCGCGAGTCGTGGAATCGGGACTGGACGGTCACCGAGGACTACCGGGGCGCCAACAGCAGCATGCACATGGTCGAGGCGTTCCTCGCCGCTGCCGCCGCCACTGGCGACGCGAGCTGGGACGACCGGGCCCTGCGGATCGCCACCCACCTCGTGCACGGTGAGGCGGCCCGGCACGACTGGCGGCTGCCCGAGCACTTCACCACCGACTGGACGCCGCTGCCCGACTACAACCGGGACCAGCCCGCCGACCCGTTTCGGCCGTACGGCTCCACGATCGGGCACTGGCTGGAGTGGGCCCGGCTGCTGCTGGAGCTGGAGGCGGTGCTGCCGCAGCCACCCCGCTGGCTGCTCGCCGACGCCCGTGCCCTGTTCGCCGCCGCCGTGCGTCGCGGCTGGGCCGTCGACGGCGCGGACGGCTTCGTCTACACCATCGACTGGGACGACCGGCCGGTGGTGCGCTCCCGGATGCACTGGGTTCTCGCCGAGGCCATCGGAGCGGCGATCACCCTGCACCGCCGTACCGGGGACGGGGTCTACCTCGACTGGTACCAGGTCTTCTGGGCGTACGCCCGCCGCAGTCTGATCGACCAGACCGGATGGCGGCACGAGTTGGACGCGCAGAACCTGCCCGCCGACACGGTCTGGCACGGCCGACCGGACGTCTACCACGCGTACCAGGCGGTCCTGCTGTCCCGCGCGGCCGACGGGCTCGGCGGCCCCGGCCCGCTCGCACCCGGGGAGGTGACCGCGTGATCGTCGTCGCGGGTGAGGCGCTGATCGACCTGGTCGTCACCGCCGAGGGGCAGCGGGCCGTGCCGGGTGGCTCCCCGGCGAACGTCGCGGTCACCCTGGCCCGGCTCGACCAGCCGGTACGACTGCTGGCCCGGCTCGCCAGCGACGAGTACGGTCGGCAACTCGTCGAGCATCTGAGCGCCAACCGGGTGGACCTGGGGTGGGCGGTCCGCGCCGAGGAGCCCACGTCGGTGGCGGTGGCCACGCTGAACGCCGCCGGGCAGGCCAGCTACGAGTTCCGGCTGGCCGGTGCGGCGGACTGGCAGTGGACGCCGCGGGAGCTGCCCGAGCTGGCCGGGTCACCGGCGATCGCGCTGCACACCGGGTCCCTCGCGCTCGCGTTGGCACCCGGCGCGGAGGTGCTGGAGGGTCTGCTCGCTGGCGAACGGCAGCGGGACGGGCTCACCGTCTCCATCGACCTCAACCTGCGGCCGAGCATCGTCACCGACCGGGCGGCGGAGCAGGAGCGGGTACGCCGGCAGGTACGCCTCGCGCACCTGGTGAAGGCCAGCGACGAGGACCTGGCCTGGCTCTACCCGGAGCGTTCGGTGGCCGACGTGATGACCGACTGGCGTGCGGCAGGGGTGTCCTGTGCCGTGGTGACCCGGGGCGGGGACGGCGCCTGGCTGCTCGCGCCCGACGGCTCGCTGCACGAGGAGCCGGCGGTCCGCACCACCGTGGTCGACACCGTCGGCGCGGGCGACTCGTTCACCGGTGGCCTGCTGGCCGCGCTTGCCGACCTCGACGCGCTCGGTGACCGGCCGGCCGACCGGCTCGCCGCGGTGACCCCGCAGCAGTGGGGTGACGTGCTCCGACAGGCTGCCACGGTGGCCGCGTTGACCTGCGCCCACCGAGGCGCCGACCCACCGACCCGCGCCGACATCGACGCCCTGCTCAACCTGACCCCGTAAGAACCAGCCGCCTCACCCGGTCGATCATGGACTTGTGGTGCCTCGCGTATGCCGCGAAGTGCAGTCAAACGCCCACCACAATTCCATGATCGACCCCAGGGGGCTAGGTCAGGCCGCGCTTCAGCAGTCTGGTGGGCAGGACCGTGGTGGAGGGCGGGGTGTCGTCGCCGGCGACTCGTTGGAACAGTCGCTCGGTGGCAACCCTCGCCAGCTCCCTCGTGTCGTACGCGACGACGGTCAGTGGTCGGGGCATCAGGTGGGCCAGTTCGAAGTCGTCGAAGCCGACCAGCGCGGCGTCGCTGCCCCGCCGGTGCAGCTCCTGGAGCGCACCGACGGTGAGCCGGTTGTTGGCGCAGAAGAACGCGGTGGGCGGCTCCGGGAGGTCGAGCAGCGCGGCGACCGCCCGCCCGGCCTCCTCGGGAGCGATGAGCCGCTCGCGGACCAGCGACTCGTCCGGCTCGACCCCGGCGGCGTCCAGGGCCGCCCGTGCCCCGGCCAGCCGCTCCCGCATCGTGGGCACGCTGGGCGCGCCGAGCAGCAGCCCCACCCGCCGGTGTCCCTCGTCGAGCAGCGCGCTCACCCCGGCGTGACTGCCACCCCGGTTGTCCAACAGCACGGCGTCGGCGTGCAGCCCCTGCGGCGGCCGGTCCAGGAACACCACCGGCATGCCCAGCTCGACCTCACGCCGCAGGAACGAGTGGTCCAGGCCCGCCGGCACCACCAGCAGACCGTCGACCCGGCGCTGGGTGAAGTCCTGGAGCAGGGCGCGTTCCCGCTCCGGGTCCTCCTCCGACGACGCGGTGATCAGCATGGTGCCGTGGGCGGCGGCGATCTCGGCGGCGACGCTGGCGATGGTCGCGTAGAACGGGTTGGCGATCTCCTCGATCAGCAGCCCGACGGTGGCGTTGAGCTGCCGGGAGCGCAGGTTGCGAGCGATGTCGTTACGCCGGAACCCCAGCTCGGCGATGGCGGCCAGCACCCGGCCGACCAGCTCCTGTCCCACCGGCTCGTCGTTGACCACCCGGGAGACCGTCTTCAGGCTGACGTCGGCGCGCCGGGCCACGTCGACCATCGTCGGGCGCCGACGCACGGTCGGCCGGGTCGGGGTCTGGGTCACGGGGTGGTCCTCCACGGCGGGCTCGGGTCAGCGGTTGAGCGAGGCGAGCGCGTCGACCGCTTTTCGGGCGGCGATGAGCACCGGGTCCCACACCGGCGCGTACGGCGGAGCGTAGCCCAGGTCCAGTGACGTCATATCGTCCACCGTCATGCCGTTCCAGAGAGCCACGGCCAGCGTGTCGATCCGTTTGGCCGCCTCGGACCAACCGACGATCTGCGCCCCCAGCAACCGGCCGCTGGGACGCTCGGCAATCAGCTTCACCGTCATCGGTCGGGAACCGGGGTAGTAGCCGGCCCGGTTGGTCGACTCGGCGATCACCGAGACGAAGTCGAAGCCGGCCGCCCTCGCCTCGCCCTCGCGCAGGCCCGTCCGGCCCACCTCCAGGTCGCAGACCTTGGTCACCGCGGTGCCGATCACCCCGGCGAACGTGGCGTACCCGCCGCCGATGTTGATCCCCGCGACCCGGCCCTGCTTGTTGGCGTGGGTGCCCAGTGGCACGTGCACCGGCAACCCGCTGACCCGGTGCAGGGTCTCCACGCAGTCACCGGCCGCCCAGATCCCGGGCAGCCCCGGCACGCGCATCCGGCGGTCCACCCGGACCCCACCGGTAGGCCCGATCGGCAGCCCGGCAGCCTCGGCGAGCGCGGCGTTGGGGCGTACGCCGAGGCCCAGGACCACGACGTCGGTCGGCATCGGCCCCTCGGCCGTGACCACCGCGGACACCCGGCCGTCCCGCTGCTCCAGGCCGGTCACCGGCAGGCCGGTGCGGATGGTGATGCCCAGGCCCCGCATGGCGTCGGCCACCAGCTCGCCCATGTCGCCGTCCACCGTCGCCATGGGCTGGTCGCCCGCCTCGACCAGGGTCACCGAGAGGCCGCGTTGGATCAGGGCCTCGGCGATCTCGACGCCGATGTAGCCGCCGCCGACCACCACGGCCCGGCGCGGCTGCGGGTCGGCGTCCAGCCAGTCGCGCAGCGCCGCGCCGTCGTCGAGGGTCTGCATGCCGAACACGCCGCCCGCGTCGGTGACCGCCCACGGCGGCTTCACCGGAACCGCGCCGGTGGCGTACACCAGGTCGTCGAAGCGCTCGCGGACCTCGCCGCCGCCCGTCAGGTCCCGGGCCACCACCTCGCGGCGCTTGAGGTCGATGGTGGTGACCTCGTGGCGCATCCGTACGTCCATCGCGTACTTCGTGCGGAACGTCTCCGGGTCGCGGGCGATCAACGCCTCGGGGCCGGGCACCAGACCACTGATCCAGTACGGGATGCCGCACGCCGAGTAGGAGGTGAAGTGGCCCCGCTCGAAGACCACGATCTCCAGGTCGTCACGGTCGCGGCGGCGTCGGGCCTGGGACGCCGCCGACATTCCGGCGGCGTCCCCGCCGATGACGATCAGCCGTTGCGCCACGGGTCCATCCTGTCACGCAATGATCAGCCGCGGGTCTGCCGTGCGACGTCCTGCACCACGTCGGTGAGTCGGCCGGTGCGCTCGAACACCGCGCGCTGCCGTGCCGCGCCGCTGCCCTGCCGGCGCAACCCACCCAGCAGGTCGGTCACCTCGGCCCAGTCGCCGTGCTGCTCCAGCGCCGGCCGCATCCGTTCCACGAACCGGTCCAACAGCTCCCAGGCCGGTCGCAGCTCACCGTTGGTGACGTCGACGGCCTCGCCTTCCAGGCCGTCGTGGGCGGCCCGCCAGTGCGCCCCGACCAGCAGGTGGTGGTCGGTCTGCAACGCCGGCCGGCCGGCCTCCACATCCGCCATGGCGGTGGCCACCAGTGCCCGGACCAGCGCGGCGACCAGCACCGCGTCGTCCACCGACGGGCAGACGTCGCCGATCCGCAGCTCCACCGTCGGGTACTTTGCCGACAGGCGGGCGTACCAGTAGAGCATTCCCTCGTCGAGCATCACCCCGCTGGAGATCAACTGGCGGATCAGCCGCTGGTAGTGCTCGTGCGACTCCAGAAACGGCGTCGGGGCCACCGACGGCCAGCGCTCCCACTCCACCGAGCGCCAACTGGCGTAGCCGGTGTCCTCGCCACGGGAGAACGGCGAGTTGGTGGTCATCGCGTGCAGCATCGGCAGCCACGGCCGTACGTGGTTGAGCACCTGCACGCCGGTGTCCGGGTCGGGCACCCCCACGTGCACGTGCATGCCGTTGTTGCCGGGGCCGGGAACGAGCAGCCGGAACCGCTCGACCATCCGGTCGAAGCGGGGCTTGTCCACCACCGGTGGCACCGGGCCGTCCACCGGGCCGGTGCCGATGGCGAGCAGGCGTACGCCGGCCCGCTCGGCGGCCTCGGAGAGCGCCCGACGCAGTACGCCGAGGGAGTGCCGGATCGACGAGAGTTCCAGGCCGGGCGGGCTGCCGATCTCGATCTGACTGGTCTGGAACTCCCGCTCCACCTGCCCGCGAAGTTCGGCCGGCACCTGCTCCATGACCAGGTCCACGGCCGGGACCGCGGCCCCGGTGTGCGGGTCGACGAGCAGGAACTCCTCCTCGACACCCACGGTGAGCAACCCGGTCGCCGCAGCCATGTCGCTGGGCGCCTCCGCCACCTGACCGGTCATCGACATCACCCGTCCGTTCCTACCGTTCGCGGTCCGTCCGCGTCGGTCCGCCGTTGGTTACCCAACGTGGCGATGCCCGGAAACGTGGCGGCAGCGCGTCGTACTCGGGCGGGGCGCCGGATTCGGCTGGGTGAGGTGACAACGGGTCCTATGCTGAGCCCGTGCCGGTGCTGCTGGGCTGTCTCGGGGTCGCGTGGATGTCCGCGTTCGCCCAGCTCACCCTGCTCGCCGGACGACCGGTCGACCTGCTCGCGGGCGCCGCGTTGACCGCTCTGGTGCTGCTCGCGGTGGTGCTGGCGGCGCGGGTGCACGGCCGGGCGGGCGCGTCCGGTGCCGGGCCGCGCTGGG
>NZ_JAKKFF010000082.1 GCF_022229015.1 Micromonospora foliorum
GAGCCGGCGTCGACGCCGGCTCATCGGGGGTGACCACTCCGGTTGTGGCACGGGACCTCCTCGTGGGAGCGGGGTGGCCGGCGAGTCGCCGACCACAGATGCGCGGTGACGCATGCGCATCTGTGGATATCAGTCTCCCGAGGTCACGGCAAGGTCCAGAGCCGCTGTCGCACCAACAGATCGAGATTTACTCAGTCGCTCGGCGCCCAGTCGGGGTCGCGGCCGAACGCGGCCAGCAGGTGGTCCTGCTCGTCGGCGTCGTCGGGCACCCGTACCCCGGTGTGGACCAGGTTGTTGCGCCGGTAGGCGTCGATCTGGCCGGCGAACCACTGGGCGGCGGCGTGCACCGCGTCCGGGTCGAGCCGTGGCTGCGCGCCGATCGCCACCGCCACGTCCCAGCCGTGCACGAGGTGCTCGGCGAGGAGTTGCCGAAGGTACTCGGCGACCGGTGTGTCGCCGCTGGAGAGGTGCACGGTGCGGTCGATGGTGCCGGGGTGGGTCGCGGCGATCTCGGCCTGCGCGGCGGCCTCCCGCGCCGTCGCGATCGGGTCGGCGCCGAGCTGGTCACCGTCGAGCCGGTCGCCGACCTCGTCGATGGTCCGGCCGGCGAGCAGCGGAACGCTCCACCGGTCCTCGGTCACCACGTGGTTGACAAGCGTGCGGACGTCCCAGTCCGAGCAGGGGGTCGGGTCGGACCACTGGCCGGGCTCGATCTGGTCCACCCGGTCGATGAACTCGGCCAGGCTCCGGCGGTACGCCTCCAGGAGATCCATGCTGCCGATTGTTCCGGTCCGCGAGGCGCGCCGAGTCCGTTTTGCCCGGCCTGGTGCGGGGGATCGGTGCTGGTCGCCCGGCTCAGTCCAGGTCGGTCGGGTCCAGACCGAGCTCTCGGGCGGTGACCAGTCGGACCCACTCGCCGAACTGCCGGCGGGAGATCACCCGGTCGTGCACGGCGAGCTGGACGGCAAGGCCGTCCATCACCGCGCTGATCCGCCAGGCGGCCCCGTCGGGGTCGGCGCACTGGAAGGTGCCGTCGGTCACCCCGGCGGTGATCACCGCCGCCAGGTCCTGCCGCCAGCGCAGGTCGAGCCGGCGGGAGACCTTCTCCAACTCGGGGGTACGCAGCGACTCGGACCAGCCGTCGATCCACATCGACCAGGAGGTCGCCCGCCCGGCCGGGGTGTAGAGCTTGAGGATCCGGCGGAGCTTGGTCAGCGGTGGGGCCGAGGAGCGGGTCACCACGTCCAGTCGGGCCAGATCCTGTTCGACCGCGTACGCGAAGGCCTGCGCGAGCAACCGCTCCTTGGTGGCGAAGTGGTAGAAAACCAACGCCTGACTCACGCCCGCGGCATTCGCCACGTCCGCCGTCCGGGTGTTGGCCAGACCGCGCTCCACGATCACGTCACAGGCGGTGCGCAGCAGGGCATCCAGGCGGATCTCGGCCGCACGTCTCGTCACGACCGTTACCGTAGCCCATCCGACTGAACACGAACAGTTACCACCACGCGCCGATCCGCGCAGTGACAGTCGGAAGCCGGACACTTCCTTCGGGTGTCGTCAGTCGTTCCACGGAGAGTGTTCATCGAGGTCCGCTACCCGGTGACGAGGTGCGGAGACGTCGATGGTCGGGCATGCGACGCGATGATGACGATCATTGCCTAGTGATGTCGGAGTGTGACGGTCCGTGCTGGATCCGGGCACCGGGTCAGCCCCCTAGGAAGCCTGCCGAGGGTGGCTCCGGTCCAGCCCCGGCCACCCGGGACGCGCCGAAGCGACCCCGAGTTGGCAGTCAAACACCGGCTCGGCTAAAGTTCTCATCCGTCACCCGGGAACGTCCGGGGGCGTGCGGACGTAGCGCAGCTGGTAGCGCATCACCTTGCCAAGGTGAGGGTCGCGGGTTCGAATCCCGTCGTCCGCTCGGAGCTGCCGCCACGCATGACGGGGGCAACCTCGGTGGGGTGGCCGAGAGGCGAGGCAACGGCCTGCAAAGCCGTGTACGCGGGTTCAAATCCCGTCCCCACCTCGGCAACAAGCACGGGCGATTGGCGCAGTGGGAGCGCGCTTCCTTGACACGGAAGAGGTCACTGGTTCAAACCCAGTATCGCCCACCAGAGGACGGCTCGTTACCGGGAGACCCGGTGACGAGCCGTTTTGCTTGTGGCGCGACGGTCATCAGTCGACGCTGAGCCGATAACCGATTCCCCGTACGGTGTGCACGCGCAGGGTGTCGTCGACGGCGTGCAGTTTGCGACGTAACCGCTTCACGGCCGAGTGCAGGCTCGACGTGTCGCCGAGGAACGCGCAGCCCCAGACCGATTCGAAGAGCCTCTCGTACGTCCAGACCCCGACCGGTGCGGTGGCGAGTTGGGTGAGCAGGTTGCGCTCGAGGCGGGTCAGGGCAAGCGGTTCGCCGCGCCACGTCACCCGGTGGTCGAGCGGGTCGATGGTGAGGTCACCGAGGCTGATCCGACCGGCCGCGCCGACGGCTGGAGCGACCGTGACTGGAGCGGCGGCCGACGCCGTGGTGGAGAGCCGGTCCGGCCCGCTGATGATCGGCCCGCCGATCATCGCCTGCAACTCCGCGAGGTCGGTGCAGATCACCAGGGTGCCGAGGCCGTCCAGGCGGCGGACCATCCGCTCGCGCACCGACACGTCGGCGGTCACGCAGAAGACGAGGGACACATCGTCGATCACTGTCGTACCTCCCCAGGCGCCAGTAAAAGACAACGCTGTCCGAACCCCGTAGTCAATGGTTTCCGGCCGGCTGCCGTGCGCGCCGGCACAGACGCGGCCGGGCCGCGCGGGCTCACCGTCAGAAGGTCAACAAGCGGAACTCGCCCACCGGCCGGAAACCGAGGCTGCGGTAGACCGACTCACCGACGGCCGACGAGGTGAGGGCGGCGGTGCGGGCGCCCCGCTCACCGGCCAGCTCGAGCGCGGCCCTGGTCATGGCCGCGCCGATGCCCCTGCGGCGCTGCTCGGGCCGGGTGCCGACGAAGTAGAGGGTGACCAGACCGTGGGTGATCCAGGCGACTGCCGTCGCGACGACCTGGCCGTCGGCGAGGCGACCGGCCAACCGGAGCACCGTGCCGTCGCCGGTGAACGCCTTCTCCCGTTCGATCGTCGCCGCCACGCCGTCCGCCGGAATTCCGGACACCCGGGCGTAGGCCGGGACGAACGTCGCGAGGTCGGTGGTCTCGGCGATCCGCACGTCGGCGGGAGCCGGAACATCGGCCACCTCGCCGATCCCCACCGTCATGATCGGCATGCGGGCGACCTCCACCGCGCCGAGGGAGACCAGGCCGTCCGCGGTGCCGGCGTCGCTGTCCGGGCCAACCCACCAGATCCGGGGTACGCCGTGCAGGCGCCTCCGGGCCTCGGCGAGCGCGTCCTGCGGTGTGTGCCCGGCCACCCGGAGCACGCCGTTGAGGGGTGCGTGCGGCACGTCACTGCGGTAGGTCGGCAGGCCGGGATCTCCGGCGACGCCGATGTTCCAACCGAGCAGGTACGCCCGGTGCGCGGCCAGCACCGTGTCGAGAGGCTCCATGATCTGGATCGTAACGCGGCTGCCGAAACCCCTTTCGGCCAGCGGAAACGGCTCGGTTCGGCCGGCTGTGACCGGCGGTACTTTGTCGATCGTTCCAGATAGCGGGTAGCGTTCAGCCATGGCCCGTACCCGTGAGTTCGACCTCGACGCCGCGGTCAACGCTGCCATGGACGTCTTCCGGAGCAAGGGCTACGAGGGCACCTCCATGCGGGACCTCTCCGAGGCGACCGGCTTGGGCAGCGGCTCGATCTACGCCGCGTTCGGCAGCAAGGACGGCCTCTACCTGGCGGTGCTCGACCTGTACCGGCAGCGCTACGCCATACCGATGGTCGATCTGCTGCGCTCGGGCAACGACGCGCGAGCGGTCATCCGTGAGGTGTTCATCAGCGCGGTGGACGACATCACCGGCGACGGCCGGCACCTCTCCTGCCTGATCGTCGGTGCGTCGATGGAACGGGCGCACCAGGACGTCCGGGTCGCCGAGCGGCTCCGCTCCACCACCCAGTCCCTGGAGTTGGCGCTCTACGACCTGCTCGCCGAGGCGCAGTTGCGGGGTCAGATCACCAGCGACCGCAGCGCCACCGACCTGGCCGGCTTCCTGGTGACAAGCCTCCAGGGTCTGCGGGTGATGGGCGCCATCAACCCGGACCGGGCGGCGCTGACGCGTTACGCCGAGGTCGCGCTCACCTGCCTGGACTGACCGCCGGACACGGTGGTCGACCCGGTCACCCGATGAGGAGTCGAGCATGAGAGCGGTCGGACTGCTGCGCTACGGCGGGCCCGAGGTGCTGCGGGTGGTCGAGCTTCCGACGCCGCACGCCGGCCCTGGCGAGGTCCGCATCCGGGTACGCGCCGCGGCGGTCAACCCCGCGGACACGTTGATCCGGGCCGGTATGACGCCGGTGCGACTGCGCGGCGGCGACCCGCTGCTGCCGGGCCAGGACATCGCCGGCACCATCGACGAGGTAGGCCCCGGGACCAGTGGTGCTCTCGCCCCGGGTGACCCGGTGATGGCCATGATCAATCCGACCCGGGCGGCCGGCGGTGGGTACGCCGAGTGGGTCGTGCTCCCGGAAACCTGGGTGGTGCCCGCGCCGGCGGGCGTGTCACCCGCCGAGGCGGCCACCCTGCCGTTGAACGGGTTGACCGCCCTGCACGCCCTGGACCAGTTGCGGCTGTCGCCCGGCAGCACCCTCGCGGTGACCGGAGCGGCCGGCGCCGTCGGCGCGTACGCGGTACAGCTCGCCAAGGCCGCCGGGCACCGGGTGTTGGCCGACGCGGCGCCCGACGACGTCGAACTGGTCACCGCGCTCGGTGCCGACGTGACGGTGACCCGAGGCCCCGGTGTCGCCGACCGCTTCCGGGAGCACGCCCCGGACGGGGTGGACGCCGCTGTCGATGCCGCGTTGCTCGGCGGCGCGTTGCTGCCCGCGGTGCGCGCGGGTGGTGCCGTCGCGCTGCTGCGCGGTGGCCCCGATCCGGTGCTGCGGGCGCAGGCCGACCAGCGGAGGATCGACATGGTGTCCGCGTACGTGCACGAGTACGACGGGCGCCGCGACAAACTCGATTTGCTTCGGCGGCTCGCCGAGGAGGGTGCGCTGACCCTGCGGGTCGCCGGCCGGTTCCCGCCGGAGGAGGCGGCTCGCGCGCATCAGCTCCTGGAGGCCGGAGGGGTACGCGGCCGGTTGGTCATCGAGTTCTGATTCCGCCGTCGGCACCACCGGAGCATGCCCGCACCGGCCGCGACGCCCACCCGGCATCCGGGGTCACGGATGCGACGGGCCGGCCGCCCTCAGCGCGGCGGCCGGCCCGGGATCACGTTGGTCTGGCGGCTCCGCCAGCGATGGAAGTGACCGGTCACAGCGGCGGTGCGATGTCCCGCCGCTCCTCGACCTGGCGGTACTCCACCGGCTGTTCGGTGGTGGTGACGACCTGGCGGCGGCGACCCCAGATCAGCGTGGTCATGATCAGGCCGAGCAGGCCGGCGCCCATCAGGATCCAGCCGACCACGTCGAGGTTGATGCCGCCGACGCTCGCGTCCAGTGCGAAGGTGAGGATCGCGCCGAGCGCGATCAGGAAGATGCTGGTGCCGATACCCACGACAGCCTCCTTAAGGGGGTGTGGTGCGCTGTCGAGCACCTCTGTACCCCGGCGGGGACCAGCGCAACCGCGACCGGCCAGGGTGCCCTGCCAAGCGATCTTGGCATCGGGTAGAGTTCACCTGTCGCCGGCGCTTTGCCGGGGACGTGCGGACGTAGCGCAGCTGGTAGCGCATCACCTTGCCAAGGTGAGGGTCGCGGGTTCGAATCCCGTCGTCCGCTCGCGATGTGCCCCACGGGGCCGCCACGGGCGATTGGCGCAGTGGGAGCGCGCTTCCCTGACACGGAAGAGGTCACTGGTTCAAACCCAGTATCGCCCACCAGCTGTACGAGCAGATCAGATGACCCGTTACCGGATCTCCGGTAGCGGGTCTCGGCGTTTCTGCTTCCCGCACGGCGAGACCATCGGTTACTCGCCGGCGCGCAGTACCTCGCTCAGCCGGTCGCGTCGCCGCAGCGCCGACTCGACGGGTACGACCGCGGCGACCGCCGCCAGCAGCGCCACGCTCACCAGGCCCAGCAGCCACCATGGCAGGACCGCCGCCGGGTCGGCGGCTTGGCCGGTGAGCAGCCCCAGGTCGAGCGGGCCGAGCGTCAGGCGTGCGAGCAGAGCCCCGAGTAGCGGGCCGCACACCGCGGCGACCACGACCGGCGGCAGCAGCTCTCCGGCGGCGACCCGGCGGGCATCGCGTGGCCGCAGGCCAAGGGTCCGCAGCCGGGTCAGGGTCTGCCACCGCTGCGACGCACCGGCGGCGGCGGCGAGCGTGAGACCGAGCAACCCCAGCGCCAGCAGCACCGCGGCGGCCGTCCACGCCAGCCGTAGCAGCCCCGCGGTCAGCGGAGCCACCCGCTGCGCCCGCAGGACGTCCGCGCGCAGCACGACGTCGGCGGCGACGCCGGTGTTCGACACGGCCCGCGCCGCGCCGGGGCCGGTCACCCAGACGGTGTTCGGAACGGCGGGCAGCCCGGCGTCGGCGAGGGCCACGGCGTCGACGATGAGATCGGAAGAGCAACGTGGAGGGAAAGAGGGTAGATCGCGGGGGTCGCCGTATCATTAAAAAAAAAAGTGAACAATGGACTGTCTGAAGGTCCGTCGCGGTACTAGATAGGCAAGAGATCAATGCAAACCGGGAGCCGAGATCACAAGACGTGCGACGCGAATGACTAAGACACAGTCACCACGAGGCGAGACGTGG
>NZ_JAKKFF010000083.1 GCF_022229015.1 Micromonospora foliorum
GGGCGCGCCCGGCGGCGGTACGGGCCCCGGGGACCGGCGACCTCCGGTGACGGACGGTAAGCCGATGGTGATCACAGACGTTGACGTGTTTTCATGTCAGCACGCCTGCGCCAACCCGGGACATCGATGACTGAGCAACCCGCACCTGATCACCTCGTTGTGGTCGACGTGTTGACGCAGGGTCTGAGCCACCTGCTACGCGACGAGGATCCGGAACTGGCCCGATGGATCGAGGAACTGGTCGCGACCCTGAAGACTCCCCGACAGACGACGCTGGCCGGCTGGAACAGCTTCCTCGACCCCGGCGCCGACTCCACCTGACCCGGTCGGAGTTCGCCCGCCTCGCCGACGGTCGGGCGGGCCCGGCTTCCATCCGCGGTCTGCGGCGCGCGCAACGCAACCGCACGATGCTCGTCCTCAAGAGCCTCGCCGACACCGACGACGCCCTGACGGCGCCGGCGCAGCTGCTCGGCCACGCCCACCGCCTCGACCCCGCCGCCGCGGACCTGCTGCTCGATCACCCGTGGCTGGCCGTCTGGGCCATCGATCGGGTCCGGCACAGCAGCGCCGGCCGACCGGACTACCTCCCGTTCGCGGCGCTCGCGGCGGCCGCCCTCAGCGGATGGTCGGACGCGGCGGTGCCGGTCACGCCGTGTGCGGGGCTGGTGCCCGTGCCGGGCCTCGGGGTGCTGCGCCGACGCGGCGGCAGCACAACGTTGACGCCGGCCGACCTGACCGGACGACAGTGGACGCCCACCCGCTGGTGGCGCTTCACCGACCAGTCGGTCACCCTCGACCTCCGCGTCGAAGACCTGGACCCGTACCGCGACTGCTTCGGGCTACCCGTGGCCGCCCGGCTCTCCCCACCACGGGCCGCGGCGCTGGAACGGACCGTCGGGCACGCCTGGCACCTGCTCGTCGCGTACGCCCCGACGCACGCCGCCGAGGTGGCCGCCGGGATCAGCACGTTCGTGCCGCTGGCCGGCGGCACCGAGCGCGGGCACAGCGTCACGCACGCCGACGCCTTCGGGGCGTTCGCCGCCGACGCCGGCCTCGACCCGGTGGACCTGGCCGTGACGATGGTGCACGAGCTGCAACACAGCACACTCAACGCCGTCCTCGGCCTGGTCCAGCTGCACGAACCGGCCGACCCGGTGCGCTACTTCGCGCCCTGGCGCCCCGACCCGCGCCCGATCGGCGGGCTGCTGCACGGCACGTACGCGTTCACGGCCGTCGCCGAGGTGTGGGCCGCGCTGCGCGCCCACCCGGAACTGGCGGCGCAGGCCACCGGGCAGTTCGCGCTGGTGCGGGCGCAACTGGAGCGCGCCCTGGTCGAACTCGCCCGGGCCGGAAGTCTCACCTCGGCGGGGCGGCTCTGGACAGATCGCCTGGCCGACCGGATCGGTCGGCTGGCCAGCGTGCCGGTCCCGGCGTCCGCCGACGCCGCCGGGCGGCGGGAGGTGGCGGAGGCCGAGCGGACACGTCGACCGACGATCACCACCGGCTGAACCAGCGGCTCGCGCACCGCCGTCGACGCCGGCGGGCAGGCGTCAGGTCAACCCGACGGTCTCGATGTCGCACTCGATGCGCCGCTGACCCCGGGCGGCGTCCACCTCCGGGTGGTCCGGCCCGAACATCGCCTCCAGCGCCGCGGCGGCCTCGTCGAGCAACGCGCGGCCGCGAGCCTCCTCGCCGACCTCGATCAGGTCGACCGACGCGTTGACCGCGCAGTAGAGCGTGTACGGGTGCCCCGGCCCCCGCAGGCGACGCGAGTCCTCGAGGATCGCCTCGGAGAGGACCTGCGCCTGCTCCAGCCGGTGCGACCGGACCAGGTTGATCGCCTGCGCGGAACGCGCGCTCAGCAGGTACGGGTGGGTGGGTGGCAGCGCCTCGCCCATCGCCTGCAAGGTGGCCGCACCCAACTCCCGGGCCTCACGGTCGAAGTTGCGAGCCCGCAGGATCACCCCGAGGTTGACCGCCGCGCAGAGCGTGACCGGATGCCGCTCCCCGAAGACGGCGCGGAAGGTGGCGTGCCCCTGGGCGGCCAGGGCGTACGCCTGGGTGGCGTCGCCCGCCGCGCGCATGGCGTTGGCACAGGTCATGCCCGCCTCCGCGGCCAGCACATGGTCGGTCCCGAAGCGGCGCGTCACCAGCCGGTAGTTGGCCGCGCCCTCGCTCACGGCGGCGTCGAGCCGCCCGGTCTTGCGCAGGCAGGCGATGTGGATGCAGGTGGCCCGCAGCACGGTGAGGTGCTCGGCGCCCAGCAGCGAACGCTGCACCGGCAGGGAGCTGTCCAGCAGTTCCAGCGCGTCGGCGTACCGGCCCAGGAGGTAGAGGTCGCGTGCCTGGGCCTCCTGGGCCAGCACCAGCGCATAGGTGCCGTCCTCCGCGGCCGCACCGGCGTGCCGTGCCACTTCGAGCTGCGGCACGAAGCGCTGCCGACCACCTTCAATGACGTCGCAGCGGTGGTGAACTTCCTCCGCAAGGTCATCTGGACGGTGCCGGACTTCACCGTGGACCGCTACCGGGCCCGCCTCGCCGACCTGCACGACCACATCCGTCGTCACGGTCCGTTCGTGGCCCACGCCCAGCGGATCCTGGTCCGGGCGCACAAACCCGCGCGCTGACGCGGCGCACTGACGCCGCTGGGCCGAGCGGGCCCCCGAACGGGTACCAGCCGGACCGGCCGGCCACGGATGAACCGCGGCCGGCCGGGTAAGCGGCGACCTTGCCTGGTGGGGAGACGACCGGTGTCGCGCAGCGCCGCGACCGGGCGCCCGGGCGGGCGGCGAAGGCCGGCCCGCCCGGCGTTCCCGGGATCAGTTCGAGGAGATCCAGTTCCAGGCCGAGACGACCCACTCGGTCTGCTGGAGCCACGCCACCCCAAGGCCCGCGAGGAACACCGCCGTCGCCAGGTGGGCACCTCGGGCGGTGCGCCGGACCCGACCCAGTTGCCGCTCCAGCACCACCCGGCCGACCAGCCGGAACAGGGCGAACAGGCCGACCGCCACCAGCAGGCTGAGCACCAGCACCAGCAGCGGCCCGCTCAGGTCACCCTGACCGGACAGCGCCCAGATCCCCCAGCACACGAACGCGAAGAGGCCGGCCGCCGCGCTCCACTCGCCGCCGCGCCGCAGTTGCGTCATCCGCGAGCTCAGCGAACGGCGGGGCACCGGCTCGCCCGGCCAACCGGTGCCGGTCGGCTCCTGCTCGACCACCGGGAACGGCTCCGTCCGCGGGCTGCGCGGCTGACCCACCGGAGCGACCCCCCGGCGGAACCCGTCGCGCTGCGGCGGCACCCCGACGCCGGCCTGCGGTGGCACCTCCACGGTCCGCTCCGCCCACGGCTGCGTCTGGTCTGCCATCTCGTCCTCCCCCTGACCGACGGCACAGCACCGCCTGGATTCGAGGGTAGCCAGCCGGCAAATCGGTCGCCGACCCCGGCCGGGGCGCGAGGCCGCGCGACGGTGCCCGATCAAACCCCCGCAGGGTACGGTCGGCTGATGGGTGACCCCGACCGACGACGGCGACGACTGCGCCACCACGCCGACACCGAGACGGCCAGACCGGGTGCCGAAGGTCCGACGGCCAGCACCCCGGGCGTGCATGACGGCGACGACCCGCCGCCGCGACGCAGGAGTACCGGCGGCGACGAGCGCGACGGCGAGCGGGGGCTGCGCGGGTTGGTCGGTTCCGGCTCGTCCCAGGTGGGGCTGAGCGCCGCGCTACGGGCCCGGGACGCCGCCCGCCCCACCGACGACGACCTGGCCGAGGCGGAGGCCCGGGTGGTGGTCGTCCGGCGGAACTGGGTGCCCCGCGAGGAGTTGCCCCGCTCGCCGCGCTAGGCGCCGCACGGTCAGGGCAGGTCGGGCAGCTTCCGGGTCCGCTCGTACTCGGCAACCTGGGCGATCCGCCGAGCGTGCCGCTCGTTGCCGGAGAACGGCGTGTTCAGGAACGCCTCGACGATGCCGGTCGCCTCGTCCAACGTGTGTTGACGGGCACCGATGGCGACCACGTTCGCGTCGTTGTGCTGACGGGCCAGCTGAGCGGTCTCGACGCTCCAGGCCAGCGCGGCGCGGACGCCGGCGACCTTGTTCGCGGCGATCTGCTCACCGTTGCCGGAGCCACCGATGACCACGCCGAGACCCGTCTCGTCGGCCACCACCTGATCGCCGGTGTGCAGGCAGAACGTGGGGTAGTCGTCGTCCGGGTCGTAGCCGTGCGGGCCGACGTCGACCACCTCGTACCCCTGCATGGCCAGGTGGTTGGCCAGGTGCACCTTCAACTCGAAACCGGCGTGATCGGATCCCAGGTAGACGCGCATACCGGGCAGTCTGTCAGGCCGCGCTCGGGGACGTCACAGGGGCGGCGTCCCCGAGCCGGGTTCGTCACACGGTCGTGGGGGTGGCGCTCAGCGGGGCAGCTCGGCGACGACCAGACCGCCGCGCGCCTTCGGGGTGAACCAGGTGCTCTTGCGGGGCATCTTTTCCCTGGCCAGGTTGACCGCGACGAAATCCGCCACGGTCACCGGCGCGATCAGGATGGCCAGCTCGGCCCGCCCGGCATCGACCTCACCGGTGAGCCAGCTCGCCGGATAGTCACCGCCGACGTAGGTGATCCGCTTGTCGCCCGGGTCCAGACCGAGAGCGTCGCGCAGCACCAGCCGCTCGACCAGGGCGTGGTCCAGGTTCTCCAGGCGGGCGGAGGCGGTGGCGGGCAGGCGCACCGCGTACCCCTGGCCGTCGAGGCGCAGGTGCACGGTGCCGCCGGCCGCCGGGACCTCGACCGGGCCGTCGATCGGCGTGACGTCGGCACCCGCGGCCCGCAGCCGGTCGAGCAGCTCGGCCGGGGTGGTGGTCAGCTCGCTGACCAGCCGGTTGTACGGCTGGATGGCCACCGACGCGGGGGTGGTGACCACGGCCAGGAAGCGCGGCAACCCTCCGGTCTGGGCGGCCAGGCTGCGGTGGTTGCCGTCCGCGACGACCAGGTCCCCGCCACCGGCGAGAGCGGTCAGCGTGGCCTGCTCCGGGCCGGGGCCGAGCAGCCAGATGGCGTGGGTGCGCCCCGCCTGGTCGGTGTCCGTCGCGGCGGGCGCGCACCCACGCCATCTG